>NZ_CP043930.1:6466559-6778746 GCF_009720525.1 Gimesia benthica
ACTGGCATCAGCAGTCCATCTGACAAATCACCATATTGTCAATTATGCCGAGCGTGCTGAACTGATTGACCAGTTGATGCTGGCGATTGAAGATCATCGATTGACTGTGATCACTTATCAATCTCTCCGTTCAACTGAACCAGTCACTTTGTATGACATCCATCCCTACGCCCTGATTTTTCATAAAGGCGCTTTGTATCTGATTGCCTGGTCGCTGGATCACGGAGCAATCCGGACTTTTAAAGTAGATCGGATTTCAGAAGTGGATGTGCAACCGAACCTGATGACCTTTCAGAGGCCCAAAGATTTCCATCCCGCCAAATATCTGGAACATTCATTTGGTATCTTCGCTGAAGAACGTGCTCCCCAGACCATTCGCATTCGCTTTTCTCCCCCTGTAGTAAGAATCTTGCAGGAAAAGAAATTTCATACAAGTCAACATCTCAGTTTCAACAATGATGGTTCGGTGATTGCAGAATATCAATTGACCGGATTTGAAGAAATTCGATCCTGGCTTCTCAGTTTTGGAAGACATGCCCGTGTACTTGAACCTGAGGAACTGGTGGAGACGATTCGCGAGGAACTGGATCTGATGCTCGACTCTTATTCCTTGGGAGATCGTTCCTATGACTGAATATTTCGGCCATTCACTGAAGGATCGTCCTATTGAAGAATGGGAGCCATTAGAAGCACATCTGGAACTCGTAACAGAGTATGCACTGGAATTCTCAAAAAACTTAATGCAACTGATTGGGGCAGATTGTTGGGATATTGGCACGATCTGGGAAAATATGATTCCCGGTTTCAGGCTTATCTGCTGCAAGCCAATGGTTACCTTTCACATCTGGAAGAGACCAGTCGTGTGAACCATTCCAGTTTTGGTGCTCAGCATGCCATCCAAAGCTTCCCATCACCAAATGAAAAGCCACTGGCTTATTTGCTTGCGTATTGCATTATGGGGCACCACGCCGGTTTGCCTGATTATGCAGACGAAAATGCAGAACCGGGTAGAGCATCTTCGCTCTCTGCACGTCTCAGTGATACATCGACTCTAATTTCATTGGAAGAGATCCCTCAGCAGATACATCAGATGCAGCCTCCTGCCATGCCTCAAATCATGAAGTCAAATTCTGGTTTCCCCTTTCAGCTTGCGTTCTGGAATCGCATGTTATTCTCCTGTCTGGTGGACAGTGATTACCTGGCAACGGAAGAGTTCATGTCTCCCGATCGCACAAATTATCGGCCAGTCCTTCTGGATAATGCGATTTGGACAGCGATGGAAGAAGCGTTGCATCAGGATTTAGCAAGTAAAAGTATTCAATCACGTTCCAAAGTCTCAGAAATCCGTCAAAACATTTTGAATTCATGCCTGGAAAAAGCGAAAGAAGCCCCTGGTTTCTTTTCATTAACTGTTCCGACAGGTGGTGGAAAAACTCTCTCCAGTTTGGCTTTCGCGCTGAAGCATCGCCGATGCCATCACAAAGAACGAATTATTTATGCCATTCCTTTTACTAGTATTGTAGAGCAGACAGCCGGGGTGTTTCGAAATCTGTTCGATACGCTGGATACAGATCTCGTTCTGGAACACCACTCAAATGTCGATCCTGATCAGGAAAAGTATGCCTCCCGACTGGCAACAGAAAACTGGGATGCTCCTCTAATCGTAACGACGAATGTCCAACTGTTAGAGTCGTTATTCGCAGCCAAACCATCACGTTGTCGAAAACTACATCGATTGATCAATTCAGTCATTATTCTTGATGAAGCACAAACACTTCCGGTAGAGTTTTTGAAACCCTGCCTCAAGGCCTTACAGGAACTGGTTATGAATTACGGTTGCACCATCATTTTATGTACGGCAACCCAGCCAGCCATCACGCATCGGGATCAGTTTGACACTGGTCTAAAAGACGTCAGAGAAATCATGCCGGCACCGGATGCACTGTCGAAGCAAATGAAACGGGTCGAAGTTCGGTCACTGGGTCCCGTTTCGCAAGAATCGTTACTGGATAAATTGATAACACATGAAAGTTTTCTCTGTATCGTCAATTCCAAACCAGATGCTGCCAGATTATTTGAAAATCTGAAAGAACAGGGGTCATCAAATGGACTCTATCACCTGAGTACGAATCTGTGTGCCGTACATCGATTCCAGAAACTGGACGAAATAAGAAGCAGGCTCGCTCAGGGAAAGTCGTGTCGTGTAATCAGTACACAACTGATTGAAGCAGGCGTCGATGTCGATTTCCCTGTCGTTTTCAGAGCAATCGCTGGTCTGGACAGTATTGCACAAGCAGCCGGTCGTTGTAACCGTGAAGGGAAACAGGATTCAGCCGACGTCTATGTCTTTGAACCAACGGGAGATGGTTGGACGCGACTATGTGGCTATCTCAAACGAACTGCTGAGACGACTCTAACAATGATGCGCGACGCAGAAAGTCCACTTCATAGTCATGGCTGGTTATCTCTCCCTGCGATCAATCAATACTTCCGATTAAACTATTGGTCGCACAAACAAGAATGGGATAAAAACAACATCCTGGACCAGTTCCGCGTCTCTCTCAAAGATGGCACTCCGGAATTCTACTATCGTGAAGCTGCAAAAAGATTTCGCCTGATCGACGACTATCAAACCTCTGTATTTATTCCCTTCGACGAAAAATCCCGCCAGGCACTATCTCAACTAAGAGCCTGTCTGATGTCCCTCGACCAGACAACGACCACCATGCTAAAACGGAAACTGCTGCGAATCTTGCAGCGTTATACGGTTGGCCTGAATCAATTCGCGATACATACCATGCTGGGAAAAGACATCTCTGAACTATTAGATGCAGAAGGGCAACCGACAGGCTATTTCGAACTGATAAATTTGAGTTGCTATGACTTTAATTATCTAGGATTTATGCCTCAGCAGGCAGGAATTCTGGATGTTTCGCAATCTGTATTCTGAATGAAAGGACAACTGATGAAAAATACATCCATCTTCCTTCGTCTGTGGGGGGACTACGCCTGTTTTACTCGTCCCGAGATGAAAGTAGAGCGGGTCTCGTATGATGTCATAACTCCGTCTGCCGCACGTGGTGTTCTCGAAGCAATCTACTGGAAGCCACAAATCCGCTGGTGTGTTGACCGTATTCATGTCCATGCTCCGATTCGATTCATGAATATTCGACGAAATGAAGTGGCAAGTAAGATTTCTGTGAATGGCCCCAAAAAGTCCATGAAAGAAGGTAAAGGACATTTGGGACTGTATGTGGATGAAGATCGTCAACAGCGTGCGGCGATTGTCTTGCGTCATGTTGATTATGTCATCGAAGCCCATTTCGAGCTACGGGATCAGTCAGAGCACCCCAAAAAACATTACGAGATGTTCAAACGACGGGTCGATAAAGGGCAGCACTTCCAACAACCTTATCTGGGTTGTCGTGAATTCTCCTGTGATTATGAATGGATTGACCCATTAGAAATTGCTGCCTGCCCTGAGTCCCTGCAGGGACAGAAAGAGTTGGGCTACATGCTGCACGACATCGATTTTGATGACGATTGTACTCCCCGATTTTTCCGCGCTGTCATGAATGATGGTGTGATCGAAGTTCCTCCGTTTCACGGAAATGAGGTGCTGTCGTGATCTTGCAATCACTCAACCAATTTTATGAAAGGCTGGCTGAAGATCCGGAGATAGAGATCGCCCCTTACGGTTACAGTTCTCAAAAAATCAGCTTTTGCATCGTAATTAACAAAAAAGGGAAGTTGATTCAGTTTTCTGATATCCGTCGTGAAGCCGGCAAGCGAATGGTAGCGCAGGAAATCCAGGTGTGTGGCGGAGCCAAACCTTCCGGTTCTGGTCTGAATCCATGTTTTCTCTGGGATAACTCAAGCTACCTGTTGGGTTATAAGGCTGACGACCAGAAACCGGAACGCACGCGGGAATCGTTTGAAGCATCGCGTGATTATCACCTCGGTCTGGAACAGGAAATCAACCATCCCAGCTATTCAGCAGTTTGTAATTTCTTAAAGTCCTGGAATCCTGAATTAGCTGCTAACCACCCGGAGTTGGCTGAAGTTTCCACAGGTTTTCTGGTCTTTCAGATATCCGGAGAGGAAGGATATGTACATGAAACGGCGGAAATCAAAGCATGGTGGAATCAGCAATTAGAAGCACATCAAGACAGTAAGGACGTTGTGAATGCGTTTTGTCTGGTAAGCGGAAAACGGCAAAGACTGGCTCGGTTACATGAGCCGAAAATAAAAGGAGTCCGCGGGGCACAGTCCGCAGGAGCTTCGATAGTCTCCTTTAATGCGACTGCTTATGAATCTTACCATAAGGAACAATCATTCAATGCACCAGTGAGCGAACAGGCCGCATTTCAATATTGTACAGCTTTAAATTATCTCTTGTCGCGTGATAACAAACGAAGTTTTACCATCGGTGATGCGACTGTCGTTTTCTGGACAGAACGAGCCTCACCAATGGAACATCTTTTTTCCGCCTTCATGGACCCTGATCTCAAAGCCGAAGACGAATCGCAGCGAGAAAACTTAGGTAGGTTGCTCAAACAGGTGGCACGTGGCCAATATCCGACGCAGGAGTTTGGAGATCCCGAAACACCATTTTATGTTCTGGGCCTGTCTCCCAATGCTGCCCGGATTTCTGTTCGATTCTGGTATATGAGTTCGCTGGGAGAAATCTTTGCTCACCTCAGTCAGCATATGCATGATCTGGAGATTTGCGGTAAACCTGAAAAAGAATTGGCGATGCCCCCTCTATGGCAGTTACTCGCGGAAACAGTACGCGACACTAAGGATCTACCTCCGTTACTAGCTGGTTCCGTGATGAAAGCCATTCTTTCCGGCCAAATTTATCCACAGATGTTGTACTCCAGTATTTTACGACGGATTCGCATGGATCGTCAAATTAATTACCGTCGTGTATCCCTCTTAAAAGCCTGTCTGAATCGTCAAAACCGCATACAAAAACATTTCCAATTAACAAAGGAGATCTCCGTGTCCCTCGACCCAGAATACCCCGATCCTGCCTATCACATGGGGCGATTATTTGCTGAACTGGAAAAATCCCAGGAAGACGCTTTACCTGGCTTGAATGCCACCATTAAAGACCGTTTCTTTGGCGCCGCATCGGCAACACCGGCTTCTGTTTTTCCCCGCTTGATTCGCATGAATCAACATCACCTGGGAAAGCTGGAACCTGCGAAAAAGTCCTATCATGAAAAGCGGATTCAGGATATTTGTCAGAAACTGAATGTATTCCCAAGTCATCTGACTTTGTCGCAACAGGGGTTGTTCGCCTTGGGATATTACCACCAACGTCAGGATATCTTCACAAAAAAGACCAAAGCTAAAACTGACGACAATGCTGCTTGATCTTGATATCTCAAGAGGCGGCAAAAGCTGAATCGAAATCATTCTTCAGGGTCATCTGTACGCGACTCTTCACTAAATACAAAAGAAAGAATCATCTCATGAATCACCGTTACGATTTTGTTTATCTGTTTGATGTCACCGATGGCAATCCCAATGGCGATCCTGATGCCGGCAATCTTCCCCGCCTGGATGCAGAAACCGGTCAGGGATTGGTAACCGATGTCTGTATCAAACGAAAAATTCGAAATTATGTGGGGCTCATAAAAGAGGAGCAGCCTCCTTTCGAAATCTATATCAAGGAAAAGGCAGTGCTGAATCAGCAGCATGAACGGGCCTACCAGGCCTCAAAACTGAAATCTGAATCAAAGAAACTACCCAAGAAAGTTGAAGAAGCACAAAAAATAACGCACTGGATGTGTGAGAATTTCTATGACATTCGCGCTTTCGGCGCAGTAATGACCACCGAAGTTAACGCGGGTCAGGTACGCGGCCCCATTCAATTTACATTTGGCCGAAGCATTGATCCGATAATCTCTTCGGAACACTCCATCACACGCTGTGCAGTTACGACCGAGAAAGAAGCAGAAAAACAACAGGGGGATAATCGCACTATGGGACGTAAGTTCACAGTCCCCTATGGCCTCTACCGGATGCACGGCTTTGTTAACGCCAATCTTGCTGCTCAAACGGGTTTTGACAGCAACGATGAAGACCTGGAGCTTCTGTGGTCAGCACTGGCTAATATGTTTGATCATGATCGTGCTGCGGCGCGAGGTCAGATGTCGCCACAAGAGCTGATTGTGTTCCAGCATGAAAGCCCCTTGGGTAATGCTCCAGCACATAAACTCTTTAGTCGTGTCAAAATAGAACGTACTGCCTCAAACGGGGAAGCTGGACCACCCCGCTCGTTTAGTGATTACTCGGTCTCAGTAGATGACTCCGATCTCCCTTCCGGAATTTCAATCGAAAGAAAGATCTAAGATGACTCCCCCGAACGTTTAGTCCGGGGGGATATTTAAATTATTCAGTCTCAACAACCTGGTTTTGCATTCTCAAGTTTGGAGTGCAACTAATGTCATTTAATGAAGATGATCTGGTTCCGATCTCAGCGCTACAGCATTTAATTTTCTGCCCGAGACAATGTGCCTTGATTCATCTCGAGCGTCTCTGGGCTGACAATCAGTGGACTGCAGAAGGACATCTCCTGCACAAGAGAGCTGAAAGTGGTAAATCGACGACCCGGGATGGCATTCGTATTACGCGGGATCTGCCTTTACACAGCTTGAAGTATGGATTGATTGGCAAGGCTGATATTATCGAGTGGCATCCCCCCTCTGATCTGGAATCTCAAGCTGTCAAAGGAACTCTCAAGGAAGTCATTCATCAGTATCGCACGCGTTCCTTAGCCGACTGGACAATACTGCCAATTGAGTACAAGCGTGGTCAGCCGAAACAAAATGATTCAGACCGGGTGCAACTATGTGCCCAGGCTTTATGTTTGGAAGAAATGTTACATGTATCAATCAGCAAAGGTCTGCTTTTTTATGGAAAAAAGCAACACCGTTATGAAGTTGTTCTGGATGAATCACTGAGACAAACCACTATCGATACCATTCAGCAAATGCATGACCTGATTACATCCGGCCGCACACCACAAGCTGAATTTGGTCCGAAGTGCCAAAGTTGCTCACTTTACGATCTATGTTTACCACAATCGTTCCAACAAAACTCAGTCAGTCAGTGGCTGAACCAGCAGGTCAATCATTCTTTGAAATGACAGTGAGTTGATTATGAAAACCCATTTAAATACGCTCTTTGTCACAACGGAAGGATCTTACTTAGCAAAGGACGGAGATACCGTTTCAATTCGCCTGGATCACAAAACTCAGGCACGTCTTCCCTTTCATAATCTCGATAGCATCATTTGTATTGGACGGATTGGATTAAGTCCGCAATTAATGCAGGCAGCCAGCCAGTCCGGCATTTCGATTTCACTCCTCGACGAACGGGGACGTTTTCGAGCTTTGATCCAGGGATTTACATCTGGTAATGTATTGCTTCGCAGGGAACAGTATCGGGCCGCGGATAGCGAAAATCGGACGTTTGAACTGGCACGTGCTTTTGTTTTGGGAAAACTTGCCAACTGTCGGACTGTTTTACGCAGAGCCATTCGAGATGCCAACGAATTAGAACCGCGTGTCCAGACAATCGATAAGTCAGCCACTCGGATGAAAATTGCCATCGAAGCAGCTACGACTTCCTCAGACATTAGTGAACTACGCGGAATCGAAGGAGAAGCAGCCGCACAGTACTTCTCTGCTTTTAACTCTCTACAAACCCAGTTTCAGGAACGCTTCGCATTCCAAAAGCGATCTAAACGACCTCCCCTTGATCCAATCAATTCACTAATGTCTTTTGTGTATACGCTGCTCACACATGATATACGATCTGCGTGTGAAGCCACTGGTTTAGATGCCGCCGTCGGATATCTGCACCGTGATCGTCCCGGCAGGCCTGGTCTGGCTCTCGACCTGATGGAAGAATTTCGTCCCTGGCTCGCAGACCGTTTAGTATTCTCTTTAATCAATCGGCAGCAACTCACTGCTTCTGCTTTTCAGACACTGGAAAACGGTGCTGTGCTCATCTCCCCAGAAGCCAGACGCACAATTCTCACATCCTGGCAACAGCGAAAAAGTGAAGATATCTTCCATCCTTTTATCAATGAAAAGATCACGATCGGAATCCTGCCACTCATCCAGGCACGTCTGCTCGCCCGTCATCTCAGAGGTGATCTGGATCTCTACCCTCCTTTTCTCTGGAAATAAAGGACACTATTCTCGTGTATGTCCTTGTCACCTATGATATTTCCACATCAGATCCAAAAGGCCAGAAACGACTGCGTCGAATCGCCAAGGCTTGCGAGAATATCGGTCAGCGCGTCCAAAATTCGGTTTTCGAAATCAAGGCCGATGCCGGCCAGTGGACTATTTATAAAGCAATGCTTTTAGATATTGCTGACCTTTCCCAGGACAGTCTCCGCTTTTATAATCTGGGAAATAACTGGGAACGCAGAGTAGAACATCATGGGACAAAAGCATCCTATAATATTGATGGTCCCTTGATTATGTAAACTTTCCCGACATCAGTGTTTCTGATTGCGAACCTAATGCGCGCTCATTGAAGCCTATAGGTTCGCAATTCTATTAACTTGATTCTAAATAAAGGTTTAGATATTTTGAATTATAGCGAACAAGTAAATCAATTCAAAAAAACGGTTGTTTCGCGGATCAATCAATTTGGCCGCATTCCAGCTAACGATTTACAACATCGCTCATCGCCCCTCACGTAGGGGCGCGGATTGAAACTCGGTGGATAACGCCTACCATATTATCGGCGGCAACCATCGCCCCTCACGTAGGGGCGCGGATTGAAACACTCGTCATCGTTTGGATGTGCTGTAGATTCCACCCATCGCCCCTCACGTAGGGGCGCGGATTGAAACTGTGTCGGCGGCTAGATTACAGGACTCTTCTGAGCATCGCCCCTCACGTAGGGGCGCGGATTGAAACGCCATAGTATTTCCTGGGTCGTTTAAGGTCGTTTACATCGCCCCTCACGTAGGGGCGCGGATTGAAACCGAGATTTCGCCCATCACATGCCGGCCCTTACAGGCATCGCCCCTCACGTAGGGGCGCGGATTGAAACCGAAATGGAGTCGATGATCGATAGGCACCTTGAGCATCGCCCCTCACGTAGGGGCGCGGATTGAAACTGGGGAGAGGAAGAAGAAAAACTCGCATTGTACGACCATCGCCCCTCACGTAGGGGCGCGGATTGAAACCCACGGTGGCACAGTCCGCCCACAAGTCGACGCATCCATCGCCCCTCACGTAGGGGCGCGGATTGAAACCTGCTCATAGATATCGTTTGCGGTATCCATTGCGTCATCGCCCCTCACGTAGGGGCGCGGATTGAAACCGATTGTCGGTGATGTCTTTGTGCTTCCGTGCCGACATCGCCCCTCACGTAGGGGCGCGGATTGAAACACGCTGTCGAGGAATTTACCCTCATCATCAGCACCATCGCCCCTCACGTAGGGGCGCGGATTGAAACCCACCAACAACACCGTCGTCATACCCTTTTTTACATCGCCCCTCACGTAGGGGCGCGGATTGAAACATCCATGCCTGTTTTTTCGATAAGCGAATCCAACATCGCCCCTCACGTAGGGGCGCGGATTGAAACTCGATGAAGAGCGAGCACCGCAAGTAATCTAATTCATCGCCCCTCACGTAGGGGCGCGGATTGAAACGTTGTCACATTTGCAGTGAAATACTGCACAAGCCCCATCGCCCCTCACGTAGGGGCGCGGATTGAAACATGGGCAGCCTTCGCAGTGGAGAGTAGGATCTCATACATCGCCCCTCACGTAGGGGCGCGGATTGAAACACAATCGTTAAATGGGATGGCGATGAAAATTTAACATCGCCCCTCACGTAGGGGCGCGGATTGAAACTGGCGAATCAGAAACCAGCAGATAAAACCGACGTCATCGCCCCTCACGTAGGGGCGCGGATTGAAACTTTCTCAGTAAGTTTAAACGTTGACGGTTTCGCACATCGCCCCTCACGTAGGGGCGCGGATTGAAACCAATGTTGGCGTACAGCGAGTAACCATCCCCCTCACATCGCCCCTCACGTAGGGGCGCGGATTGAAACAGCGGTACATATGGTTGATTAAACAGGGGTCTGGCATCGCCCCTCACGTAGGGGCGCGGATTGAAACGCTTTACGTCAAGTTATACCGACAAGGTGTTTCAGCATCGCCCCTCACGTAGGGGCGCGGATTGAAACGTTTTCGCGCTCAAGTGCTGATATACGGTCTAGCCATCGCCCCTCACGTAGGGGCGCGGATTGAAACTGATTTGCTCTGATGGCTTCCGTGATAAAACTAGCATCGCCCCTCACGTAGGGGCGCGGATTGAAACATTTACTTGTGAGTCAGTTGGTTTCATTCCTGCCTCCATCGCCCCTCACGTAGGGGCGCGGATTGAAACAGATAGTCTTTGAACTGAGCACCCCTGACACCGACATCGCCCCTCACGTAGGGGCGCGGATTGAAACTTCTGTCATCTCACCCAATTTGATATATGAGTAGCATCGCCCCTCACGTAGGGGCGCGGATTGAAACCCGCTACGGTTGGGATGTTACCCAGTTGTGTATCCATCGCCCCTCACGTAGGGGCGCGGATTGAAACGACGAGTTTACCCCCGGGGAGCATGCTGAAGGCCATCGCCTCTCACGTAGGGGCGCGGATTGAAACTCGATTTCCTCTTTATTGGTAACAACATAAGAAAATATCGTCCCTCACGCAGAGGCCCGGATTGAAACCAAGTTGCGAAGCTGCTCTAATACCTGCTGATAAGATCGCTCCTCACGCAGGGGCGCGGATTGAAACTAAGTTCTGTTAATGTCACTCCTCAGACTCAGAATCGCCCCTCACGCAGGGGCGCGGATTGAAACAGCAGTTGCCCCGGTTGCGGCGTGGGCGAAATGAATCGCCCCTCACACAGGGGCGCGGATTAAAGCCAGCAGCCTTGCTTTTGCCATTCTGAAAGCTGATTTGTGTTGGCATTTCGTGTCTCCTTGTGCCATAGTTGCGATTGGCTACCAACTGTCGGCTGCCGTCGCTGAGGAAGGTACGGGGCGAATGATGCGATGAAAACCGTACATAAGTGTGATGATGAGTAACTTTGTGCATTACACTGGTGCTCGGTCGAGGAGATTCTCCACTGTCGATGGATCGGTCTAACAAAAAAGCAAAGGAGTGGGCTGACACGTCTACATTATGTTCGAGGCCAGGTCCGATGTCTGACGACATTCACACAACTAAGAGTGCGCAGTTCTTTCAAAAGACTAAAGCACTCCAGCGACGGGACATCGACAACTTCTTTGATGAAGTGCTTCAGTATTCGGATGCTACCGAGGTGCTTCGGATAACGATGTTGGTGTGTGGCGGAAGTCAGCCGAGGTCATTGTACTGCATCGTCGCATTCCAGCGACGACAGGAAGGACCGAACCATGAAGAACAGAGAGGAGCGACCGACGAATTTGGATCGAGGTGCCACGTAGCGAACGTTCGACTTCGGGAACGGAGACGAACCAACACTGTCCGCGAAATTCCTCCGCCCGGAGGTGACCGATCCGGTATTCGTTGACACGCCGTCCCTGAGCGTCTCACCAGACGCAGACTTGTTAGAAAAAGTTGTTGATTCGGGAAATCTTGAACGTGCGTGGCGAAGTGTGAAGAAGAACCGAGGAGCTCCCGGTCCTGATGGCATGACGATCCGCGAGTTCGAGAGCTGGTGTCCTGAACACTGGCCCGCGATTCAACAGCAGCTTCTGGATGGCACTTACCGACCCGCTCCGGTGCGTCGGAAAACCATCCCGAAAGACAGTGGCGGCGAGAGATCGCTCGGTATTCCAAACGTGCTCGATCGTCTCATTCAACAAGCCATCGCTCAGGTTTTGACACCGATCTTCGATCCGGAGTTTTCGGAATCGAGTTTCGGTTTTCGCCCCGGCCGATCCGCTCATGGAGCCGCGAAGCGGGTTCAGCAGATCATCCGGCAACGTCACGAACATTGCATCGATGTGGATCTCTCAAAATTCTTTGACCGAGTCCAACATGACGTGTTAATGTCTCGTGTGAGCCGCAAGGTTCACGACGTGCGTGTGCTGCGACTGATCGGCTGCTTCCTGCGAGCGGGCGTAATGGTCGAGGGCGTGGTTCAACCGACGGACGAAGGCTCTCCGCAAGGCGGACCTCTGTCACCTTTGTTGAGTAACATCCTGCTGGATGATCTCGACAAGGAACTGGAACGCCGCAAGCTAAAGTTCGTGCGTTACGCGGATGACTTTGTCATCTTCGTTCGCAGCGAATGAAGTGCTCTGCGTGTGTTCTCGTCGGTGCAGCGATATCTGACGCAGGTTCTGAAACTCGTTGTGAACGAGGAAAAGAGCAGCGTGAGATTATCCCGAGACTGCGAATATCTCGGGTTTGCATTTACGAGTAAGCGTGTGACGATTTCTGTCGCACCTAAGAAGCTGAAATCCTTTAAACGACGCGTCAAAGAACTCAGCGGTTGTAGCCGTGGCGTTTCGATGCAGCGTCGCTTGACCGACCTCAACCGTTATGTGCGAGGCTGGATCGGTTACTTCGGACTGGCTCAACAGTTTGATTTATTCGACAAACTGGATGGGTGGGTTCGCCGCCGGATTCGGATGTGCTTCTGGAAACAGTGGCGTCGTCCACGCACGAAGGTGAAGAACCTTGTGCGTCTGGGGGGTGAGCCTCGACTTTGCGATCAAACACGCGATCAGTCGCAAAAGCTACTGGCGTCTCTCGCGGACACCAGCAATGCGATTTGCAATGCCCAACAGATGGCTGCACGAACAGTTAGGACTTCTTTCGCTCAAACAACTCTGGTGCGACCTTGCTCCGCTTCGAGGAATCGCCTGATGCGGACCCGCATGTCAGGTGGTGTGGGGAGGGTCGTCAGCGATGGCGGCCCTTACCCGATTTCTGCCGCGCCGATGCGCCGTACGCCAACTGAACAGACATTAATGTCAGTCCATGATTCTACAATGTGGTTTGAGCTGTATCCATTGAAGATGGCCACCGTTTCTTTAGCCATGCAATTGTTGAAGATACGAGTACAAAAAGTGATGTGAGGACCCACGCAATTCCGACGATTCGGAAATCGTCCGCAGCTGAAACGACATCCGGATCATCATACGCATCAGCCTCGAACGGAACAAAACAATACCAAGGTTAGAAAAACAATGTGAATGCGATAAGCAACACGACAGAAGTAACCGCGAGTTTTCGTGAGGCAGTTTCTAAGGTCAGAAAAGCGACGAAGCAGATGACTAGCATGCCACCGCCCATTAGCATCATGGCCATCATCCAAGCTGCTTCTGCGAGACCAGCGGCGGCGATCAAAGTGTATTGCATCGGTGGGCCTTGGCGACAGAACTATTGATAGACAGAATTTGATTCTGTCTAAATTTATCAGGATTTCTGTCTATTATCAATTGTCGCAATGTGAACTTACGTCCATTTTTAGGATTATTCAGGGAAGACCAACATGACAGCGGATGTTGATCCTCTTCTCTCTATCAGGATCATGTAACATGACCACTGCCGTTTACCAATCGCCCAAACTCCTTGACCAGATGCGAAATAAGTTGCGAGTGATGCACTATGCCTGGAAGATCGAGTAGGATTAACATCATTTACCCGGTCACTATATTTAATGATTGTCTCTTAACCGGGATCGTCCAGTTGCAGCTCTTCAATCACCAGCGGTTTCGATTCGGCATAGGGAGTCGGTTTCTCCATTTCATACAACACGGCGGCGCGAGTGTGCATGGCGAGTGTCCCATTTTTATCAAGGAATGGTAATTTATTTCACCGTATAAGGGATGACCTTGCCGTCGGCGTCCCGTTTACGGGAATCCCAGACACGTGCTCCCTGGGGAAACTTTACCTGGAACTCTTCTGCTGGAATGCTTGCTTTGGCATGTAGGACATCGAAAAAATATTTGTAGCTGTTTCGCAGTAAATCTTCATTTCCGTAAAAAGATTTCAGATCGCAAGTCGTGGGGACCTGCCCCCAGTCTTTATCAATTTTGTATTGAATTTGACTCGAGACCAATAACTTATCTGCATTATGATACTCATATTTCAGCACCGTACATTCGTGTGATTTGGGAGCGACCCAGAGACAAGCTGTACCCTCTGAATCTGTTCGTTCCAAAACGGTACAGTCGAGATCCAAAATGGGTTCCGTTTTGCTTCGGACTGTAAAACCCTCCAGGGTTTCTCCAAGGTCGTGATCTCCTGCCAGGAGTGCCCAGCGGAGCGGAAGTTCTGACAGGGCAGAAAACACATCACTTGTCTCAGTTTTTTGGAATATATCGATCGAGGGTGTCCCTTGTGACTGCATCAGTCTGGTCACTGTCAGCCCATTGCTGAAGCAGGAATTATCAAATGAGACGGTCTCTTTCATGCGGTCAGAAGGAACACGTCCCCATTGGCGGTAACGAATCCTGGGGGAATCAAGCAGTATTGAATACCTGGCATGATAGATCACCAGTTCTTTTTTGAGACGCTTCATATCTGCTTTAGTCAGAGGAGAATAGGTGCTGGGGGGATTGACGGGTTCTTCTTCTTCAGAAAATAGAAGCAGCTTACTGGTCGCTATTTCTAGAGACAGCTCGACCCGTATTGCCTGCAGACGATCGCGGCGCTGTTGCCAGGTCTTGTTGATCTCTTTAATTGTAAGAGGCTGTGTATCTGCAGCTTCAGCAGTGGAACTAGCAGCTATACTGAAAACGATTTGGGTCAGAATAAGGAGTGGAAGACAGCGATTCATGCCGGGGCCTTTCTGTTCGAGTGACAAAGTCCATTTCGTCGATCGAGCCCAATATAGAACATTTTCAGCTGAAAGACCAGAGCGGATTAAACGCCTATGGTAGAGCCAGCCACTCGTGTCAGAAAACGTTGATTAAAACGTGCATGCTGAAGACCTACCAGAAGGAAATTGTCTTATCGAGCTTGAGTCCACACAAAAACGTGCGAATACCGCGTACACGTAGGGTGCAAGCGAAAACGGTCGAATTTTAACACGTACCGTAAATGACGAGTTTCGCGGACAGAATTGAGTGGAACACCTGCCGTAACCGTCTCACGAAACTTTCAATTACCCACAACTCCCCTTCTTAGTTCGAATCCTATTTGGATATCAGTAAGTCGTGATAAGCCGCGCCAGAGCACCATATTACCCGCGGGTGGGTCTTTCCCGCGCGCCAGATAACCTCCCAGCTTGGCAACTTCTGTGATGTAATCACTAACCGTTGCTGGGAATGATGGCTTTGTGCTTTTTGCAAGGTGATTCAGTATTTGAATTTCGGATTTGGTAAAGGCAACCTCGACCGACAGATTAGGTTCAGTCCGATTGACCATCGTTAACCAGAACACTCTCCAGGCGATAATACAGAACACGGCTAACTGGTTGGTCAATCGCTCGGCTGTACGAAGTTTGGATTCTTCAGCTTTACATCCTGACTTCAACACTTTATGAAACGTCTCAATTTTCCACCGCTGCGCATACCAATCCAGTTTCTCGATGGCCGACAAAAGGTCGTCTACAGGCAGGTTGGTCAACAGTTTCCACTCGATCGGGCTTCTGTCGGAGGGAGTTCCGCGTTCATAAGCATGGATGACCGCATAATTACGCATATCTGTGGGGACCGTGCAGAAATAAATGCGGGTCGGCAGATTCAGCATGCGCGCTGCTCCAGCGCGGCGAGCACGGTTTCGAGCGTGGTCCGATCACAGCCGCTTCCGACGCGAACAGTCGTGCCGTGCGAGAACACGATTTCAATCGGCGTAGCAGGGAGTTGAATTTCAACGGGCAGGAAGGAAGCTGCAGCGGTGTTCTCGGCATCCCGTTTTTTCAATTCGCGTCGCCAGTAATGGTAAGCTGGTTCGCTCAGTCCCTCACGCTGGCAGAAGGCACGGATCGAAAGCTCTGATTGCAGCCGGTCTGAAATCGTTGTTCGCCAGAACACTTCACGGTCCGGGTTCCGCCGCTGGTCGGCACGTTGTGTTGGCTGGGATGCGGGCATCGAATTCGCTCCTGAATATGTTGGGGTTGAAGCACATTCAGAATACTGCACACGTCAAGGTGTATTTTGTGGGCCGGTTACCACCTGCCTGGGGTCAGTTTCAAAACGGATTGCAATGCTGCGTAAGCGAAAACAATGATATTAAGGCACGTACTGGAGTACGTTTGAGATTGTGGAGCTGTAGACGTCTGAGATGAGTAAATCAAACGAGACCCAAGTGCCGAATATCCATGCAAATACGGGTCGGCTGAGTTTTTTTTACCCTACGGGGGCTAGATCAGGTGGACCAACGCTGACTGCTGCCGCTGAAGATCAGGTCGTTGTATATCGAACGGGGGCACCCTGGGAGAATGGATATACGGAAAGCTTCAGCAGTCGTTCCAGCTATGAATTTCTGACAGAGGGAATTTGAAAGCTGAAAGCAGCCCGAAGGCAGACAGGGGCCTGGAAAGAGGACTACTATAACGAACAACGCTCCTACGGTTCGTTGTGACCGTTACTCCGGCAAAGTTTGTATCGTTTTCGTCCGGCTCCTCAACTTCATCCAGGATTTCCCCGATGTACTATCAGTCATTGATAAAATCTCTGGCCATATTTGAGACTCGTTACAGCAAGGATTTCTACTTCTTACTTTTTTCCTTCAAGCCATCACTTTTCTGTTTGTGTTGCGACTTCTTCTTTTCTGCTTTGACTGTAAATTGAGATCGTTTGATATCTAATAGCACAAGGGGGCTCTCAGGAGAAAGTTTTAGAAACATCATGGCGGTTAACTTATACTTATCGGGATCCATAGAGCGGCTGATAATAAGAGCCTCTTCTGCCATAGCCGGTTGCCCTTTATGGATCCTCAACTCAGATCGACTAAATTGAGTCCAGAGATGCCCAGATATCGAGTTTTCACACGAGAGAGCAAGAAAGGTGGGAATCGACATATCTGCCTTCGAACTTGGAAACTCGGGCCAATTGTACTTTGTATTACAGGAGATTTCTTGAATTTCTGACGCCTTAGTGGAAGTACCTGCAACGGGCGTCAGTTTGTTTATCGAGGCTTCTATTGGACCATTGGCGGTCATCAGAGCGTCCGTCATACCATCCTTGGGTAAGGAGAGATCATCTTTTCCAATCTGATATGCGACGCGCGCCAGCAATTGAAAGGTATATAGATCCTTTTCGCTGTTCTCAAGACGCTTTTGATCGAGTTGGGCTTTCTCTTTTTCTGGCTTGATCGAAAATTGTGTTCGCTTGATGTTTAATAGAAAGGGGGGCCTTTCAGGAGAAAGTTGAGTAAACAGCATTGTGGTGAACATATACTCTCCAGAGGGGGCTGTAAAATTGGAATCACCCATAGATATTTCTGCCTTCGCCGGTTGTTCTTTTGTGATTCTCAAAACAGGTCGAGCAAATTGAGTCCAGAGATACCCTGTTTTTGAATTTTCACAAGAGATAACGAGGATGACGGGGATAAACATGTTCGCTTTCGCGATTGGAAATTCAGGAAAATCGAATTTTACTTTACAAGACACGTCCAGAGTTTCTGACACCTTAGCTTTGGTACCCATGGCTGGTGTTAGTTTGAGTGAGTGCTTTAATTGACCATTGGCGGTCATCAAAGAGTCCGAGATACCATCCTTGGGTAAGGAGAGATCCTCTTTTCCGATCTGGTATGCGACTCGCGCCAGCAATTGATATGAATGCAGATCACTTTGACTAATTTCAGTTTGCTTCTGTTTCGGGTTTTCTTCAGCAACGGCTCGCGAAGCCAGAACGGTCAAAAACAAAACAGCTACAAATCGGCAGAACCAAAACGATAGAAGATTCTGTTGGATCACTGTATCATTCCTTTGAAGTGAAATTAATACTGAAGGTAACTTATCTACTTTCTGAGGGGGAATTGTCAATCGAGAAAATAAAAAGTGATAAATAGTCTTAATTTCTAAGGGGACGACGAACTAGGAGGTGGCCACGAACTCGATGATGACGACGAACTAGGTGGTCGCGATGCACTAGATGATGACGACGAACTGGATGATGACGATGGTGGAGACGAACTAGAAGAAGATGACGAACTGGACGGTGGAGACGAACTGGATGGTGGAGACGAACTGGACGGTGGAGACGAACTAGATGGTGGAGACGAACTGGACGGTGGAGACGAACTGGATGGTGGAGACGAACTGGACGGTGGAGACGAACTAGATGGTGGAGACGAACTGGACGGTGGAGACGAACTGGATGGTGGAGACGAACTAGATGGTGGAGACGAACTGGACGGTGGAGACGAACTGGACGGTGGAGACGAACTGGACGGTGGAGACGAACTGGACGGTGGAGACGAACTGGACGGTGGAGACGAACTGGACGGTGGAGACGAACTGGACGGTGGAGACGAACTGGACGGTGGAGACGAACTGGACGGTGGAGACGAACTGGACGGTGGAGACGAACTGGACGGTGGAGACGAACTAGATGGTGGAGACGAACTGGACGGTGGAGACGAACTGGACGGTGGAGACGAACTGGACGGTGGAGACGAACTGGACGGTGGAGACGAACTGGACGGTGGAGACGAACTGGACGGTGGAGACGAACTGGACGGTGGAGACGAACTGGATGGTGGAGACGAACTGGATGGTGGAGACGAACTGGATGGTGGAGACGAACTGGATGGTGGAGACGAACTGGATGGTGGAGACGAACTGGACGGTGGAGACGAACTAGATGGTGGAGACGAACTGGACGGTGGAGACGAACTAGATGGTGGAGACGAACTAGAAGAAGATGACGAACTAGACGGTGGAGACGAACTAGATGGTGGAGACGAACTGGACGGTGGAGACGAACTGGACGGTGGAGACGACGAACTAGAGGATGACGACGACGAACTAGACGAACTAGAAGAGTTCGATGGCTGAGATGATGAGGAGGAGGAACTTGAAGTTTTCTTTATGCTAAACTGCCAGCTTGTTTGAACTAGAAGGTGCTTCTTAAAGCAGGCAGGGTTGGTTGAGCCACCATCATTGCGCTGTACATGTATGGTCGCGACTGCATTGTATTCCCCTTCCTTACTGACTGGACCTGCTAACAGGAGAAAGGGAGTGTCAGTAGTACCCCCGTAGTTTGTATCGTATTTATGAATGTTGCAGACTCAGGCCCAGTCACTTTCAATTCAAAGGTGAATACATACGTTTTGGTACTTGAATTTGACCCAGCAACTTTATACCGACCATCAATCTTTACGGTCACGGGGGGAGGATTTTCCGTACCATCGGCAGGGACCGGACCAACACAACCTGTTGCCGGTGCACCTTGACCGCTACAGAAGAAGGCGCTTGGCTGTGTATCATTTGGTGTTCCAATTTTGAACTGCCAAATTTTTAGATCCAATGTAGTTTCCGGACCAAATGTACCATCGGCCCGTTTCTTTTGTGAGACCATCGTCGCCGTCGCCTGATAATAACCATCATCACTGATGGGCTGACTAGGCTTCGATGTTGTATATGTCTTTGGTACGAATACTTCCTCATAGGTATTGATTGTAATCCGCGAAACTGTTGTGCAGTTCGTATTACTATAGACGCTAAGTCTTATGCTTACTTTATAGGTATCTTGCACGCCGTTTTGTGCAGCCGGGACAGTGACACTTCCTTGGGCATTGACATCCACACTAGTTCCTGAAGGGAATGATGATCCATTGTCCGGTTTAAAGGTGGTGATTGAACCCGTGATTTCAGCCATCTGTCGATTTCCTCATAGGGACTGGTAAATCAGCCTCTCGGCCTATTGAAGTTTCGTTTGCTTTACATAAATTGAGGTAAAAGAAATATGGAAACTTATATACCACATTCTGGTTCGAGCATGAAGGATATTTTGTGTTTTTGTTCAAGATATTACTGTTTTTATGTATTCAAGTGTTTTTTTAATTATACATTAGTGGTTTAATATCTCTGATGAAATTGAATGAAGATTCCACTTACTAAACTCAAGTCTAATAACTAAACATATCTAATTTTCAAAAGTTTAACGATCATTTTTTCGTCGCCTATAAAACTCTTTGACAGTCTGGTTTTCAACTCGGTGAGCAATATCAATATTCGATTGACTGTCATCATTTTTTTATATCATGAAAGCGCTTTCAAAATGAATTTCATTTAAGCATGTCCCTATTATATCGCGTTCATCTGTTCAATTTTTTAAGAGTAACCGATTTATATGTCTTATCTTTGTCTATATCTACTCCAACCTTTCAGTCCGGTGAACCATAAGTATTCAATTGTATTATGTTATCGTGGTATTGAGCTTGCAGATAGCTTTCTGCACATTGATTCTGTTGTTGGTTTTTGTTGGTTCGTGAGTAGCCCCTAAACACTCTGGAATCTTTGGTTGAGCCCAAATACCTTTTCACTTTCCAATACTATTGTATAGTCAACGCTAATAATGATAAGTGCGTCTTGACGTACCCTGCAAATATTTGGGAGAGCAACATGATTGAAAGTTTGTGTGTGATTGGCCATCCAAGTCGGTTGGGTGGGGCAGATACAGAGCTGGATCATCAAATCCGTTGTTGGCTGGCAATGGGGATTAAGGTGCATATGTGCCCTACTTCTCCGTTGGATAGTAATCAGAAATCGATGGGGTTTGAGCAGTTGGGCTGTGTGTATCACGAACATTGTGATTGGGCGTCTCTCGAGGGGATGCACTGCATTTCATTTTGCAACGAAGAATTCCTGAAATCTCTACCAGAGATAATAAAATATTCGCGTACCACATCATTTGTTAACTGCATGTCGTGGAATTTTGAACTGGAGATTGAACATCAAAAGCAAGGGTTGATTGATTTTCATTTGTATCAAACAGAGCATTCGTACGAACAGGTTAGCAAAAAATTAAAAGAGCATGATATCTATCGGCCTTTGTTTTTCAAACCATATTTTCATGCTGATGAGTTCCCCTATATCGATAATCGGCCGATGGACAAATTCCGATTTGGCCGCATTTCGCGAAATGATAGCGAAAAATTTGGTAGAGAGCAGTTATGGATTTACGAAACAATGACGGCCCCTGTTACAAAAGAAGGCCTCATTCTAGGGTGGGGGGCTAATACAGAGCGTAAGTTTGGCACAAGACCAGCGGAGTATATTCAGGCACTTCCCGAGGGGGCATTAACGCAGCGGGCATTTTATACTCAATGTGAAGCAATTATTATGACAACAGACACTTTCGAAAATCTTCCCCGCATTGGTTTTGAAGCAATGGCCTCAGGGTCGATTTTGATTGTTGACAATCGAGGAGGCTGGAAACTTGAGGTCGAAGATGGTGTGACAGGTTGGCTCTGTAATGACGGGCGTGAATTCGTCTACAAGGCCTCTCGCTGTGCCTTCGAATTTGAAGAGCGCAACCAAATGCGACTCGCCGCACTAAATAAACTTCAAAACGAATGGGGGCTGCAGCCTGCCATGGACTCTTGGTCTCAAGTCTTTGAACAATGGGAAACATTGACAAAGAAGAATTCATTAACGGCATTTCCTGCTTAGTATTGAGGAGAAAGATGAGTAATTGGACTCAAGAGATCATTTTGACTCGCTATCGCCAAGAGGCACAACGCGGACGTCCCTACACATGGTTTAACTATCAGCCAATCAACTTGCCGGGTTATGGGGAAACTCTGTCAAACTGTGGTAGGAATTGTTTTGATCGAAGCGAGGCGATTGCTGCGCATTTACAAGCGGAGTTCGGTGATAAGCGTTTGAAGATCATCGATTGGGGGTGCAATCTTGGTTTCTTTTGCTTTGAGCTAGCAAAGCTGGGTCACCAAGTGACAGGGATTGACAGCAACCGAGAGAATGTCGAATTATGCCGTTATTTGGCGAGGACAAATGACTTTCCAGAAACGCCTCAGTTCTTTCATGATAAGTTGTCAGTAGAGACACTCTCCAATTATCACGACTATGATCTTGTTCTTTGCTTTTCCGTTCTTCACCACTTAGGTAAACAAAAGGTTGAGACGTTGAAGAAGATGGCAGAAACATATCCTCATGCCTATGTTGAAATGGATGGGGCTGGGTACGGTTTTAATCTTTTATTTGCATTTTACTGGCAGCTCGAAGAGGTCTTGGAAACAAATGATCGTTATGGCAGCGGTCATCGAACCCGAAAAACATGGTATGGCTCGAATCGTTGCAATGGGAATGTGTATCGGAACATAAAAGAAAATAATTTGGTCAACTCGCGTGGTGTGTTTAGAGTGAAGCGTGACGGGACAACGTCAGTAGTGAAGCGAGAATTAAATACTGGCGGCACTCACACTTGGATCCAAACCGACCTGTCGCACGAAAGAGAAATGTATAGAAAGCTCAAAGGGGTTCGGTTTTTCCCCCAGTTATTGGATAGTGGTACAGAGAAGGGTTTTCAGTGGATTGAGCTGGAATACGTCAAAGAAGATGGCTGTTTTTCAGCCGACGAACTCTCCCTTTTCTATGCTTATCTTGCAGAGAGCAATCTTTTTATGCTGGATCTTACTACAGATTCCTTCCTTTTCTCTGATGGAAAGTTAAAAGTCATTGACTTGGAATCCTTATTCCCAGTCGAACATACATTGGAAGATCTCATTCAGGTGCAAACTCGACGCTCGTCACTTTCGCTGGACTCATATGAGAAACAATTACAATACTTGTTGAAACGATTGGGTGGATGACCAAATATTGATGGTCCAAGAATAGCGTGTTTTTTAATTCGCAGAGGATTTAAATGATTCTTAATTGGGATAAAATCTATGAGTCGCGAGGTATGTATAGTGGGCACGGATCTAGAGGGGCATGTGCAAAAAAAAAGGTTACTGCTATTGAGCATGCAATCGCAATCAATCAACCAAAATCTATTTTGGATGTGGGTTGTGGAGATCAATTTGTTATCAAACATGTGGATCTCACAGGTGTTGACTATGTTGGTATCGACTCCTCGCAATTTGCAATCGACCAACTAAAAGCACAATCAGGCCAGCTTAATGTCTTTTGTGAAGACTTCTTTGAGTTCGACTTCAATCGCACGTTCGATCTGGTTGTTTGTCTTGATGTTCTAATACATCTTGATGACCCGATTGATTATCGCCGATTTACTGAACGTCTCAAACGATTCGCGGTGAAATCGATTCTCGTATCGGGGTATACCCAAGCAACTCCAGAGATAACCAAGAGTAAAGTTATCCATTTTCACGAGTCACTCATGCAGACCTTTGCAGGTTACGAATGTGAAAAATTAGCTGAGTATAGGGATACCACGCTTCTGCTGGTTAACCTGCAAAAACACCGCGATCGCAAACATACGATATGGACATATTGGGAGACGATGAAAAATCATACTCGCCCAAAATATCTCGATCTTTGTGAAGAAACTTGGCATCATCAATGTGGTGATGATTTTGAAATTGTTCGCGTTTCTCCAGAAAATATTCAACAATATGTCCCCGACATCATTCCTGAGTGGCATGGTATACAATGTCTTGCACATAAAGCCGATTATTTAAGAGCAGTTCTAGTTCACCGTTATGGAGGACTGTGGTTAGATAGTGACATGATTGCGTTGAGCAATCTTTCTCCGGTAATGGACCGTCTTCATGAGTCCGGCTCAGATTTTATCGGATGTGGACGTCCCGGAAATCGACCCTCAAATGGGTTCTTTGGTGGCAAAGCAGGATCGATCCTGCTTGGGAAATATATTGAATCCATGGATGCGTTAATTCAATCTCGTAATAACAATTTACGATTTAAATGGACCGAGTTAGGGTATAACTTGCTCTGGCCTTTGACAAAAAACTATTCTTATTTTCAATATGATTTTCGGATTTGTATTCCAATTCATCCAAGCAGATTTCGAGCGTATTTCGATCATCGCAGTCTTGACGAACTGAGTGCTGCAGATTGCGACATTCGCCAAGATACATTGGTTGCGTACCTTTATAATGCTATGTTTCCTGTATGGTTTAAGCAGCTGCCGATAGATTCTGTGCTAAGGAGTTCTATGGTCATCAGCCAAATCATTCGGAGAGGACTGTCGATTGCTAATTGGCAGGAATATAACAACAATGAACATCTTTTTGATCAAATGAAAGCGTTGGGGCACCGTAACAACATTCCTAGCATGCTGCGCCGCGCGGGGTTGAACCATCACGTTTGCGAAATCGGAGTTCGCGCGGGACAGAATCTGGATCAAATCGTTCAAGGGAGTAAACCGAGCGAGTTCGTTGGAATCGATTCTTGGGATTCTGGCGAAATCTCCAGCCAAAATGATGTCGGATTCTCTCAAGTGAAACAAGATCAGTTAGAATCTCAAGTGCGCAATAAATTTGCAAAGTATGGTGAACGCGGGAGGATTATTCGAGGTTACTCTTTTGAGGTGTGCAGTCAGTTTCCGGATGGCTACTTCGATTACATTTATATTGATGCAGACCATAGCTACGAAGCAGTTAAACGAGATCTTGAAGACTGGTATCCTAAAGTGCGAACTGGTGGAATTCTCGCCGGTCACGATTATATCGCTAAGGACTCGAAGCACGTAAAGTACGGTGTGATTGAAGCAGTTGACGAATTCGTCCGGAATCATAATGTTCGTTTTTTTGCAACAACTCCTGAGAATTATTCGAGTTGGTTGATGCTTAAGCAAGGCATGCCTCGTACGCCCAGTTTTTGCTATTGGTCAATTGGATTTGGAAGCGTAGATCATCATGCTATGCTTTGTAGCCTTGTCCAGTCTGCTCGGTCCGTTGGTGTAGAAGAAGACTTTCATATTTGGACCGATCATGGCATCACAATTCCGGGAAGTGAGATACATGAAATTGATCGGCCTTGCAATCCTTCGCTAAGAAATATGTTCAAGGTAGAGGTTCTGAAAAACCTGAATAAATACGAGTATGATTACTATGTATTTTTAGACCCGGATAACTACTTCACGCGGAAGCCGTCAGATGAATCTATTCACACGCTATTGCAACTAGCTGACCCACTCCACTTATCAGTGGAATCTAAAATCAATGATGAAGCATTCTCAAACGCACAAACCCAGAGCTGGCAGTGGCGGGGTATCACACTTCAAGACATTGTTGACATCTGGGCTGAACGGGGCATGGAAGAAAAAAGCGTTTACAATTTGAATGGCGGGTTCTTTGTCATCAAGCGAGATGAATGGAAAAAAGTATATGATGCTTGTTGGGAAGGATTTCATGCTGTTAAGAATAAGAAAGGAATCGAACAAATTGCTGATGAACTAGCATTTGCTTATGCAATGACTAAGTTAACGAACCCCGATGGACATCAAATCAAAGACAAGCATGTGAATGATGTCTGGGCTGTAGATCGTGGGAATTACCGAAATAAGTTGCCAGACGGAAAGCCATTTCCTTTCTGGACGAACTGGAATGGCCAAAAATTTATGGTTGACCCAGCAATCGTGCGTGCAATGAAGAGTAAGCCACAACTTATCGAATACGGCAAGGCAAATTCCATTGAAACGTCATGTAGATCGTGAGGCAGAATGGTCGCTGAATAAAAACGAAGGTTTGTGACTAGTGGCATACTTGGGGGCACGTCACATCTAACCGGATTCACCACGCGATTTTGTACGGCTCGAGGATTAAATGGACGATCGCCGCATCGTCTGTCAGCAGGTTGAGGTCTTCGAGGCAACCGGCGAAGACCTCAACAATATCGAACAGCGAGGTTTTATATTCATCTCCAATCTACCTCGAAGACACTGACTTCGACCTACAAAAGTGCTCCGAATCTGTACACACCGTCGCAAGTTTTGGAATGACACCGCTCGCTCCGCTGGCGGTTTACGACCCCGGACTGCAAAGCACGCGTAGGTACCCCGGTCCGTCTGTACGGTCTGTTCCGAATATTCCGATTTGCGCTTCCGCCATTTGTGAGGCATATTTCAGTACCTTCCCGGTCTCTGAAATCTCTGTTTCACGAAAGGTCCAGTGATGACTCCACTGCGGCAGCGCATGATCGAAGACATGGAGCTACGGAACCTG
This sequence comes from Gimesia benthica, assembly GCF_009720525.1. Lineage (NCBI taxonomy): Bacteria > Pseudomonadati > Planctomycetota > Planctomycetia > Planctomycetales > Planctomycetaceae > Gimesia > Gimesia benthica. The sequence goes on from NZ_CP043930.1 coordinate 6,492,661, forward strand.
TCCCCGAAAACAATCAAGCTTTACATCGACAACGTCTCCCGCTTTGCCCGGCACTTCGGCAAAAGCCCGGAAGTCCTGGGACCGGAGGCCATCCGGACTTACCTGCTGTATCTGGTCCAGGACCGGCAAGTCGCCTGGGGAACCTATAAGCAGGTGCTGGCCGCGCTACGGTTCCTGTATCGGAACACGCTCCAACGCGGCGAGATCGTGCACGACATTCGCTGCCCCCGGCCCGAGCGGCATTTACCCGAGGTGCTGAGTTTTGACGAGGTGCGCCGTTTCTTTCAGGCAGTGCACTCGTTCAAGCACCGCACCATCCTGATGACGGCCTACGCGGCAGGGCTGCGGATTTCCGAAGCCGTCCGTCTACGGGTCTGTGACATCGACAGCCAGCGAATGGTGATCCATGTCGTACAGAGTAAGAGAAACAAAGATCGCTATACGCTGCTCTCACCACTGTTGCTGCAAATGCTGCGGCACTACTGGTGGGCCGCCCGTCCGGACGACTGGCTGTTTCTCGGTCCTTCACGGGTCAAGCCGATCGCCGTAGGAACGGTGCAACAGGTCTGCCGGGACGCACGCAACGAAGCCGGCCTGGACAAAGCCGTCACGCCGCACATGCTCCGCCATAGTTTCGCTCCTGCATTGCGTGGTCCCTTCCGGCGGACTGGCGACCGCACACGCTGGGTCGCGGGAGGGGCCGATTTCTTCCTGCCCGTGCGCGTACTCAGCCGGTTGTTTCGTGGCAAGTTTCTGGACCTGCTCAGACAGGCGTATGTCGCAGGGAAACTGAAATTCCCCGGGCAGCTGGCTTCCACCGTCAATTCTGCGGACTTCAAGCGTCTTCTCAACCGGTCCGTGCAGACCGAATGAGTCGTGTATGCCCGGCCGCCGTTCGGCGGCCCCGAGTCGGTACTGAAATACCTGGCACGTTACACGCACCGCGTGGCGATCTCGAACAGCCGGCTGTTGAACGTCGCAGACGGCCAGGTCACGTTTCGCTATAAAGACTATGCCCAAGGCAGTCGGAAGCGGACCATGACGCTCGCCGCCACAGAGTTTCTCCGCCGGTTCCTGCAGCACGTGCTTCCGGACGGACTGATGCGGATTCGGCATTACGGTTTTCTGGCCAACCGGTTTCGGGCAGAGAAGACCGCGCTGTGCCGCGAACTGCTGGAAGGAGCGGCGCCTCTGAACGAAAATCATTCCCTTGAAGAGTCTTCTGTTCCCGGGGAGTCGCCTGCAATCTGTCCCGCCTGTGGCCAGGCTGCGCTCCAGAGGTCGCAGGAACTGCCCTCCCGCTGGGAGCGACTTTCTGCTCCCGTTGCGGTCCGTGCCTCGCTGCCGGCTTCCGAGCTCTGGGAGGTCTGTGACACATCATGAACTCTCAGGAAGAGAATCTGTTCGTTGTTTCGACCTCTTTTCGCGGAGTGTTTCGGTCGGGGTCTGCGCCGGTGATGGATACCGTTCACAGGAGGCCCGGCACAACCGTCCTCGCAACTACAACCTGTCCTGGCTACCTGTCACGAAACACGAGCGAACAAGTTCGTCGGGAAAAAACGTCCGCAATCACAGAGAAAACAGAACGCTGTTTTCACCCTACGGGCATTCAATCCCCATAGTCGAAAACGCCCCTGCGGTTCAGTCCAATAGATCATATGCCGCGTGTTGAGTACCCCGAAAAACCGCTCCACCTGAATGCTAACACGCTGCATATAATCCTATTTATTGAACTAAACCGCTTCGCGGTAGGCCTGGGATCGGCAACTGTGATTGATCCCTCCGCTGAGGGCTCGTCCCACCGGACTGCAAAGTACACGTAGCACCCCGGTCCGTCTGTGCGGACTGTTCCGAATATTCCGATTTGCGCTTCCGCCATTTGTGAGGCATAGTTTCAGTACCTTCCCGGTCTCTGAAATCTCTGTTTCACGAAAGGTCCAGTGATGACTCCACTGCGGCAGCGCATGATCGAGGACATGGAACTGCGGAACCTGTCCCCGAAAACGATCAAGCTTTACGTCAACAACGTGTCCCGCTTTGCCCGGCACTTCGGTAAAAGCCCGGAAGTCCTGGGACCGGAGGCCATCCGGACTTACCTGCTGTATCTGGTCCAGGAACGGCAAGTCGCCTGGGGAACCTACAAGCAGGCGCTGGCCGCACTGCGGTTCCTGTATCGAAACACTCTTCACCGCGGCGATATCGTGCAGGACGTTCGCTGCCCCCGGCCCGAGCGGCATTTACCCGAGGTGCTGAGTTTTGATGAGGTGCGTCGCTTCTTTCAGGCGGTGCACTCGTTCAAACACCGCACCATCCTGATGACGGCCTATGCGGCAGGGCTGCGAATTTCCGAGGCCGTCCGTCTGCGGGTCTGTGACATCGACAGCCAGCGGATGGTGATCCGGGTTGTGCAGGGCAAGCGAAACAAAGATCGCTATACGCTGCTCTCACCCCTGTTGCTGCAAATGCTGCGGCATTACTGGTGGGCCGCCCGTCCGGTCGACTGGCTGTTTCTCGGTCCTTCACGAATCAAGCCGATCACCGTATCAACGGTGCAACGGGTCTGCCGGGACGCCTGCAATGAGGCCGGCCTGGACAAAGACGTCACGCCGCACATGCTGCGTCACAGTTTTGCCACCCATCTGCTCGAAGCCGGTACGGAACTGCGGGTCATCCAGGAACTCCTGGGGCACGCCAGTCAGCGGACCACCGCGATCTACACGCACGTTTCCACGCACCTGATCGGCCGCACCCGCAGTCCCCTGGAACTGCTCCACGAGCAGGACCAGGCAGACACGCCAAAGGAGGACTCATGACGCGTCCCCGGTGGGAACTCGCTGACGTCGTACGGAAGTACGGCGCGGAATACCTGAAGCGATATACCACGTCTGTTGCTCAGCGCCGCGTCATGCGGGCGCTGCAGAACTGCCGGACTGCGGTCCTGGGAGGGCATGTGGAAACATGCCGTTCCTGCGACCATCGACAGATCAGTTACAATTCCTGCCGGAATCGCCACTGCCCCAAATGCCAGGGTTCCGCCTGTGCGCTGTGGATGCAGCGGCGGGCGACCGAACTGCTGCCCGTGCCCTACTTCCATGTAGTGTTTACGCTACCGAACCTGCTGGTGGATCTGACGCTTGCCAACCCGCGGTTGATGTACGGGATGCTGTTTCGCGCGGCCAGCCAGACGCTGCTGGAAGTCGCCGCCGATCCCAGGCACCTGGGGGCGGAGATCGGGTTCCTGGCCGTGCTGCACACCTGGGGCCAGACCCTGATGCCGCATCCTCATCTGCATTGCGTAGTCCCTTCCGGCGGACTGGCGCCCGACCGCACACGCTGGATTGCGGGCCGGGCCGATTTCTTCCTGCCCGTGCGCGTACTCAGCCGGTTGTTTCGCGGCAAGTTTCTGGACCTGCTCAAGCAGGCGTATGTCGCGGGGAAACTGAAATTCCCCGGGCGGCTGGCTTCCGCCGCCGCCCCCCAGGACTTCAAGCGTCTGCTCAACCGGTCCGTGCGGACCGAATGGGTCGTGTATGCCCGGCCGCCTTTCGGCGGCCCCGAGGCGGTCCTCAAATACCTGGCACGCTACACGCACCGCGTGGCGATCTCGAACAGCCGGCTGTTGAACGTCGCAGACGGCCAGGTCACGTTCCGCTATAAAGACTACGCCCAAGGCAGTCGGAAGCGGACGATGACACTCGCCGCCACGGAGTTTCTCCGCAGGTTCCTGCAACATGTGCTTCCGGACGGGTTGATGAGGATTCGGCATTATGGCTTTCTGGCCAATCGCTTCCGGGCAGAGAAGATCGCGCTGTGCCGCGGACTGCTGGAAGGGGCGGGACCACTGAGCGAAAAACGTCCTCGGGCAATGTCTCCTGTTCCCGGGGAGTCGTCTGCCATCTGTCCCTCCTGCGGACAGGCCGCGCTCGAAAAGTCGCAGGAACTGCCCTCCCGCTGGGAGCGACTTCCTGCTCCATATTTGGTTCGTGCCTCGCTGCCAGCTTCCGAACTCTGGGAGGTCTGTGACACATCATGAACTCTCAGGAAGAGAATCTGTTCGTTGTTTTGATCTCTTTTCGCGGAGTGTTTCGGTCGAGGTCTGCGCCGGTGACGGCACCCGTCTTCGGGAGTCCCCGCACAACCGTCCTGGCAATTACAACCTGCCACAGCGGCCTGCCTCGACACTTGAGCGAACGATCCCGTCGGACAATTATGCCCGCAATCGCAGAGAAAACAGAACGCTGTTTTCACCCTGCGGGCATTCAATCCCCATAGTCGAAAACGCCCCTGCGGTTCAGTCCAATAGATCATATGCCGCGTGTTGAGTACCCCGAAAAACCACTCCACCGGAATGCTAACACGCTGCATATAATCCTATTTAATATGCCACATATTTCCTTTGAATTTAGTTTGATCGTCTAAGTTGTTAAATTTAGTTGAGTATCGAATATACCATGTTTTAGCTATTTGCACGGCCAGTCGAATCAATAGCGCATTGGCAAGTTGTTTTCTTTTCGTTTCGGGACGTGAATGTGTATAAGTGGCAGTCATCCCCAGGCCATGGCTTGCCCCATTTGTTGCTGAAGTAGAATGTCCCATTAATTCACTGCGGATCAATGGATCCACGTTTCCATCCTGTAAACATGTGGCAAAGAGATGTCGCAGTGATTTGGGGGCGGTAAACTGAGGTAGATCTATCTGCTTTGTCAGCCTGATGAATTCTGTTCGTATCCGATCGGTTTTCAACGCACCACTATCGCGCCAGATTGTTCGTGAGATATTCAGCCACTGGTTTCTATTGATAGCCTTGCCGGAGGCGGTCTCTTCTTGAGCCAGTCGTTGCTGGAGTAAGTCTTCGAGTTGCTTTTCCGAATGGTCATTTATCTCAGGTCGAACGGAGCCTGATGAATAACGACGTTGCAAAAAGACTGGGCCTGTGACTCGATCACCAACTGAGATTGTCAGAACATCTCTCAGTTCATCGATCAATGGGATTTCACGTTCATTGCGTGTCTTAACCTGCCAGCCTAAATGAGGTTTATTTCTGACGTAGAGCATACCCACATTCAGATCGAGATCTTCTGGTAACAACAAGTGCGTGAGCTCTCCTGGCCGGAGCCCCGTCAGCATTAGTGTGAGAAAGATAGGAAACTGCCAGTCGTCGCAGGTTTCCAGGAATTTCTTTTCCTGATCGGGGCTGAAAATGGAAATAACTTTAGCGTTTTCGATTGGGATGCGGTCCAGATCGAGACTGGAGAATGGGTTTTCGGCATACGGAGAAAGGTGCCGTCGTTTTATCGCGTAGCCAAACATACTTCGGCAGCATTGCAGGATGTATTTGATGCCTTTGTCGAGCAGGTGGCGTTTCTGCGAATTCTCATGACCATTGGGAGCGACTTTGATTGTGCGTAGATAATGTACAAACTCTTCTGCGTGTCCGACCTGGAATAGTGATGTTTTTGAAGCCACACCTTTATGCGCGATGAAGTTAATAAGGTGGGTTGTCGCAGCACGGTAGCGGCGGATGGTCTGTAATGAAGATCGCAATACCTGTTCGTGATGGTTGAGCCATCTGGTTTGCAAATCATCGATTTGAACGGGTTCAAAATTGAATACAGAATGAGTGTGAGACTCTAACTGGGAATTGATACGCGCGGCCATCTGCCGGGCCTGTTCTTTGTCCGGACCAATTTTGGGTCGCAAACGCTTGCCATTTTCGTGGTAGGTGAGGTACCAGATTTTCCCGCGGAGATCGCCACGAACTTTGCCGATCCGGAACGTTGCCTTACGGTTTTGATTTGATGATTGCTTCATCAACAGAGCCTTTCAGAGAACCCCCGTGCCACAAAACGCCACAAAATGTGCCACAAATGGGAAGCTCTGGAGCGGTCCAGATAAAGCAAATGCCGCTGAGTTATAGGGTTACAACTCAACGGCAATCAAATAAGCGGAGAGAGGGGGACTCTCCGCCTGGGTGGTTTCAAAGCTGATTTCAACGCGGCGAAAATAAACCTAATGGTGCGTAACTAATTGAAAATAAAACAGTTGCTTACTTCGATGGTTTTTCGGTTCGGCAACCACACTCTTGATCCGGCTGTCTGGCGTTTGCACCAGTTGTGCACCAGCGGTGCACCAACCGAATTTAAACATTCTGACCACCTTCAGGTAATGTATCTTGTACTGGATTCGATCGACTTTGGCAAGCACTTATTTCCGACGTTACAAGTTGTTCCGTGCGAGTCTTAATCGCCTCCAGCAGGGGACGAATCTTGTCGTAATATTTAGCGATTTCGTGTTTGGGATTCAGGCCGGAATACACGTTAATAATGTCATTCACAGCGTGCGCAGTTAGGTACCGTAATTCTAAAAATGGTACACCAGCTTCTTTCATCTCCTGTGTTATGGAGCCGCGGAAGTCATGTGGTTTACCAGGTTGACCTTTTCCAATTACCTGGCGCAGTTGTTTTCCTACATAGTCACTGGTAACGCCACCAGCTTTGCTCAAGAACTTACGGAACGCAGCTTTCCGATCCTGGCTGTTAAGAATAGTACCTTTCGGAGCCTTAGCTAATTCTACTTGATACTGTCGTTCTAAATCTGACTTCGAGTCGAATGCATATCTTATTGAGGATTTCCCTTGGCAAATCTTCCGATTCAGGAAAAGTGGCCCTTCAATCCGCTCTCCCACCGACATACGTAGCAAAGGCATCAGCTCTTCAGGTAACGGGAATTGAACTTCCACTTTTCCTTTATTGAAATCTGATCCACCAAATCGACTTCCAAAATGTACCTGTTGCTTTTCGAAGTCTACATCACTGACGAGGAGTCCTTCGACGTCTTCTAAACGAAGAGGCAAAACGAATATTATGCTCAACGTTATGAATTGCCAGTCATCCATGGTATTTAAGAGGGCAAGCCTTCGTTCAAGTGGAAATACACATCGCCGGAGAGGATCTTTATTAAATGATTGATCAAAAAGGTCGGTCGAAACAGGATTGACAAAATCAGGTGGAAGATTGCGTACGTCTGCTCTACAGGCCCATTTTAAAACCATCCTTAACGTGTCCAGACAATTTTGTATCTGACGTGCGGACATCGGTTTCGTGGGAGCATTTGTGCTACCGTTCCTGGTCACCTTTCGGTTGAATAGAAATTCGACTAAGCCGAGAGTAAAGTCTCTGTTGAGTAAATTTGCAGCGGGCCATTTTTTAAGTGATTGAGCTAATTCCGCATAATCCAGGGCAGGTGCAAGCCGATTCATATAGCTTCTGGTAGTTTTTTTCCCCCGGGTTTTGCGTTTTTCGCTCAAGAATCTATCGCAAAGTTGGCGCAGAGTCAGGTTCGGAATTCTTCTGGTTTTTAATATCTGCTTTCGGGCGTCACTCGGGGGAACAAATGTGCCAGAGTCAAGCCTATGCAGCAATTCTCTCAGCTTAGATTTGGCTTCCTGTAGATCTGTTCCTAGTGTTTCTCCAAACGGTCTTCTTTCAAAACGGCCACGCGCCAGATATTTCCCATCTCTTTCGTAGATGTGGACGTTGACACCAACACTCGTTTCATGGGTATGATCTCCCATCAGTTCTGAACGAACCATCTTGCGAGATTTAGAGGGTGACTTTCGGACGGTCTTTAAAGAATCATCAGGAGCAGCATCCTGACATTCTTTTTCCCGATCAGGCTGGTTAGAATTCATCTGCACATCTGTGGACATTAGAAACACCGGAGAGCTAGAAGAAAATATTAGATCCGGCAGAACTATTCCAAGATGGTCGGAAGATATCGAGGTAAGCGTTTTAGAATTCGTTTACCTCAATTGGGGAGTCATTGATTAGATTATATTTATTTGCACCTTTGTATACATCATGGCATGCTGTTGAAGGAGGCTCAGAATGTCGCAGGACTCAAAGATTCAAGAAAAGTACCATACCGCTTGGGACGAGCTGAAGAGGCGATATCCAGATCGATTATGCCTGGATAAAGATGTAATTTATGCCTTGCCAGTTGATTTTATACATGCCCTGAATAAACATCTTCCCGGTCTGTGGAGTAAACAAGAACTTCAGTTTGAGTATGATCTGAATGAGATCGCAGGGATGGGGCTCTTTTTAAAACAGCCTTTTTGGTATCCCCTGCTAAAAGAATATTTTCCTCCTTCTAATGACGGTACCCGCCATTTCCAGGCTGAGCATACTAGAATCAGTCATGATCTTCGTTTAACGATTGAAGATTGCATGAGAAGCAATGGTAGCTCTGAGCTCATGATCAAAAACTATTTCAAGGAGGAAGAGAAGTATAAGTTACAGGCCCAGGAACGCCAAATTGGATATGCTGGCTGGTTGGTGACTGATCCTGGGTTTCAGCTTTCCAACACAGTGTTTCTGGGAGAGTGGTGGGGAATGATTCAACAAAGGGGAGAGTTCCCTAGTGTGCCTCCTATGAAGATGCTGAGAGACGCTACCCCGCTGCCCAAAAGTCAGAGACCCTTTTATGCAGGTTATACTCAGTTTTATTACGATTGGAGTCTGGAAAGACTGGCGACACCACATCTTCCAGTTCCGATGCATTCGAATCCAGTCGGGGTTTCCCAATACAGCGAGGAAGTCGATGGAGCAGCTGGACTGACACTGTTCATCCCTTGGTATTTGCTTGCTGATCAGGATCTGAAATTACATGACATCGCAAATCATCATTTGATGTATGGTCATAAAAAACATCTTCAGGGTTGGTTCGGCAACGACAATCGGGGAGAAGATAAACCTGGGTGGGGATACAACAGATTTTCGACCATGCTGAAAATGTTTGTTTTCCTGGAATGTGGTTTGTTTGCCAGATACAGAGAGCGTTTGAACCGGAAGGTAAGAAATATCGATGAAGCGTTTACAGAATTCCTGGAGGGTACTGAGCTCGATCCATTAGAGTTGGATAAAAAATTCCAGAGTACTCGAAAAACCAGACAAGAATTACAACGTCGATTGAAAAAATGTCGGGAAGCAGGGGGAACATGAAGTCAAAAAACAGTCCCCAAGTACTAAGATTTTGAGAATTTATAGTCCCATTTAATCGGCTTGGAAAAGCAATAGATAAGCATTTTCCATCCTATTTATTATGACACGTTTGGGGCTAAAATTTAGGTGTTTTAAACCGTCCCGAGAGTCTCTAGGCAGAGAACTGACCTTACTTGGTAGAAATTTTGGTAAAAGGCTTAATTAAACACAGTTTGTTTTTTGGAAGTTAAACCGGACCAACAATTTTGGATAGAAAGTCAGTCAGATGGTGCTGATGTGATTGCAGCGATCTGATTTTCCACGTAATTCTGAAGAATTCGTTCCTGTTCCAGCCGACATTGATTTTGCAGGCAGAACTCATATGCCGCCACCTCCTGATTGGTCAGATAGGGAGGCTTCTCGGACTAACTCGGATTACCTTTTGCGATAGCAGCCGCGTGACTGTTGAGCATTTCTTGATCCATCATCACGCTGCGTACATGTGGAAAGAGATTTCGCAACCGCGATAAGATCTGGAAGCCCTCCACATCGAGATCTCCCCAGTAAATCAGTTGATTCCGACTCAGACAGCTTAAATCTTCGAGTCGCGTGACTGCAATTCCTTCACCACGAATGGCCATCCCTCGACGGAATGAAGGCAGGGTTAGTAGATTCAGGTTGTTTTCTACAATAAAAACACTGTAATTCCTGACATTCAGCGTTTTCAGGTAACGTAACAGCAGGGAGAGTTCATCGTAAAGCAGGTTCAGTTCCGATTGTAACTCAGGATCAAGCAGCCGGACCGAGCGATGGGGCTGACTATCTCTAACTGGTCCTGGGGACACGGCAGAGCGGGTTAGTTACTGGCTCCACAGGGGGGGAAGAGAAGACCTTGTTCATCGGCCCAGGCAGTCCCTCGGCTACAGGGCCCGGTACCGGAAGATAAGCCGTTTTTCTATTTATACACTAAAACACTGAGTCTTGTGACTGGTGTCATAATAAGGAGGGAAAGTCCAAACATAACCTTCGAATGTTAATGTCAGATTATTTCTGCAACTACTTTGATTCTATATCATTTGCAATCGAAGCAATTCCAGCGAGTGCGTAATCCGTCAGATGTTTAACCAGAGCCGGAGCATCTTTTTGAGTGAATCCTAGGTTGGGGAACATCTCTTGGAGCGAAGGGCGATCACAAATAAGTAACATAAAACACGGACTGATGATACTTAAGCATCCTCGTTCCACTGCTGGGTGATTCGCTGGCAATCCCATTAATTCGCTAACAATGTTTTTTATGATAAATATTCTCTCAACTCTCTCTTTTCCTTTAAAAGGTGCAGCAACTGAAGTTGGATGGACAAGTTCTCGGCTAATGACGCGTAATACCCAAGAGGAAGAAATCGGACTGGCTAAAGCTTGGACAAAAATTCCCATGAACGCATATAACTTTGCCTGTGGGTTAGATTTTTCTTCAATGACACTTCTAATAGTATCAGTCGTAATTAGTCTAGATCCTGCTTCATGAAGAACAGCCTTATATAGTTCTTCCAGACCTCCAAAATAGTAGTTTACAGAAGCCGCATTCGTGTTTGCCAATTCCGTAATCTCCTTACTGGTTGCCCGGTCAAATCCCTTTTCAGCAAACACTTGCCCAGCAACTTCCAGTATTTTCTGGCGAGTGGATGACACTCCTCCTTCCTTTTTCGCTGGAATAATTTCTTGTTTGCCTTTCTTCATTCAATTCACCCTCTGTTTTTACACCCATTAAAAAAAGCCCGTTCAAGTATTCAGAAATATGATTGAGATTTTTTTGGGGAAATGTTTGTCAGTGCTCCCTGATCATATCAATCAAACAATAGCTCTCAAACGTGAAACGAGTAGTGAAATGATAGATACATGTAAGCCACGATAGAAAATCGGCGAATTCTCCCATATCTGAGTAATCTGACTAGTAGGCCAAGCCTACCCGTTAATTCAGCTATGCCATGACTGAAATTTCTTCCTATCAGCATCGTGGAAATATCTCTTGAATCCGGTGAATTACCCTGCCACTGATATATATGATCCTAGTTTTTCTACGTACCTCGACCGGTTTACTATGAACGCACAATCAAATTCAAATTTCAATTTGTAATTTGAATTTGATTATTTAGCCAGTTTTAGATACAATACCCCTACTTCAGTCATGAATTCCGTGCCTCCGTGGAAATTCTTCGTGGATGAGCAGAACTATTGAACACTTTGCGTTGTTGCCAAAGCTCCTTGTTGAAAACCAAATTAAGGAAAGAATTTACTATGCAAACCCAATTATTTAATCACTCATTTAATTTAACTATTCTCATGACATGTTTGCTGGGTCAAACAAGCTATGCAGAGGAGAACCAGTCGAGTCTTGCAGTTGAGCTGAGCAGCGTTCCCACAGAAGGTGCAATTATCACTGTCATTCTTTTCAAGGATCCCAAAGCCTTCACTCCTAAGATGGCCACATCCGATCGAAATAAATGGAGGGGATATCACTCAGTTATTGACAGAAGATCACGTGCTGGTAAATCCGTCGTAACGTTTGATGAACTTGTTCCCGGTGATTATTCAGTATTCGTCTATTGTGATCTCAATTCAAATAAGAAGCTGGATACAAAGTTTCCAGGTATCCCAGTTGAACCAATTGGAACATCAAATAATATCGTGCCACCTAGGCAACGACCTGCTTGGGATAATACCAAGATTCGATTGGCACCAGGGAAAAATGTCACGAAGATAAAGTTAGTCTCAGTCTCACGCTAACTTCGCCTTGTATTCTTGCCAGTAGATGTGTGGGTGATGATTCATAAAATCGTTGATTTACTTCTGTGAATTTTCAGGTGATAATCAAGTCGACATTCATTAAACGTTTCAAAGCGATCCGAGTTGTGTCTTGTTGATGTTTTTACATGAAAAAATAGAATGTGAGGACCTTCCCTGAGGATACTTTGCCTGACGATTGGAGCACTTTGAAAAGTTTCTGTTTTAATCAGAGACGATTCAAAGTGTACTCCAAATATTTTCAAGTCCCAGGAGAAACGGTCTATGTTGCACTCTCATTGTATTTATTTTGTTGATGTACGATTTATTTCAAGAGTCAAATCAAGAGAAAAACTATCATCGCGACCACCAATCCATGAAGTGTTGAGCCAGAATATGAGGGGCTGTTCCAGATGAAAAATAACCGGAAACGTATCAATATATGGAGCAGGCGATTACTAAAAATATCGCTCATTATTCTGACGATAGTGGGGCTGATTTTCTGGCTAAGGTATTCTCCTGTAACAGTAATAGAACATCAGATTTCTAGGGGACCAATGATTTCGGAAGTTCTTGGAACAGGGACTCTGGAAGCGCGTGTTTCCACAAGGATTAGTCCTAAGATTTCAGGGAGAATAAAAGATATCTTAGTCGATCAGGGAGATCGCGTGCAGAAAGGCGAGCTTCTTGTACGACTGGATGACGATGAGTTAAAACAACAAGTGGCTATAGCACAAGCGCAGGTCGAAGCAAGTGCGGCTGCCATTGATCGACTTAAGACAGATCGAGATCGCTCTAATGCAGTATTCGAACAGGCAACTAAAAGCCATAGTCGCATTGCATCCTTATTCGAGAAGAGTGCAGCAAGCCAGGCTGAGGTAGATCAATCTGCTGAAGCATTAGCAATTGCTATCGCTGGAGTGTCTCAATCAGAGGCTGCGATCATCGAAGGGAAAAAAGAACTAATTACTGCAGAGAAAACGTTAGCGTATCAGAGAGCAAGACTACAAGATGCGGAAATAAAAGCTCCATTTGGTGGAATCGTCGTCAAACGTACTCGAGAACCTGGAGACGTGGCTGTCCCTGGGAGTACTATCTTAAGTGTCATCGCCACCGATGAATTGTGGATCAGTGCATGGGTAGACGAGACAGAAATTGCTCACCTCTCATCCGAGCAACCAGCAAGAGTATTATTCCGATCAGAACCACATCAGACCTATGCAGGAAAGGTCACGCGTTTAGGCCTAGAAGCAGACCGTGAGACAAGAGAATTCATTGTAGATGTTGGAGTTCTTGAGCTACCTCATAATTGGGCTGTTGGTCAGCGTGCCGAAGTCTATATTAAAACGGCTGAAAAGAAAAACGTGATCCAGCTTCCAACCAGATTTCTGAAGAGGGTAGGAGGTGAAGATGGAGTCTATATCAATAGAAATGGTATTGCCTTCTGGCAACCAGTAGAAGTGGGACTACGCAATCGGGATGCAGTGGAAGTCCTGAGTGGGGTGAAAACCGGAGACAGTGTTGTCGCTGCAACGGATCTTAAAACTGGTTTAAAAAATAATCGTAGAATCATAACACCATGAATCTAGCCACACGGGATATTCGACATAATCTCGGTCGTTTCGCTCTGACAACGCTTGGAGTTGGTATGCTTCTAATGGTTGTCATGGGTATGGGAGGGATCTATCGTGGAATCGTAGAAGATGCGACCCTTCTCATTGATAAGATTGGAGCTGATCTCTGGATTGTGCAGAAACATACAAGAGGTCCGTTCGCAGAACTTTCTCAAGTCCCATCAAATCTTACCCAACGCGCATTATCAGTCCCTGGCGTTCTATCGACCAGAGATTTCATTTACCACACAATTCAGCGCGTAAAAAATGACAAACCATTGCGAATCGCTGTATTAGGATTAAGTTGGCCTACAGACAAGGGTGAATGGATTCCACTGAAATCAGGACGCCCACTGGGCCAGAATCATTTTGAGATGATTGCAGACGAGTCGCTCGGTCTTCAACTAGGAGAGACGGTCAAGCTCGGAAAAGATTATTATTTAGTTGTTGGTATTTCACAAAGTATGATCAGTTCCAATGGGGACGGTATCGGATTTTTCACCGTTGCAGATGCGCAGACGATTCAGTCTGATGCAGTAGGAGAAGCTGTCCGACTGGAGAGGGCTTCTCGAAAAGCACGTGGTGAACGAAGCGAAATGGGACTTCAGCAACCATCAAATCTGGATCTGGCAGAAAGACCTTCAACTGAACTACCAGCGATTTCTCGACCTCAGCTAACGGCGGTCATGGTAACCCTCGCTCCTGGGGCAGATCTGGATCAAATCACTAGAATATTTTCCGGTTGGGGAGACGTTTCAGTTTTCACTAAAGCAGGTCAAAGAGAACTGCTCTTGAAGGGGAGCGTCGAAAAAATTCGACGCCAGATTGGACTCTTTAAGATTCTTCTAACAGTTATAGCAGCAGTCATTATGGCGTTGATTCTTTATACATTAACGCTGGATAAGCTGCATTCGATTGCATTATTAAAATTGATCGGCGCTCCCAATAGCGTTATTTTGGGCTTGATCATGCAACAAGCTCTAGTGCTTGGAGTGCTCGGCTTTGGGATAGCTTATCTCTTGGGAAAGCAAATTTTTCCCCTATTTCCCCGTCGTGTAATTCTTGTTGAATCGGACTTATATCAACTAGGAGTTATTGTGCTCGTTATTTCTATTGCGTCGAGCCTTTTGGGGATTTGGAAAGCAATGCGTGTTTCTCCTAACGAAGCTCTGTCTTAGTAAGAATAAAATGGATAATTATTTTGCAATTGAAGCAATCGACCTGACGAAAGTTTACGGTAGTGGTAATACCGAAGTGATCGCCATGAAAAATGCATCACTTCAGTTGAAGCGTGGTGAAATTGCCGCCTTGCTAGGCCCTAGTGGCTCTGGTAAATCCACTTTTCTTACTGCTGTTGGACTGATCAACCCTCCTACCTCAGGGACTATCATTATTGGAGGGCAGTTAGTCATGGAAGGTCAGCAAAGCCAAACTAATCTTCGTTCATTTCGGCGCCAGCATATAGGATATGTTTTTCAGAAATCAAATTTAATTCCGTTTTTAACCGCTCTTGAAAATGTGCAAATCTCCCTGGAGCTCAATGGTAACTCTAAACGAGAATCTCAAGACAAAGCTCAGCAATTACTAGATGAACTCGGAATTGGAGAACGTTCAGACAATCTGCCTTCGATGCTTTCAGGAGGACAACAGCAGCGAGTTGCTGTTGCGCGAGCTCTTGCAAATCAACCCAATGTGATACTGGCAGATGAACCTACTGCAGCACTGGACAGTAAGCGAGGAAGACAAGTGATGGAATTATTCGCACAAGTGGCTCACACTCGAGGGGCTGGGGTAATTGTTGTAACACACGATCATAGAGCTTTGGACGTTTTTGACACAATATATGAAATGGAAGACGGGATGATGCATCAGGAGTTGTGATGCATACCTAGTGAAGTTCCCCAGAAATAGTGGCAGCTTCACCAAGTATGCCGAGTAATTGCGAGTGGTGTCGTTTGTTCGAGTGACCTTTCCGCCAGCCAATCACCGTTCCTTCACCAGTTATTTCTCGTTACGTTTCAATTTATCAATGGGCTCCCAAAGTAACCAGGAAAGATACATGGAAGATGTACAATGATGTGGAAAGGAGATTGAGCAGTGAAAGCGTCCTGGAACGTCTCCTGGCCGATAGGTTCCGGAATTCAACCCGTCGCATATCACTTGCAGGTTATTCAAGTCATTGTAACTTCTTCCGTTGCCCTCACACACGAGTGTTTTTTTGAAGTCGCTCCAACGAACCCACAATCCTACACCTTGACATGCAGAATTGTATTCTATACCATTAGGTGATAGTTTATGCCTTGGTAATACGATACTGTTCATCAGCGTACAATCCACCGGTCAGACGCCCCTTGCCCTCCCCCCAATCGTCAACAACCCTCCCCAGGCACACCGAGATGCAGGAAATACACACCAAGTTTCCCAGAGCAGATATTCTAGAAGAAGTTATACCTATGATTTTTCATACATACCACTTCACGATAGAACTAATGTTCTGAACTGTCCGTCTGAGCCAGGAATTGCAGGAGAATATGTTCCTCATGATTTTTAATTCCCAAACACATTCAGGCAACACCGCGATTGAAACTCGACACACTCCAATCGCGATTCATGTACTTTCGAAATGGTATCTTAGCGCGTTTGTCATCTTGGTATTGCACAGCTTTGCCCAAACCTCTCATGCGCAATTCGACAATTACAGTGCCTCTCCCATTAATTACAACAAGACTGAAGTCAATGATCCGGTTGCGATACTGGCACGACGTGTAGAATCTGGTGAAGCGAAATTACAATATGATAAAACGCAAGGATTTCTACCCGCCGTGCTTAAAGCTTTGGACATCCCTGTCAGCTCACAAACGCTTGTCTTTTCAAAAACCAGCATGCAGCGTTCTCGTATTTCACCACAGCGCCCTCGTGCAATTTACTTCAACGAAGAGGTATATGTAGGTTATGTACAAAAAGGTGGTGTGATCGAATTTGCAGCGACGGATGCCAGACAAGGAGCAACATTTTACACACTAGAACAGTCAGCAACATTACGACCACAGTTCATTCGTGACCAAGGACAATGCTTGACGTGCCATTCTTCCAATCGCACTCAAAATGTGCCAGGTTACCTGATTCGCAGTGTTTTTGCCAAACCTGACGGAATGCCGGAATTCGGGAAAAGGACATTCACCACCGGCCATAACAGTCCCTTCAAAGACAGATGGGGAGGATGGTACGTCACGGGAACCCATGGCGATATGCGACATATGGGCAATACCACGATTAAGAATCGTGAAGAGCAGATCGACCGTAATACACGTGCGAATCTGAAGACATTGAACGAACTGGTCTCCACCGTTCCTTATCCAAGTCCACACAGTGATATCGTGGCCCTGATGGTGATGGAGCATCAGACACAGATGCACAATGCCATCGCGTGGGCCAACTATGAAACGCGGCGCGCGATTCATCAGTCCGAGAGCATGAATAGGCTGCTTGAGCGTTCCCAAACACTGCTGAGTGAATCGAGCGAGCGTCGAATCGACAGTGCTGCTGACCGTGTGCTCAAACATCTGTTAATGTGCGACGAATTCGTACTGACCTCACCAGTCAAAGGTACAAGTGCATTTACTTCAGATTTTGAAAGCCGTGGCGTTCGTGACTCACAACATCGATCCTTGCGCGACTTCGATTTGAAATCACGTATGTTCCGTTATCCGTGCAGTTATATGATTTACTCGAAAGCCTTTGATGGATTACCGGATGAAGTTCGTAACCGCGTTCTAAGAAAATTAAAGCAAATCCTCGAAGGTAATGTAACCGGCGAAGATATCGAAAAGTATGCTCATCTCAGCGACAAAGACCGGAGTAACATCAGCCAGATCCTCAAGGACACCAAGTCGGAGTTTGCAGCCGTTTGTAAAATAGAGGTAAAAGACAAAGATGATGACTCTGAGAGATAGAGTAGGAGACGGGATATCCAATCATCCTGCAATTTCACGCATCATTGAGCAACATTTGATCGAATACTACTGTCGTGGAGAACGCTCACTGAAAGAGGCTTGCAGGTCGGCACAGGTTGATACGGAAACGATTCCCACTGCGAAGGCACCAATGGCCGGCCACCACATCCAGTGAATCGGTAGACGTTCAAAGCTGTCTTCAATAGCGTACACAGCCCGGGTAATAATGACAGCAAACAAGCCCAGGCCGGCCCCGATCAAAATGTAGCTGATTAAGGCTGCCCCTCCAGGTGCCTGGATATCAGTCATCTGAAATACAGGTTCAGCCCCTTCGACCATAATTCGCATCCCGGTTGCAGTCGAGGAGGCCAGAGCAACAGGGATAATGGAGCGAGGACGAAATTCGAAAAGCAATAATTAAACAGCCAGCAACACAGCTGATACCGGGCTACCAAATGTGGCCGCCATTCCCGCTGCAGCTCCGGCCGCTAACAAGGTTTTGCGTTCTGTAGCAGTAGACTCCAGAAATTGGCCGATGACCGAACCCAAGGCCCCTCCTGTAGCAATGATGGGGCCTTCTGCTCCAAAGGGGCCCCCAGTCCCAATCGAAACCGCCGCTGAAAGTGGTTTGAGAAACATCAAACGCATTGGAATCCGGCTTTCATTGGTTAAAACCTGTTCCATTGCCTCTGGGATACCATGACCTCGAATTCCCTTGGATCCATATCTGGCCATGAGCCCAACAATCAAAGCACCTGCCACAGGTATGAAGACAACCCAAAGCCCTAAATAATATTGTACTGCTGGAGCGGGAGAAATGAATGAAGTGCTCAGTTTGCCATAAAAACTGAGATTTGTAATACACCCTATCAGAGACGTCAGGCACAAAGCCACAAATGCTGCAACGGCTCCCAACACGATTGCAAGGCCGCAAATTCGCAGTGTGCGCACATTGATGGGCGTTGTCTCAGGGGGAATCTGTGCTGCCTCGGCGACAAAGTCGAGCGAGGGTGAAACAGTCAGTCCCTCAGTTGTCGGTGATTGAGTTGATTCGTGTTCGGTCATTGAGTCATAAGAATTTTATGATGAAGTTAAATTAAGACTGATAGCTACAGATAGGGCTCTCAATTTTAACCTTTGATATCTGCGAAATATTAGATTTCACATAATACGCCTGGAACATTCGCTAAATGTTGGCCAGGGATCTATGAGATACGATTAGTAGGCATCGTTAAAACGGGACTAAGTTCTCGGCCCATCATGACCAGGGTTACATATCTTTGGATTTCATTCGATCGATATCGAGGAATACTTGATCCAGCTCGTCCTTGAATAAATCGCCGATCAACAGATTTGTGACGTTACCTTTATGGTGTGGATAACGTTTCACAAATTCACCGAAGTTGAAGCCATTATAAAACTCAACCACGAGGCGGCGCATACGATTCATTCCCTTGAAATACTCCTCAGCCCACTTTCCAAGCTGCTCTTTCGAAGTATCATTCTTTCTGAGTCCTTCGACAATCGCATCCGCCGCTAATTCGCCTGACTTTAGAGCTAGCAGAATGCCTGAAGAATAGAGGGGATCAAGAAACCCTAAAGCATCTCCAACGAGTACCCAACCATTTCCCGCAGCCTGTTTAGAGCGATAAGTAAAATCCCTGGTTGCCCTGACCTTCTCTACCTGAGTTCCCAGCGAGAGCCGTTCTTTTACAACCGGACAATTGATTAATTCTTCCTGAAAAGTGGTCGCATGGTCCCGTCTTTCTTTGAACAGGTAGTCGAAGTCTGCAACAACTCCAACACTCACGATATTCTCATGTAACGGGATATACCAAAACCAGCCAGTCGATTTTTTTAAACTAAGTACAATCGTGGCGCCTGCGTTCGGTTCTTCATCCCGGTAAGCCCCTTCATAGTATGTCCAGATAGCACCTTTATTCAGCTCTGGATCAGGTTCTCGTAATTTAAATTTATTCAGTATCATAGAGCTTTGGCCGCTTGCATCCACAACCACTCTCGCGAGAAGCTCTTCGCGTCGTCCTTCAGCATTTTTAATAACAACACCAATAGCCCGGTCATTCTGAAACAGTACATCCAGAACTCTCACCCCCTGCGATACTTCAACCCCTTGCTCCTGGGCATTCTGTAACATCATTGCATCAAACTCGCTCCGGCGGATCTGCCAGGTCTGCGAGCATTCGTGTGGGTTGTGTTCAAAGAAATTAAATGGGGCTGATAACTTGCCGGAAGAATTCACAAATTGAACGCTGTGTTTTTTGACAAAATGGCTGGCTCTTAACTTATCCAGCATATTCAGACGCTTAAATGTCCAGTATGTCTCGGGGATCAGTGATTCACCAATCCGATACTGAGGAGTTGGTTCACGTTCCAATAATTTGACAGAATATCCCTGTTGTGCCACGAGGGTGGATGCTGTGGCGCCGGCTGGACCACCTCCGATAACAATCACATCGCTTTGATTTGGAGAATTCATTTTTGACTCACGAAGAACTAGGTAGCTGAATCGACTACATCTTGGACAGAGTTGTCCCCCCATTTCATGTACATCGCCTGACGGCATCTAATATATTATCAAGGAGTTTTATAAACCTGCTTTGAATGCTCAACGCCTGACGGCATCTCATATAAAATAGACTCGATCAACATTCAGGATTTCACCATTATACTCAACGCCTGACGGCATCATCCCATGGATACCAGCATAAATGCTTCACCACAAAATCCATGATTCATCAGGGCGGGATGATCATCGGAATTTCGTCACGTGAAAGCGTATTCAGATTTCGTGTTTGTATAGTCCCAGTGACATAACGCGTATTGGTAGATTGCACGTGATCTACCCAAACCGGCAAGGTTTGTTCTCCTCGAGCATCCAAAAGAAACATGGTCGCTTCTAAATCTCCTTTCAACTTTGATATTTCCTTGATAACCGAAACGTCATTGACCAGATGGGTACTTTCTCCTAGAGAAAGTCCACCATAACGATGTGTGTGCTTCGGATATTCCAGCGTGGAGCTGACGCGTTTGTCCAGAGTCGGTCTACTCCGATCTTCCTCTGCTGAATCGAGCCATAGTACCAGTTCTAAATTAGACAATAATTCCTGGTAATCGGGACGAATATTCTCACGTGCTTCAGGACGTGGATTTTTCACTCGCCAGACTTTTCTCAAGACAACACTCTTCACCGGCGTGGAGATAAGTCCTGCGGTCACTCGACAGCCGATATGTCGCTTCCGATCACATTCTCCAACTAGCGATAACAGGAATCCGTAGCACGTTGCCGGTGGTGGTAAAAGATGAGTTTCCAGATACTCCCGCGCGTATCCTTTCCGGAAACAGGAGACGGGCACAGTTACACGAACTCCAATCACGGTTGAGCCTCGATTCCTATTAGCTTTGACATCCTATCAAGCACGGAGGCACACGCAGCTTTCACTCCCATCGTTTCGAGGCCCCTGTTTTTCAATTGTTGATACAGGGGAGATTCGAAATCACTGACGCCACCTATCAATTCTTCAATCTGAATATCGCCAGAATCCAGGCGTGCAAGGAGCTGATCGACGGAAACAGTCTTCCCGTGATCGTTCGACTCGAAACAATAAAGAATTCGAGGTGCCGGATCGTGGGTCAACCGGAATACAACGGCATCGGGAGAGAAGTCATATAAGAACCGTCCTTGATTACCTGCCACTGTCCCCAGGTGACACAATGCATCAATGGCGGAGGCTGCCCTGGACTTTTCCCGTAGACTTTCCGGTGTCAGTGACATGCCGTACTGATATCGCGTGGCATGCACTTCACAACCATAAGGAACCGGATGTTTGAATTTATCCTTACCACGAACTGCCGCTGGTGTCGCTCCTGGACTGGCAGCATTGAATGTGACGTCACCGTTCCAGGGGGTTAAAGAGACTGCACGAGTCAGTTCCAGCACTGCACGACGGACTTTGGTGGAAGTAGTACCTTCGGTTTTGGCAGCCTCAGCCCGCATATACCCCAAAAGGTCATCATCAATATAGGTTTTGCCAGAGTCAGTATCCCATCCTCGAAACTCCGGGTCCTCCCAGGAATTGGTGCGTTCAGTCTCATTCCAGCGTCGATTCGTACCTGAGTCTTCCAGATCTGCCAGACGTCTCCGCAGTGAAAAACGTATCGCTTCCGCGCTTACGGTAGAATGCGGATGGCCCAGCCAGAGAATTTTTTGTAAAGTTGTGATATTACCATCCGTTTCCGCCCGATTATTAGCAGCGGTCCCATAGGGTGTTACAAAATTAGCATAGACATGCAGGGACATACCCAGTCTCCACGTTCTTAAATATTCAGGCAGATTGTTTCAGTTTCTGTTCTTCACTGACACGTCCAGAAAAACAAACCAGAGCCAGCAGACTTAAATCGCGACAACGTTGCCAGTCCTCATTTATAAATGCCAGACACTGGTTGTATTCCGTAGATAACGTTTTTTTAGAACTACTTTGATTCAACAATTGGCTGAGCAGAGACCGCAACTGTGATTGACATTGCGTCCTGGCTAGTTTGAGTCGTATCTTCTCATAAGCCCATCCACAGGTTGATGGGGCAGACCGTCTTGCTGAATGGATTGCTTCTGATCTTTTCCCGGAAAGCAGACCTGTTACTGCATTCTGAATCATGCCAACCAGCAATCGCTCTTCATCTCGGCCCCAAATTCCGGGAGTGGAGATGAGCTGATGCAGCCCCTGGGCTTCATACATGACCTGATCACGAAACAGTCTGCCAGTATTAGGATTAGTTTTGGACATCATGCTCGAAAACCCTGAATACCAGGGTTTCCGAGCTATCAGATTCTCTGCTATCAGGGATCGCATGATACTGTCGACCCGATATCCAGATTGAAAAGCTTTAACGGTTGTCTGCTTCGAACTGGATCTATTGAGGTCTGACTCTAAGGCAACAATTCGAGGCCGCAGCGCGTCATACACTTTTTGAAAGTGGCTGATTGTCAGATCATCCAATGTTCCAACTTCGCAGGTCTTAACGCGAGACTTAATTTGAAGGGCCCAGGGAGTGGGCTGAAATGTGACTGAATTGATTCCCAGTTTCGCACCGACCCTCATTTTAGCCTGTAAAATCGCATCGGCAGAATTTAACACGCGACATTCGCTGGCATGTTGAGGATTTAGTCGGGGACGCTGCTGAATAAATTCATGCAAATCTTTTACCTCTGGTACGAGCAGTATTCCAACACCTCGATTCACTGCCATTGCCAGACAACCTACCAGAGAAAAATACAGTGGCAGAATTCGTTTTAATGGTTCTTTGATAGCTGTTTGATTCTTGAAAGCAAAATGACGGATGGATGCTCCCGGATAGATTGAGCTGTCGATTCTTATCGGTTGAGTCTGAAATCGCCCGTGTTGATCAATCAGATCTTTCCAGCCAGACTGCTGCTTGAACCAGGACCATTTTCGATAAGCAACAGGTACCTCCCAGCTTCCCCCACCAGACAAGCGATGACAGACCTGCGATTCGTTTTTTGCCAATTTTCGCGAAGTCCCGTGTTGCAAAAATGTCAGAAGGTAACCAGCCTGTAAATCTGCCAACAATGCTGAATCCGGAGGAGAATGAAACTGCCCTGGCAGAAAAATAAGACCGTCGGAATTGATTTGAAACCCGAATTCAAAGAGTTTCTGGAGCGCATTTGCAGCCTGCTGAGGTTCAGAAAGTTCCAACGTGATAGAGTCAGTCTTGATCTCAAAGCGAAAGGGATAATCCCAATTGGTACCTGCGCCTGAACACATTCCCTTTTGCCATGCATGTAGCGTGCAGGCCAAACCTCCTAGCCCCGCACGATGTAGAGGAGACATCCCCGGTGCATGGAGTTCTAATTCAATCGTTTTTAAATCATTTACCGATACCATAGCCGCCCTGCCCTATCGTCTCATCCATATCTGTTACCATCGTTTTGTTCCGCGGTCGATATGCAGTGAATAAGCCACAGCCCATATGCCGCCTTCCACCGACCCCCATGATCTGCACCTGGAGAGATTCTTCCTCAGTCAAATTCTCTAACAAAACTTCATACCCCACTATTACTTTATCTTTAATTTTTAGAGTACGTCGTTTTCGAATATCAACCTTGCCTTCAGGATTCACGTCATAGCTAGAGAGCTGTTTTTCTATTGACGCTCGAAATGATAAGGCATCCAACTGGGCCGCATTTTGTCCCGCTATCTTGATTATTACCAGCCTGCTCCAAAGTGTAGGGGCAGCAAGCAGAGCAGTCACTTGAGGGACTCCAATCCGTATCTTTGCCTGATTCACCTGAATCGTTTTTCCCGTCAGACATAAGAACTGAAAGATCTGCTCTACCGGGGTTCTCAGCACCAGACTACTGCCTGTCCGTAACTTCAAGTGATGATTCTGGAGATATTTACCGCGCAATGAGTGAATACCGATTTCGTTCTTCTGATGCAAATCAGGGACCAGGTTTGAAAGCGCAGCATACAGATGATATCCATGATCAACGGGGACTGAATCTTCTGTTGTAATCCGAAATTTCAGATCGACGTACATAACCACTAACTGTCACTTACCTGAGAAAAGCTTTCTTTTTGCTGAGTCTGTCATCAAAACAGCGCAGCCTAAACTAGATAAACTGAAGATAGGATTATTCAGCTTTGCCATGTGATTTTACGGGCATAGAAATCACTAATCCCGCCACGCGATCTCGGTTATCTCGACGCATCGGAAGATGACACTTCAAACACTGGGATGGTAGTCGGATCTTTCCGGTGTAATGGAATTGGTCATCGATTACCTGTTCATAACTGGCTTTACCCACTGACAATTCTTTGACAGACATTTTCTCAAATTCAGTTTTGGGTTCGTTGTCAATGTTCATCGCCTTCGCGTTTACAGCCAGCCAGCGAATCTTTACCCCATGAGCACGGTTCAGCTCTTTAAAAACATCTTCCAGAGAATGTGAGGGGATCACTCGACTCTCATCCTCCTGAAAAAAATCGCGGTGTATTACCTGCAGTGCGCCATGAATAGTCTCATGTAGAATCCGAGCGCGTATTTGCGCCTCACCGATTGTCGTCGGTAGAGATTTCAATGTTGAAAGCGCTGCTTTGTCATTTGGCTTTTCCGCCTGTACGATGAGCGATGAACGTCTCCCCTGCCCCAGACTGAGATAAAGCAACCCAAATCCGACAAAAAGCAGCAGTCTAATTTTATTCATATTCTGATTTCTCAATTCAAAAATTAAAGAATGGCTCCGAACATATCATCCCCTTAAAAATCACCAGGGAGTAAATCTACGATATACCTCCAGCTTTGTTTGTCAGGCATCATCCAGGTTTTATGTTTCGTATACCATAGACCTCCCAGCGCGATAATCTCACTACGTACAGGAAATGTGTGGCCGCCAATCATTAGTCCCGCGCTCCAGCGATGCTGGCATTCTAAATGAATCAGCTGATCTTCGATTACAGTCGCCAGGTTTTGATTTGCTGAACCACTCTGATAGACCAGGATCAGCAAGCCCTGGCAGGCTAAACTTCTGAGCTGTTCGCATAATGAAACCTGTGATATTAGTTGACAGCGATATCGTCGACGGAATTCATACCAGAGCTCTGGATGATGCGAAAACCATTCTTGTAATTCACGGTTTGGATTCAATCCTGGCAACCACCAGAGCTCATTTCTCAAATTGCCTGGCGGTACATAAGAGTCACACCAAACAACACTATCCGTCTCATGGGTGACGAGATCATCAATATGCACTGAACAAACATGGAATCTATAGTTAGTCATAGGAGTTTTATCGCGGATAGGTTCTATCCACTTTTCGATATTCGACACCGCTTACCATCATCTATTCATTGACTAGTCGTAAGAGAGCTTAGCCGGTATTAACACGTTGGCCACCTTTCACAGCCCTTTTGAATTCTTATCCAAATTATTAAATCAACAATGATTACTGATCGTATTGGCGAATAGTATCCTCTCGAATAATCGCACCGATATTCACAATCCTCTTATTTTCATCTCTCACAACGCCAACGGTCAGCGCTCCCGGAAACTGAGTCTGGTCTTTGCGCAACATGGGGACATGGATCAAATCGCTTCCCAGACGAGTCTGATTCAGGCGCGTGGCTTTGTAAAATCCTTCCCAGTGTGCTTTGCGCGATTGCGGAGGGATAATCAGATCCAGCGACTCTCCGAGTGCTTCAGTAGACGTATATCCAAACAGGCGCTCGGCTCCAGGATTCCAGAGGACAAACCGCCCATCACGATCGACACTGATAACAGCGTCTCCGAATGCATTTATGAGTGTGTGCAATTCAGAATGAAACTGCGTAGCCTCCGGATCTCTATGGAGAGACTCACTTGATTGGTAACTCATAGCTGATCGCTCCTATCGGTTGTCCATCCTTCACATCCTTGTAGTGAGGGTGGCACATGACACATTTTTTCATCACCACGGGAACAGGCGTCATCGCCTGCAGGTAGGGCCGCCCTTCTTTGATGATTACCTCCTCATAGTAAGGTTCACCTGATTTGAGTTTTCGAACGCCTTGCTTCTCGAATTCGGTCTTGGCCACATTCTGGGGTTCGTAAGGCTCACCTGTCACATCCAGAAGGCGTACATGATGAAAGCCTGTTTTGCCGACTCGCTTAAATAACTCAACCGCCGCGCTGCCTGCAGGAAAGTCGTCATCGTCATTTACATACTTATCTGTAATAAGCACAATCGCCTGTTTATAGATATCATCCAGCATTTTGACGGTTTGACGAGTCCGTTTAACCGCGGACTTTGAAGGCTGTCCAGGCTCTTGAGCAGTCGGCTCGTCAGACGTTTTTCCAATCTTTTGATCTTGGCCTGTTAAATCGAGAGTAAAGAGAAACAGAATAGTCACTGCGAGGCTTGTAACAATTCCTGTCTTGAGCATGAGGCTTCCTTTCTTCCTACCAGATGAAGATTAATTTCAACTTCAATGCAATTACCAGAATATGATTAAGTTAAATTCAACAACTGTTGCTTTGAAGGGGCAACACCAGCCAAGGTAACACTGTTGAGATACTCCAGTTGAATCCGTTCGGCCTCTGCCAGAACCCCTTTAAGCTTACAGAATGGCTGAATCACACAGACATTATCAGTCCCAACGCAATCCAAGAGGTGCAAGCTACCTTCAAAGCGTTCGATCACTTCTCCCAAACGTATTTCTTCAAGAGGGGTTGCGAGTTCAATTCCTCCCCCTAACCCTCTAACACTGCGGATATATCCAAAGCGTGATAGCTGATTGACCACCTTCGCCACATGATTACTTGAAATCTGGAAGAGGGTGGCGACATCTGCGACCGTGACCCGCTCGTCTTGAGACGCCAGGTACATCAGAGTTCGCAACGCGTAATCAGTTTGCACGGTGAGTTGCATTTTCAATCCTGATCTGTAATAAACATGTATAAGAGATACATCTTTTACGGAATATAGATATGAGTCACCTTTTTGTCAACAATATTTATAAAATGGTGTTGATCACAAATGCAGATTCGACGACCTGTATTCTGCTTGGGAAACACTTCCAGAGTATAAACGACGGCGAGCATGAATCGCGCATGGGTAGCGTTTGCAACAGTGTTAGTATTCCCATTTCTCGCTTTGGAATGGACCGGAAGTCGAATCTATCAACGGATGCCCCCCATTCCTGACAAAGTTTTAACGCCGGATGAGAAACTACTGATTGACTCGCGCGCGATTGAGCAAGGACACAATATCTGGCAGTCCACGGGAGGTATGGAGGTCGGCCCTATTTGGGGACAATCGAACTAGTTCGATTAAGTTTATAGGTATCACTGAATTCTCGAAATAATCATTCAATAGAGGTGTCATATATGGCTATACCACATGCAGAATCTGGAACAATCATTAAAATCGACCCACTGAAACAAAAGCTTTCAGAGACTAAGACTCATACACTAGCCAAGACAGACAAGCTTGAAATAATACGCCTGGTCATGAAGAAAGGAAAAGAAATATCCCCTCATTCCAGTCCAGGTCCTATCACTGTCCAATGCCTGGAAGGTCGGGTTCAGTTTTCTACTCAGGGAAAGGATCTTGACATGGTTCCAGGGAATTTAACTTTCCTGAATGGTGGCGAGACTCATTCCGTAAAAGCGATTGAGGATTCATCATTGCTTTTGACATTACAAATCATGAAGCATTGATTCATCTCCTCTGGCATAACGCTTCTATAGCAATCTAAGCTCAGGTGAAAAGTGAAATCGGTTGGTACCGTAGATCGATTTACTTAATTGGATAAAGCCCTTCACTCGCCTTTTCTGGGTCTTATTAATCCCAAGGGCCTGATGACAATCTCATTAAAGAATCTACTACGTTTCGACTGGGACATCATCGACGGAATACTTACTGCTGTGTCGGCAATCGTACCGCATATGCTACACGTACTTGATGTAGAAGCTTTATCTGCAATCATGGTTGTGTTACTGGCGTTACTATTGCTTAGAGACCTGAGGAGAGAAAATTATGATGGGGATATTTTGATTTGCTTCAAATAACAAACTCAGAAGACCTGACCTGCAATTTGGAATAATAGCAACAGATACTGTTCTTGTCGGTCCACGACACCTGAGGAAAGTGCACAGAAAGTTTGCTGAGCAAGCCAAAGCGAATATGGCTGGTTTAACGTATGTTTCCTTATGTTCGAAACTCAGGAAATATTTGACTTAATGCTACGAACTGCGATTGAAAACCCAGCTGTCAGATCAATTCAATTTCTTTCTGACAGTGCTGAAGAATTCCTATGAAAAAAGAATACGTGTCCAAAGAATGTGAGCATTCCTGGTTAGAAAAAAGTAAGTACACCTCGCTGGAGAGATCTTCCTGAGTCAACCTCCTTCATATTCAGTGATTCTAAAACAGATGGTACGACCGAGGCCTGCTCAGTTTCTGGGGAGTACCATTTATGTCAAGAGAGACTGGTCGACAAACACCTCGTTTTATTTTCTGGATAAAAGCACACTCCGATTTCATCCCTCAGTTGATTGAACTGGAGCGTCGTTATCGCCTCAGAAATATTTAGGACGAGGCTTAAGCTCTTTAGTACACCATGACGACAAATAATATCCCAGCCAGCTATCAGCTCATATCATTTTATTGGGATCGATATAATCAATCCAGCAAATCGATCTTTCGTATTTTTCTTTCCAAACCCAACATGACAGCTCAAACAACCATGATGCATTAATGAAATCGCACCTGCTCGCTGGTAAACACCATTTTCGACTTTTTCATAGATCTCTTTACCCGACGCCAGTTCCTGAGCAGCCTTTTTTTCAAAATCGGTTTTCGGCTCGTGGTCGATACTCATCGCGCGGGCATTTACGGCAATCCATCGTGCCTTGATTCTCTCTACTTCCTCCACATCATCAAACATTCGTTGCATTACCCGTGCAGGAACAGCAGCTCGCTCATTGACAAAATAACTTCTATGCATGGAATCCAAAGTCGCCGAATATATATTGTGAGTAAGTCGCGCCCGTAAACGTGCCTCGTCGATTGACATCCGCCGTTCCAGTTGCTTTTCATCGGTTTTCTTTGTCGCCCCTCTTTTTAGCCCCTGTGCCTGGGTGAGGCTCTCCTGCCCTGGTGGTTCAGCGAACGAAACCAAAGTACAAGCCAAAACACATCCGCATAGCATCACTGATACTTTAATCATCATTTCCCACTTTCTCTAAACGGTTATTGAAGCAGAAATCTTCATCACAACCAATCAAAGGTAAATTACTAAAGACACAACGTTCCATTTCAAGACTTGGGTGATCATCTCTCTTGCTATAAAAATAGAATCAACGAAGTTAAAGTTCCCTTCAACAATTTCATCAACTCTCGCATAAGGGAACGATCGTTGTGGTGGACTCAAGTAGCTGGCCGATTGTCACGCGAGCGAATGCAGCTTCCGCTTCGGCATATACACGATCTAATTCTGCGTGTAAGGGACAGAGACTGGTGTGCGATTTCAGCCCCAACGGACAACTATTGATTCGTTCCATGGGGGCGATAGCGCTCACGATATCCAGAATTGAAAGTTCTGAAGGATCAGTAATCAATTCGTAGCCCCCCTTGGGGCCACTTCGCGACTTCAGAATTCCTCCAGCGGTGAGGTCCTGCAGAACACGCGTGAGATACCGTCGGGGTACTTTGGTCTTTTCTGCCAGATGATCTGCCGATTCTGGTTTATGGGGTTGCCCCGCCAGACAGGCTACTGCACGCAATGCATATTCATGAGTCTTCGAAAGCATCTGATTTCCCGAAAAATATATGGAGGTCCACAATTAGGCGTTGACGTACAAGAAAAACAATTCTATACATTCAGGTGCAGTATAATTAACTTCCCACATATAGCAAGTTTTTCTTCAGGAGAACCATCAATGCTAAGTGATAAAACCATCGGTATTGTCAAGAATATCACTCCGGTTGTCGCGGCAAATGCGGAAACCGTCACTCGCGTTTTCTACCAGAAGATGTTCGCAGGGAACCCGGAAGTCAAAGCTTTCTTCAATCAATCACACCAACATTCCGGTGGCCAGCAAAAAGCTCTTGCTGGTGCCATCTGCGCTTATTTTTCACACATTGATGATCTGGAGTCCCTCACGCCAGCAATTGAGCTCATTGCTCAGAAGCACTGCTCTTTAGGTATTCAACCCGAACAGTATCCGATCGTCGGCAAGCACTTATTGGCAGCGATTCAGGAGGTTATGGGAGAAGCTGCCACAGACGAAATCTTGGCTGCGGTGGGCGAAGCTTATCAACTCCTTGCGGATGTATGCATAGAACGTGAGCGACAAATTTATGCTGAACAGCGTGCTTTAACTGGAGGCTGGAACGGCTATCGTCCGTTTATCGTTGAACGTAAGGAATCAGAGAGTAATGTCATTACATCCTTCTATTTGAAGCCTGCCGACAATGGCCCACTTCCGAGCTGGATACCGGGCCAATACATTACCGTCAGAATTGATCATCCAACCACTCCCACTTCACCCCGCAACTACAGTCTTTCGGATCAGCCGGGACAAAACTATTTTCGTATCAGTGTTAAACGCGAAGTGAGCCTCACCCCTGATGCTCCTGCTGGACTGATTTCGAATTATCTACACGATGTAGTTCAGGTTGGCGACACCTTGGAAATCGGCCCGCCTTGCGGAGAATTTACATTGAATCTCTCTGATCAGCATGAAACCCCGGTTGTCTTCCTTGCCGGTGGCGTTGGTGTCACTCCATTATTATCGATGGCAAAATCGTTGATCGCTTCTCAGCCTGAAGCCCCTCTCTATTTTTTACAGGCAGCACGCAACAGCCAGACTCATGCTTTCAGAAAAGAACTTCAAGAATTAAAAGATAATGGTCCAAACGTCAGAACGCTTACGATGTATGATTGCCCTCTTGAAGAAGACGTCGAAAGGGAAAATTATGATTCGAATGGCGTTGTAGATGAAACAATCATTCGTGACTGGACTCCCTTCGAGAATGCCGAATTTTATTTCTGTGGTCCTAAACCGTTCATGCAGAATGTTTATTCTTGCCTACACTCCTTGAATGTCTCAACTGATCGAATTCATTTCGAGTTCTTCGGACCACGCCAGGACATAGAGTCCTTGGCCAACTCTTGAAAACGATTCATAGACTTGATTTCACATAGAATCAAATACTCGTCGATCCCACAAGAATTATTAGAAATTAAAGCATCCTACTAAACCCCCAATGGGCATGACGACGATATTTTTTTATATGTCCTCCTGAGTCAGCTGAAAATCAGGAGCACAATGAGCGCAACACTATGGCTTGGATTCGTCCAGTTCCAATCAATCATAGTGGATGAATGCATCCGTTTCTTCCTAACACGGATGCATTCATTTTTTCAACACAGTGGCTTTTCATCAATGAAGTTGGTGCTTTGATATCGTCTGGAATTCTTTCCTGCTCCCATAAATAAGAATCCATCTGCTTCATTACAGCTTATTCGTTCTTATCTTGTTGTAGGTTATCTGTTGAAGCATGGCTACGATTTAAGGCCGTTCAAACCCGGCCATTCGGATCTGCTTGCTGCCGGATTGAGGAAATTCGAGGAATAGCTGAGCAGACAATCCTTCTGACCATGACAACATTACTCGTCTTGTCAGCACTGAATGACAATTGTCAACATTAGTTGACAGTGAATCCGAAATGACGATACACAAGAAAACATGGTCAAATCAACTAGCATTTTGCCATATTCAAGCTTACTTTGACTATGCTAAGTATCCTCTGAATCGGCCCGATAATTGCATCATGGATTTACTGACATAATTTCAGAGACAATGTAATGTTGTGTTCTAAGATTATCATTTTCTAAAAATCCAGGGATGTAATTGATGAACCAAAAACGAATAGTAATTTCCAAAAGCGATCATCGAAAATTGTCGCTATTGCTGCAGAGCGAGTTCACACAGGCGATTGGCAATAACCCCTACATCTCGCGATTAAGGGGGGAGTTATATAACGCCGATATTGTAGAGCCGGATTTTATACCACCAGACATAGTGACGATCAATTCGCAGGTAAAACTGATTGATCAGGACTTGAATGAGGATGAGATCTATACCCTAGTCTACCCAGACGAGGCAAACATTAATGACGGAAAATTATCAATCCTGACCCCGATTGGCACCGCAATATTCGGCTGCAGGATTGGTGATAAAGTGAGTGGCTATGCAAGTCAAATGCTGATCAAAGAGATCATTTATCAGCCCCAACGCTCCGGTATAATGTCATCATAAACGGATCACGGGTAAGGTTGTCTCCATAAGCTGAAATCACGCTGATAACTCAGCTAAGAACCTGTGGAGTAATTTTATTTGAAAAATGGCAGGGCCCTCTGCAGTTAAACAATAATCTTTTCCGAGTACAAAAAATACACAACAGGTATGAAAAATCCCACGGCTCCTAAAGTGTCTGAATCTTTATAGATGTTGATCGGACTCAATTATCAAAGTCCGGCCTCTTTACCTGGTGAGTTTTAAGTATATGAAATCCCAATCCGAAATAAGCATTATAATTCATAGTGCTTGGTAGCTTCGGGCTGAAAGCAGATCATATCCAACTGGATTTGCTTTGTCCCCTCCGGAAATTCCCACTCTATAGTATCCCCAACGCTATATCCCAAAATTGCGACTCCCAAGTCGGAGAGGATCGAGAGCTTTCCTTCTTCCAAATCAGCATCTTGAGGAAACACGAGCGTGTAGACCCGTTGCTTCCCAGTCTTGCAGTCAGTCATTTTGACTTGAGTATTCATAGTGACCAGATATGGCGGAATTTGATCTGGAGGAACTATCTTTGCTCGTAATAATTCTGTCTCAAGATGACGGATATAAGAAGGAGGTGGTGACGCAAATTGATTTGCAACGAGCAGCAGTTCTTGTAGCCTGCTGTAATCGTACTCGGAGATAGTAACCGCCCGATATTTATTTGGATTCGACATTTTGCACATTCCTGTGGAGAACGTATCAGTAAGTGGTTTACAACAATTCAAGTAATTCTCAATCTAAAATAAAGCGATCCAATACTGGTCCAATTCATGTAGAGTAAAACTATATGAGCACACAATATATCATCAAGTAAACGCATCTTTTCTCAGTTGGACCAGATAAGCTGTTCTGCATATGTTAACTTCACTGAAAGCGAAGAGTTGGGCACGCACTAGATCCTTTGCTCTCCATTTTCCAGATCCATGAGCTGAACGTCAACTAGATAGAGGCCTTCCAGCTGACATCCCCGCGTTCTGAGGATATTTCATACAGGCTTCAGATACGGGCTAGATCACGTAACCGGATACGTAATTCGGTCCATTCGTCTCGAACACTTTTGTAGCGGTAGCTGGCTCGTGGAAATTTCAATACCCGTGCAATCACGACGTTCACTTTGGGAATAACCTTCCTGAAGCCGCTTCACCACTACGTGACGACAATCAGACCTCATGCCTTTCCCTGGACGACATCCTGCAGCGTCTTCTTATCGAGGCTGAGGTCGGCCACGAGCTGTTTCAGCTTCTTGTTTTCTTCCTCGAGTTGCTTCAGACGCCGCAGTTCAGCCACCCCCATCCCGGCGTACTTCTTACTCCAGCGATAGAAGGCCTGCTCAGAAATGCCCATCTTGCGGGTCACGTCCGCCATTGTGGTTCCTGATTCAGCCTGGCGTAAAACAAAAGCAATTTGTTCTTCTGTGTAGCGTTTTCGTTTAATAGATCTGATCCCTTTCCAGAATACAAGATAACAATATCTCTCGCATTCCGCATGGATCAAGAAACAGGGGAAGGGGCATTGTATCAATGGCTTTCTCCGATAGGCTATAGCAATATAAAGGCGAGAGGCCTTAATAGATAACGAAAGGCAACCTTAATCCTGGTTAGCCAGAAGAGATAAAGCTGATTGAATTCACAGGCAATAAATAGCAGTTGTAATTAGTCTTAGTAAACGATGAGGGGGGCAGGGGCATCTTGATGGACTCGGTCTCGGTGATGATATGTTGTTAAATATGGAGAATCCACTTTCTTTATACCCGACTGAGGCACAGTCCACATTCGCTGGATGACCGCTTTCAGAACTCTGAGAAACCTTCACTGGCCGCAGTGCCACAGTGTTTATGAACTCCACCTTCCATTCAGGTGTCGTGCTTTCAGATAAAAAACAACTGCATGCGACTTACCATAAGTGGCTGTTTTTCTGCGAGTGACTGATAGAAGCAATTATGATTCGCCCGTCTCGTTCGCAAACTGCTGTTTTTACGACGGGATTCCTAACCACTTGCTTACAAAGTTGCAATAACCCAAATCTGGAATGCATGTTTTTATGGCCCACGATTTGCTTCTCTCATGTAAATGAGATTTGTCGTTTTCGATCCACGAATGTCCCTGATGCAGGAGGGCTGAACATGCTGATGAAATCAAATCATGAAACCCGTTCCCGCCAGAAAATCAGGCGACACACACAGGGCTCGTTTGAGAGGCTGAGTGCTTCACGAATGACACCTTACGTGGAAACTCACGCGACGCGAATGTCACGCAGCGTAGAAGAAACAGACTCGTATCGGGCAGAGTCTTTCATGGTTATCAGGCTGATCCTGATCCTGGTACTGTTGGGAATCACACCTTTTGTCCTGTTCCTGCTGTCCTTACAGCTGTACCCGGATCTGCTGCAGATTGATATCACACCTTAAGCTGTGACCTGCCTGGGGAAGGGGCTGTCAACGCGACGGGGAGCGCTCGTCAATCGCGGTTGACAGCCCTTCCCATCTCAGGCTGGTCTTGAATTTAACGTGAAAACATTCGGGGATTTCAGGAAGGAACCCGCGCCCGTTCCGGCTGGAAGACAATCTCTTTAATCTGCATGCGGCTGGCGTTCCCGCTCACCACATCCCCTGTTTTACAGCCTAATATAGCAGTTCCAATCGGCGTCAGAATCGACAGCCTTCCGCTGGCGATATTAGCCTGGTCCGGATAGACGAGCACATAGGTCTCATCTTCATTGATATCCAGATCGACCAGGGTGACCTTGGAATTCATCGTCACCACATCGGGGCTGATCTCTTCTGGATCGACAATCACCGCAGCCTCCAGTTCACTCCGTAAACCGGTCAGGTACGGCTTATTCCCAATTGCCTGGGTGTACTCGCTGTTTAACAGTCGCGAGAGTTTATAATAATCGTTCCTCGTGATTACGATCTGTTTCTGTTTTAAATTCATCTTCCTTTTCCTGACTTCAAATCTATCAGTCGATACTCGTATTCCATCGGTAATTCGCATCATCCAGTCGCGTGGACTGTAGATCTCTTAGAGCAAGTTTCAGGCCAGTACCTCACAGCGGCAATCGGTTCCGTGCAGGGGGCGCCAATTCGACATCGATTGATCTATAGACTGCCGGTTTTTCCGGAATTGGCACTTAAGAAAACGGGACCATGGGGTGTGAACGGGGGCTGACAGGTGTCGCCCCGGGTTGACAGTCTCCAAGAGAGACACTCACGCCGCCCGAAAATTTTACGAGCGAAAATCTGCCGCAGAAATATTGTGCTTGTTCAGCAGTTTATGCAGCCCCTGTCGCGAGAGGCCAGCCTGCTGCGCTGCCTGTGAGATATTCCCCTCATGCTTTTCCAGTAAAGCGGTCAGGTACTGATACTCGGCGTTTTCAATGGCCTCATCCCGTGATCCCTCGGCCACGCCACTGGAATCGTGCTGGAGATCCGCCGGCGGGTTAAGTAGTGATTCAGGAAGCTCGGTCTTTTCAATCGTCTCCCCACGTGTCAACGCGACGGCACGTTCGATCACATTCTTCAATTCCCGAATATTTCCCGGCCAGGAGTATTCCCGCAGAGACTCCAGGGTCTCCGGGGCGAACTGCAACTCGCGACCACTTTTCTTCAGGGTCAGATTGAGAAAATGTTCGGCCAGTAAGACAACGTCATCTTCCCGATCACGCAGGGGAGGCAGTTCGATATGAATCACTCCCAGTCGATAATACAGATCGCCACGAAAACGACCGGCACTCACTTCCGCTTCCAGGTTCCGATTGGTCGCACAGACGAATCGCGTATCGATCTGCACGGCCTGACTTTTTCCCACAGGCGTAAAACGGGATTCCTGAATCGCCCGCAACAGCTTGGACTGCGACGCAGCCGGCAACTCACCGATTTCATCAAAGAATGCGGTCCCCTTGTCGGCCAGTTTCAGCAAGCCTTCCTGGTCGTTCACCGCGCCGGTAAAAGCCCCTTTCACATGACCAAACAGCACCGATTCGAACAGGGATTCCGGAATCGCCGTGCAATCGATGACCTGAAAGTTTTCCTTACTGCGCAGACTGTGCGCGTGAATGGTCTGCGCGACCACCTCTTTTCCGGTCCCGCTTTCTCCGGTAATTAACACATTCACATCGGTCTCGGCGATGCGGTCGACGATATCCAGAATTTCCATGAGCGGAGCGCTTGACCCGACGATATTCGGAAACCGTTTCGCTAATTCACTCTGTTCGCGGGCGCTGATGCTCTCGCTCCGCTGGAAAACACGACTCGGAATGGCCAGCGCCCTTCGGACGCTCGCCAGCAGATCTTCATATTTCACCGGCTTCAACAGGTAGTCGGTGATTCCCAGACGGATACTTTCAATCGCAGACGGCATGGAAGGCACGCCGGTCACAACGATCAGTGGAATGTGCGGCCAGTTACTGCGTCCCTGGTGCAGCAGTTCCAGCTTGAGATTGCCCGGCATATTCAGGTCAGACAGAATGAGATCGAAGGGCTCCGCTTCCAGTTTTTCAATCGCGGCCCCCGCATTCGAAACACAAACACAGTCAAACCCGGCTTTGCGCAGCAACTGCCCGGTCGTTTTCAGATACAGCGGTTCGTCGTCTGCAATCAGGATTCGCGGGGTCTGCTTTTCACTCATGAATGTCTTCTCTTCGTCTGTTGCACTTCAGGATCAGATCAATGGAACTCAGACAGTAACGCTTTACGTTAACGATTCCCGGGAGGATCTGCTACCGGGAAGTTCGCCGTGAAGACAGCCCCTGCTCCCGGTTGACTGGTCACTTCGATAGTGCCTCCCATCGCCTCGATCAGACTCCGTGACACCGACAATCCCAGCCCCATCCCCTGCTTGGAATCTCCAACTTTAGTCGTGAAGAAAGGATCGAAAATCCGCGGCAGATCGGTCGGCTGAATCCCCTCCCCCTGATCGATCACCGCCACACTGACAGTAGTATCACCGGCCCCCACTTCTAAACGGACAGCACTTCCTTCCGGGGATGCCTGGATCGCATTCTGCATCAGGTTCAACAGGATCTGCTTGACCTCCCCTTCAGGCAGCGTCACCTGGACCTCTTCCCGATCCGATTCGCAGTTTATCGCGACACCGGCTTTCGCAGCCGCGGGCTGCGAGAGACAGACAACGTCCTCAATCGCACGCGATAATGAAAAGGTCGTCGCATCATGCGAACTGGGGCGATACAACTGATACATCTGATGGGTAATCGAACTGATCCGTTCAATTTCACTGTCGATCAATTCCAGCAGTTCGTAATGTTCGTTATCGGGAGCGATATCAGCTTTGAACAGCGCGAATGCGTTGCGGATCCCCGCCAGGGGATTGTTGACTTCGTGTGCCACGCCAGCGGCCAGTTGGCCCAGCGCGGCCAGCTTTTCCATTTTCCGACGATGAATTTCCAGCTGCGTAATCCGGGTGGTCCGCTCCTGCACAAGCTGCTCCAGATGCGCTGCATGCAGCCGCAACTGCTCTTTTAACTCGTGCCGTTCCGTGATATCGCGAATGCTGGTACGGAAACCGAGGTGCGTTCCCGAATCGTTATAGATCGGCTGCCAGGAAACTGCCGTCCACAGACTGCGCCCGTCGCGGTGAGCGGTACGGAATTCGATATCATTTCCGATATCTCCCTGTTGCGCCGCGGTCAGAATCTCTGTGATGCGTGAACGGTCCTCTTCCGCGACCAGCGGCAGCGGGTAGTCCGGCATCACCAGGCATTCTTCGGGCGTGTAGCCGGTCATCCGTTCGACGGTCGCATTGACCCACAGCAGACGTCCATCCGGAGCATGCCAGCTTTCCCAGTCATAGGTGTAATTGGCAATCGCTCGAAAACAATCTGCACTGAATTCGCCGGACATGAAGCCTCGCCGCCTGTTCTGATGGATGTCTATCACGGGTGAAGTACAAAATCCCCGACAGGGAATGTTCTTCAAAGCGCATTCCATTTTAACCGGCGGCGGGCAATTGAATAGAGACGATTCGATCAGATTCTACGTCAGTGCCTGCAACAGGATCGCGAGCAGAATCACCAGAAAGAGGATCACCTGCCCTAATACATCCTCCCGCTCCGCCTGTGCAGGCAATCGTGGAGGAGTGAATGGAACCAGCCGAGGAGTCTGTTTGTTTAATAAATTGCGCATTGCGGTGCCCTTTCGTAATGGAAACCATGAGGCACCTCGAGGTGTTTACCGGATTAGAGTAAGCAAACAGCATGCCAGTTGGTCGACGGTGAGCGCGGTTCCTGATGCACTCATCACTTAAGACTGATGCGATCTGCAAGAGGAACCGAGAAGTGTCAGCCGTGCGCGACGCTGTCACCTGCAGTTCACATCCGGTCTCCCTTGAAACGCCTCCCCGGCAAGTCGGTATTCCTGTTCCCCGGGTTTGGCATGCGCTTTGCCTTTCTTCTCCTGTGGCAGATCATTTTTAAGGAGGATCACCATGGTGTGCCGTCTGGATGAGCGAGAGACAGGCTTGTACTGGGGCCTGATTCTAACCTGCGGCGCACCATGGTCTGTTTTGCCTTCCGGCTGCAACCATCAACGTGGGGTGACACTGTCAACGGCAGTTGACAGTCCGCTCCTCACTCAAGCGAACGGGAATGACATGTCAAACAATGGATTGGCGACGGATTCCATCACACTGACGAAATCAAGACTGGATGAACTGCTGAAAGACACACAATTTCTGCAGCTCACCTGCCAACAGGATCTTGAACGGATCTCGATCACGGGACACCTCAAGACGTATTACGCGTTACAGCTTTTATTAACGGCAATCAGTCTGCAGCACTCTGGTCCGGAAACTGCCGCGATTGCTCTTTATGTCACTGTTGGTGCAGCACGGACTCAATTCGAGACACACTTTTCTAAACGGGAACATCACCATGATCAGCAACTCTCGTCAGGTCACTGTTAATGCTGCTTTTCTCAAAGAGATCAAAGAGGATAATCTCAGGCTCTACAATCTCATGGAAAATCTGCGTACCTTCTGGCTGGTTCCTGATCCGTTGACACTCAAACCGGAATGGTTCAGCGTGCTCATCAACGAACTGAGAGACCAACTGGCGATGCATTTCGCGTTGGAAGCCACCTTCGGCTATTTCGATCATGCAGACCAGGTCGACGCCCTCACCGCTGCTGAATCACAGCGGCTGAGAGATCAGCATGCAGATTTATACCTGGAAATCGCATCGATCGCCGAGCAGGTTGAAGAGGCGTTATACCCGGAATGGAATCAAACCGCTTACACAGCACAGATCGAACGTTTTGATCTGTTCTATCAGAAGTTTCAGCAACACGAATCGGCAGAATTCGATCTGATCATGTCAGTTTCCTACGAAAATTTTAAGCGGATGTATTATTCAGACGTTTCCAGTAAAGCATACTCGGAGCGCTGGTGAGAAATCTCCTGATCCACTGCACCGCCGAGAATCACTTCAATCTTTGAAACCGTTGTTCTCTTTCCCAAAGGATTTTCCAATGAGAAACTATGATTTTGAATGTGTCGCCACACAGATCAATTGTGGTCCTGGAACCAGAGAGTACATCGAACGCGAATGGGACAAGGCCGTCAATCGCATCGAAAACTGGATCAAAACGGTCCGCATCTGCATTACAGATATCAATGGCCCCAAAGGAGGCATCAATCAGCGGTGCCGCATTGTCATGCAGACCCGACTCGGCGCACCGATTGTCGTCCAGGAAACCCGCGAACGACTCTCATCGGCCATCAATGTTGCCATCAGGCGTTCCGTGCATACTTTAAAACGGAAAATTTCTAAAAAACGTGATCAGAAAAAACAGCCTGTGCATATTGAGACACAGCAGGACGCAGAAGGATTGAGTTAAATCAAAGTTATCCGTCTCACTGATTGAAATCCGGAAAGTGAATGGGCTATGATAGAACATTCACTTCTCTGGATTTTATTTTCTTATGTTATCTCGTTAGTGGGCCAGTGGAGATTGAGCTCAAATCATGTCTGAAAACTATGAAATTTTCGAGGTAGAGGTCATTGCCCCGAATCTGATTGTAATTCCCCAGGGATCGGCCCTGCAGTTCCTGTATAACAACATCCAGATTGAATCCAATAAAATCCTGACCCTGCTGAACCCACCTGAAATTTCTAACGTGATCATCGATCTCAATCGCGTGGAATACCTGGATTCGATCATCATCAGCTGTCTCACCCGTCTCCTGCAACAGGCCAAACAGTCCGGCGGGCAGGCTGTTTTCTGTAACGCCTGCGATAACATGCAGTACATTCTCCATACTATTAAACTGGGAACGCTCTGGCCTCTGTTCGACACCCGCGAAGAAGCCATCCTGAGCCTGGGCTCGAATTAAGCTTCTTCTGTCCTGTGGAAATAATGCTTCAACGCCCGAAACGGGACTGCCAGATTATCGTAAAGCGAAATGCGCTCATTCGTCGGGTACAAATAGACTGTCGAACTTTAAGTCCCGTAGCCAATTGATCTTTGCCAACAAAACCTGTTGAAGGAACTGACGTTGGCCGGAGTAGGTCAGCCGTGAAGGACTATCGACTTTGACCTTTCAGGAGCGAACGCGCGTAGGTTGCTCTCTTGCCCTCCTGTTTGTCATAACATGTCCAGACATTTTCGCGCGAGTTCTCGCGTCTGGAAATAGTCAAATCATTTCAGCAACGAAACGCAGGACATCATTGTCATCAGAACTGACTGTGCCAGAGTGGAACACCGATGTCGGGATGAAGTCGCTGTTGGGGATAACAAACCGCACACGGCCAACCGGTCATAGTTTAGATAACTCATGCGTCTACTCCTCGCGCAAAAGTACGCACAGGAGGGGCACTTTATAAGTCAGGGGCGCTTTGCGGAATAAACGCGGCAGGCGTTCATAACCTCCTGTCCGTTCGTCGTCGCTGAATTGACGCAGGTAGGTCATACCTTCCGTACGGTCGATGACCAGTGACAAACCGATCTCGCAGAAGTAGTCAGTCAGGTCAGATTCATTGCTCAGCAACAGTGACCAGATTTCTTCCTGTTCCTCATAGATCACACCTTGCAGCAGGTGGACCGCCACGATACCCCGTTCGCGGAATTCCGGGATTTCACTCATCGGTGGCCCTCCTGTGAACACGCTCCAGTCTTTCAGTTTCAGACAAATACACAACCCGGGGAATCTCAAAGTCCTGTATTCCCATGGGAGTGTCGATGCTGATCAGATCGAATTCGTTTTCGTCAACTTCATGGCCACCGTCATAAGCGAGTTGGATATACCCGAGTATTTCGAGAGGTTCGTTGTCGGGAGGAAAGATATTCAGCAGGTCAGGCAGAGTCACACGTTCGTTAAAATCGATTTGACTTTTAATATTAGATCGCATGGTATCCCAGTCGAGCCGCTGCATTTCAGCAAGTCGCTGGAAGACATTCAACCGCTCAGCTGCGTTTGGTTCTTCCTGCTTCAGTTCGATCGCCTCAAACTGGATCGGAGTCTGCCAGAAAGGACGCTCCATGCCGTTAAACAAATCAATCTCTGTAAAGACTTCGATTTCTGCTTCGGGTTGTAATTCTGCCTGCCGGACTGCTGCTGAGTGAATCTCTCTTAAAACTGTTGCCAGGCGGAGTCGCGTCGTGCTGATGCGGGAATCCAGTAACCGGCGGAGCGTCGCATTCAGTCGTCGCGTTGTCTGCTGGACCCGAGCCGCTTCTTTTGACAGATTGCCGATCATCCCTTTGACACGCGATTTCCCTTCCGTCTGAGAAGCCAGTTCGTCTAGCTCATCGAGTTGTCGGATCATCTTTTCCAGTTCGTCCTGCTTCGACTGGGACAGCAGCATCTTGAAAAACGCTTGAAAACTGGCCCCCTGGTCTTCGTCCTTGAGCCGGTCTTCCGCTGCCAGTGCAGAACCCAGAATTTGCCCGCGAGTATCCACTGCCTCCGATTGCTGTTTTTGAACATCGCGCGTGATGGACTTAAACGACTCTTCTACAGCTCGAAAATCCCCCTGCAGCGAAATCAGATCGGAGATGACATCCGAAAATCGCTCACGAATGGCGGTTGAACTGTGTGTTGATACGATTTCGCCCGACTCGATCGATTGAATCTCTTCCTCGATACGATCACGTTCTGCTTGCAGATAACTCAATCGACGTTCCCGGTCCGCAGAGCCACGAATAACGATGTCGGATAATGTCTCAAGAATCCGGGTGAAGCGGGATTCCGTGCCGACAAAACCGAGAGAATGATCAGTGACATCCGTCAGAAATGTCAGGACATCTTCGGAATGTGGCGTCAGTTGAAAGACAGAATCCGCGTGCTGCGAGTCGTAATATCGCCTCAACCAGCGCGTCTCACCAGTGGACCACTGATTGAGGTAAGTTTCCGCATTGTCACGCAGTACCTCCGGCTCGGTTTCATGAATGTGTTCCAGAAAACCTTTCAGGCTCTGCACGAGTTCGGTATTCGGAGTCGCCAAATTCCCATTTGTTTTGAAGTGCTGATTCAGGAAATAAACGATATAGGCCGCCTGATTGGCGCGCAACAGCCTTGCAGATGGATTCGTGGAAAAAAATGTGATCAGACGATCCAGTTCCATGGTTGTGGTTTCCAGGTGCCTTCATCTTCACTTCATACAGCTACCATAATGTACACCTTGGGAGAACTAAATGGCACAAGAGAGTTACGAAAATCATTCATAAGACCTGCATTTCAGGGTAAACCGTAAGCTGGTGAAAGATTATCAGTCTTACAGGTTTAG
Organism: Gimesia benthica; assembly: GCF_009720525.1. Taxonomy (NCBI): domain Bacteria; kingdom Pseudomonadati; phylum Planctomycetota; class Planctomycetia; order Planctomycetales; family Planctomycetaceae; genus Gimesia; species Gimesia benthica. The sequence goes on from NZ_CP043930.1 coordinate 6,535,594, forward strand.
TAATTTATTTTGTAAGTCTTTATTAGATCGAAACATGCGACAATATTCCTGGGAGAGGTTTTAGCCAATTGAGAATTGTGCTTTTCTCACCTAAGGCACTGGACACATGAGTTGATACTGATGCATTAATTCTCTCTGCAGAAGATTCAAACTTGAAGAAAGGCTACTTTTCAGTTCTTTTTTTTATGCTCTGGGCCGATAGGGCCGATGGCTGACTTACCTCGGTATTATTTGATTCTGTATATTTCCAAAACAGAGTCGGGCCAGGGACAGGTGGCCTACCTGCCTGTCGAGAAGCAGTTCAAGCACCGATCCTGCAGACTGGCCGGGCACTGTGAATTGCACACCGCCAGGCAGATTGTGCTGAAAAAATACCAGCTTATCGGGGCTTTAGTGAGGAATCCGATGGACTGGTATCGTTCTGCCGTACAGTGCTGAAGAGAACAGGGGGAATTGATACTTCAGGTGCTCGTTGTTATGTAGAGCATTCAGCTGAATCTGTACCACGCAGGTTATCTGGCTCCTGTTGAGCGTAATATAATCGCACAGTGATAAATACCGTCAACCATGCTACCAATAAACCCAGAAACAACGACCGTGCAACGAGAACGTTATAGAGACTATGCAGGGCCATCGAAGATATCACAGAAAATAGAATTAAAAACGTATATTCAAAGATGTCTGTTGGCGGTTTATGAGAATTATCATCCGGATTTTCTAATAGATAATAAAAACAGGCTGCAGAAATTGTTGTCCAGCAGCCATGCAACATTGCTACTGAGAAGAATCGCAGCAAATAGATCGAGAGCGGCATTTCCTGGGGTTGATACATCTGGGAATGGTACATCACTCCTTCCACAATACCGAAGCCGAGCCCTGACAGGGCTCCCACGAACAAGCCTCTCTGCTTCCAGTCTCCCGCGGTAGATTTTGCCACGTACATTACAGGAATGAATTTCAATACTTCCTCGCATAAAGCGACACTCGAGAACATTGCAACAAAATGGTAAAAGAAAGGTAGGCTCGCTCCCAGATCATCTGGAGAGATCTGGTTGTAGCCATTTCCGATTAACCAGGTTAGACAGAGAAAGATTTTAAAACGCCCTCCGCCGGTCTTCATGACTTCCGAAAATGGAGTACCTGCATATTTGGTAGCCATCTCCTGGAAGAAAAAGAGCAACGGAATTGCAATGATGAATGTAAAGATGAAGGCACCGATACCGATCCCATAATCATTTTCCCCGGGCTTAATCAATACAGAGAAGAGAATGCCACCGCAGATTGTCGCAATGATGGCAAGAAACCAGGGGCTGCCAGGAGTCGAACCAAAGTTTGGTAGCAAAAACGGAACCATTATCATCAGGTATAAGATCCAGCCCGGTTGCATGTATTGTTTTAAATCCAGGATATACTGGAGATAGGGTTCGAATGCGTCATTTGCTCCGTAGGCAATATTGGGTGGAGGTTCTGATGAGTTGCTAGGCTGCCCCTCTGTATTTTCTGAGATTGATTTCCTTTCTCCCCTTGATTGAAGGGTTAACTTTTCCGGAGCTGAATTTGCCTGAACACAATCCGTGATGGAAGTAAGAGGAGGAGGTGGTGGAAGTCGTGATACAGCAACAGAAATTGCGTCTTCGAATGCATCCTTCCACTCTCTAAGTGGTTTCCACTCATTCCCACCAACTGGACAAGCAAGGTTATCAGGAAAGAGCTCCAGTGTCCTGATACGTTCACGTACGATTTCAACATCAAATGGTCCGTCTGGTATCTCGGCTTTTGCGATCCACCATTTGGGATCGACTGTTCCAACTGACATTACTCAAGTTCCTTTGTGGGCAGATAATCTAAAATGTGCGTTGGCTTTTCCAGATTCTTTTCTGGAAAGAAGTCAAGAGCGTGTATTACTTGAGTAAATGTATATGGCTCCGATTATGATCAGCAAAAAGACGATTCGACCTCCGGTCTCTCCGAAGATACTTTGAAGAAATCCAATGATCACACTTTTGATGTCAGAACTATTTTTGACAGGTTGTTCATTTGATTCTTTTGAAACTGAGGGCTTTTGAGGGGCTGATTTCTCTGTGGAAACTGGATCATTCGATTTGTCTGTCTGTGTGATATCATAGTTATAAATCGAATAATCTCGTTTCAGCGGGTTTTTATCTTTTGCGGTTGGAGATTTTTGTTCAATCTGTCGCTGCAGTTCATCAGTGATCCCCCTGTAAAAAGTCAACATCGATGTGGGGCCGTTATCCAGGGGTTGATTGTTGAAGTGTGTAATGATCCAGCTGTCAATTTTCCATTCATCCTTGACTTCTAATAAATGAAAATAACCATTCAGGGTGAAAGTACCACCAGCTTCGTCAGGCATCGTAGATCGGTAACCAACTAAATACCCACCGACATCGGGAGCAGCTTCAGCTTCGTCAGTCAGTTGAAAGTATTCAATCTCTTCTTCGTCTTTCTGTGATTCTGGAAGTTGCTTGAGAAGAGTTTCGAGAAGCTCGAACTGCCGAATAATCGGCATCATGTTAGATGTGGTATATTGTTTTGCTTCATCGGGAGTTTCAGCGGCCAGAAACTCACTACAGACATCCCGAGGACCAGTTGGAAGAAATGCAACGGCAAGTCCAGCCAGCTGAAGCAGGGCCAACGGAGATCCGGCTAGACAGGGGACTAACCAGCTACCAGGGCTCTTATTAGTCTCCGTAATGGATTCAAACTGTTCCTGCTGTTTCTCAAGAAACAAGTACCAGAACGCGAACGCAAATCCCCCCAGTAGTAGTAGTGAGACAATTAGGGAGCCTTGCGCGATCTGATCAAAAATAATATCTGCGATGAGCCAGCCAATCCCCAACCCCACGGGCCCCCAGACTGATATTTTCTGTTTCAGTCTTTTGCCGTTAATGGCGATTAGAATCCCCAACCACAGAGGGCTGAAAAGAAATCCCAGGTACCAGAGATGACTTGGGCTCCAGGGAACTTTGCCAGGTTTTTGTGACGGTAACGGAGGGGGAGGCGGGATCAGTTCAGAGTCATCTAACTGTTCAGAAAATGCGTCCCATTCTCTAAGAGGTTTCCACTCACTACCTCCAACGGGGCACGCCAGTTGATCGTTTCTCAGGTCGGACTGGGATATCCGTGCGAGAATTTCTTCTACAGAGAACGGCCCCTCATGTTGATCGCCATTTGCCAGCCACCATTTGGAATCTACCTCTTGGAATTCCATATCACTCGCTCCCATCCGCGATTTTGTCTTTTTGTTTTACGCTCATTGTGATTGCACCCAATGTTGTTAAATAGTTCTGTAGTTCAGAAGAATTATGATGCTTCAACTTACAGAACCCGCTTCGCACACCACTTCAGGTGGGCACTTTTTAGATCGCTTCCACTGGACGAAGATTCCAGAATCAACCATCCGGAGACGATGTTCCGACGGACTAACACGAAGGATATGAACCCGTATTTGCTGCACCTAAAGCCATAGAGCTTCAAGCATCATCCCGGCAACTTAATTACTTCGACCTGACTATTATATCCTGTAATGGGATATCCTCAAGTGGGATGTAATCTTCCTGTACTTTTTAGGAGGTACAGGGAGTTTGAAAAAGAATCTATATACGCAACGGCAGCGCATACTGCTCGATTTACTGCGAGAAACCAGGAAAGAAGCAGGCCTGCGCCAGGATGATGTGGCTGAGCGACTGGGGAGGCCGCAATCATTTGTTAGCAAATACGAGTCCGGGGAACGCAGACTCGACATTCTGGAGCTCTATGATATTTGCAAGGCAATGGGGCTGCCCCTGAATGACTTTATTGAAAAGCTCCAGGCAATTCTTTTAGAAAATAAGTATTAGGCTAATCAGTTAAGGCTGGTGCTCAAAGTGGAAGCAGGTATTTACACTGATGTGGATATCTACTTGAGAGTGAAGTGCAGTTGTGTGGTACCGGGAAATCGTCTGACGCAGCACGCGGCTAGCTTGAAGTTAAGTATCGGAACCGGTAGCTAGACTTTCAGGCAGATGTGTCTCTGAATTAAAATTCTTTTGTGATCATCTTGAGCAGATCACATACGTCCGCACGCCGGACGGGAATGAATGAGGCATAAAATAAATATATCAATTTACTGTGCAGATGTAAGTTGTTGACGAAAAGATTTCCAGACGACTGTGAGCCAATCTGCTGAGGTCTACCCAACCGAGATATCAAATAGGACTACTAGCACGTGTGTGACTTTCTCCAATAATACGCTTTAGATGACTCTTCGAAAGTTCTGGATTGCGCGCTGAAAACCCATCCGCTAGGAATCCAGTTTTCCAGGACATCTTCCAGTGACAGGAACCAGTGCTGATTCAAACATTCCTGTCGCAGTCGACCGTTGAAGTATTCAATAATCGCATTGTCTGTAGGATTTCCGGACGTCTGAAGTCAAGTTTCACACGGTTCCAGTAAGCCCAATAGTCCAGACTCTTCGAGATTTATTCAAGGCCATTATCAACTCGAATCGTTTCCGGATGGGCACCACTCTGCTTCGTGAACTGCTCCAGAATCTGATCAAAATCATCGCCGGTCAGACGCTGGCTGGCCTGAATCGCTAGACTCTCACGGCTAAAGTTATCGACAGACGTCAACAGTCGAAATCTCAGTGCAAAATTCAGACGACCGGACATGAAGTCCATGCTCCATCTTTCATTGGCGCGACTGGCTAACTGTCGTAATTCCGAACCTGACAGTTTCGATTCCGCCGGTGACATTTTCGGCTCATTTGCAGGCCTTCTTCAACATAGAGCCGGTACACCAGCTTGTGATTGACGTGCAAACCTTCTCGCGAATGCAGGATCTTCGTCTTTCGTTGTTAACCTTGTAGGGGAGATATCAAAACTGCCCAAAAAACCTCTGCTGCACCTTGTTGCGTAAGTTGATCCTTGCTTTGGTTACCAAACCCATGATTCATAGACGCGGACAAGCCAAGTGACATGCCGTCGTCGACGATAGTCAGCATGTTATTGAAGGAGTTTCCTCGACTAGACTTGTCAGAACTGTAAACGATATTACTACCACCGAAGCTACTGGAAAGACTAACAGAACATTCGGATATACTTCCGCCGTCTTCGTAAATCGTTGCAGTAAATGTATTCCCATCAATACGTTTGAAATTTGTCTCAATTGACTCATTTCTCAACTCTAATTCACTGAGTGATTCTTCGAAAAAACGTGCAATATACAAGAAGGTTTCCTCACGAAATATGTCTTTGTCACGCTCAGAAAACTGCTTTCTTATCCGAAGGTTACTTGACCTCGGTTTTTCCGAGACGAGATGGGCAATTCCAGTCGGAATCTTTTGAATAGAACCGCTTTTGGTGTTGGATATAACTGCATGGCGAATGGCATTTGTTACTTCCAAAAACGCATCATGAACATTTGGAAATTTAGAAATCGGTCTACCGTCTTTCGGCATAGCTAGCAACTTTCCAAATGGTGCTGAATGCCAATCACAAGGATCAACAATCACGGGGATTACACGCGACAATCCTTGTTCATGTCTTTCCATCGCACGCGTCAATTCAACGTCATAGCAATAATTCGAAGCAAGAAAATATGGGCTGATTAAAAGAAGAATGATATCGGCTGATTCTAAATGCTCACTGATTTGTCCGTCGAATTCGTCACCAGCAACAATTCGACGATCATGCCATGTTTCGATTACATTTTGACGTTTTAACATCACCAAGTGGGTCTCTAACTCATCACGGATGCCCTCGTCTCGATGCGAATAGGAAAAAAACAGATCAGCCATTTACAGTATCCTGTGAAATGCGGATTTGACAAAGTATCATTTGTCTCGTGTAAGTGAAATGGTAGTGATTATTTTAAAAGAATATCGGTGACCGCTTTGGTTTCTGACCGGCATTAGGTTTCAATCGAAAGGCTAATTCACATGCGATATGGCGAGAAACGATAATCGTCGTCCTCTTCTTCTACATCTTCTGCAAGTGCTTCACTCGTGTGGAGCACCGTCAGAGTTCTTCCGTAGCTCCCGAGACCTACGACGTCTTCCTTCATCTCGACTTCTGGGGCACCTTCGAACCACTCGTTCAGCCATGTATACCCCTCGACTCGCCTTGCTTCTTCGATATTCTCGAAATTGGTATTGAATTTTGCTGTCGCTGAAGCTGGTAGTACTGTTCCCTTCTTCAACCACTCGATTCGTGGAAGATCCCGCAAAGCCTCAGACATAAAACAGTAATCGACCTGATTTCCCGAGCTGACGACAACGGCAACCGGGTCCTCAGCAAACTTGGTGTATCGAATCGCTGTCGCAGTGATAGACGTCACACACGTCTCGGCAAGTGTTTCGATCCCCTCGAACCCATCCCCCGCCCGTCTTAACGCACCCAGGAACAAATCACGTGGCATCAAGAGGGCAGCGGCAAAGAAATCCGCCTGCCTCTCAAATTTGTCAGATGAAATGAACCCACTCATCGAGTGGTGAATCCCTTCACCGTTCGGAAACAGATGTTCGGGATGACCCGGTAGGAAGTAGTGGCCTAGCTCGTGAGCAACGGTAAACCGTTTGAACCCCTCCACCTTGATGTGCGTCGCATACTGAATTCCGAACTGATCACCGACCCGAATAAGATATCCAGAGACCCCAGACGAGCTGGATGGTTTCGCCTGAACGACTATGTTGTGACTGTCGGCAAGCCCGAATGGGTCTACTGGCAATTCCGTGAATGCTTTGGTGACATTGGAAGCAACCCACTCCGCTTCCTGTTCGAGAAGTTTCGAGTTCATGACCTAATCATTGCCTCTCTTCCTGCTCTTCTTGGCCAGCATGGCGGCGAAGTCCGCTAAGTTCTCTTGGTCTTCAGCCGAAATCTCGGAAAAGTGGCGAAATAGCTTTTCGGCCACTGGACCTGCTCCCTCTGCTTTCTTCTCCCGTCCGAGGAGGAAGTCGATTGTCACGTTCAGAGCATCGGCCAATCGCCGCAAGTTGTCGAACGACGGACTCCTCCGACCAGTTTCAAAGTGGGAGATGGCTGATGGCTGAAATCCTGCTTTTTCTGCTAGTTCCGACTGACTTAATCCACGGTTTTCTCGAATTTTCCGAAGCTTTGGACCGAATGATGATGAATTGTCGCTTGACAAAGGCATGACGAAACCGTATACTTTCACGTGACACTGCCGTCTCTTGCTGCGGCGTTTTTTTTGATGATTGCTATAGACGAATACGTCATATTGTATGCTACGGAAATGGATAAGGCAAGTGATGAATCAGTCATCAAATACGACTTCTCAATTTAAATACCCTTCCTTTACTGCGGCGGCCTCTGGTAGTAGTGGTAGACAGCCATAGATATTATTGGACTTCGCGGCTCCATTTTGAAATGCCAGATCAGCAATAGCAGAATAGCGGGGCATTAGTCTGGATTAATCAATTTTGGCCATAAGAAAAGGAATATGATGAATTACTTACATTCAGAAGCTCAGATCGGGGCGGATAACTGTTTTGTAGTCTCAATTTCTGGCCAAGCAAATGTGATTCTGCTCGACGATTGCAACTACCACAATTACAAATCCGGGCGATCATACAACTACCGAGGTGGACTGGCAAAACGATCGCCAATTCGATTGTCGCCACCATATTTTGGCAACTGGCACGTTATTATCGACTTAGGTGGATATTCTGGTAGCGTAAATGCAAGTATAGAAGTTTTTTGAAAAAGGATTAGAAATGAAAAAACTTGAAATTGAGATTAAATGTCCAAGCTGCAGACGCGTATTGAAGCAGCAACTTGATCAAATGAAGCATGGTAGATCACGGCGTTGCACTTGTGGGTGTGAAATTGTTTTTGAAGGAAACGATGGTCCGAGTGCTCAGCAAGCACTTGATGAATTTGAGCGCGATTTGAAAAGAATTTTTAAGTGATGCTTATAGACTGTGAGTTTCTTCCAATAATCATTCATGTAATGACACCGAAGTAGAAACTCAGCCTTCGTAAAGAACTTCCGGAATGTAAGGATCTAAACATAGTGTTAATCAAGTTATTTGTATGTCAGATGTGTGGCTACCGATTCGAAGTCAAAGTCCTTGACCGCCGAGACCCTAACGAAAAGGATATTCCTGGTTCTCCGATTTGCTGTGATAAGTGCGGTAGTGCACGGGTGGAACCAATCCGAGTTATTCGACGAGCTAGTTGAGTGGCAGGTTGTCGTAAAAGTTAACTGTAGTTATCTGATACCATTAAAGTCATTCTAAGCGAACGGCAAGAATGAGTCTGAGGACTTCATCGCAGTAGTCACAGAGCACAGCTTCGGCTGCTCAGATTGGGTATTCTTCCCTACGTCAAACTTTTCCTATCGCTAATTGCTTCTAAAGAAGCAATTGGAAAAAGAGTCAGAAACAAACGCTATTGTACATTTTTAGCATTCTGGGCAGGGCCGATATACACTTTCTGATCTGGTGTGTATGGCTCCAGACGATATTCAAATCCTTTTTGAACCATTAGGTCTTTTAAAACGGCGAATTCTTCAAACGAATCGGGAGAAACAAAAACGGCAATATAGTGTTGGCTGGGCTTGAAGTCAGCCAGACGTCTTTCAAGCGATTCCTGGATGGCGTTGTCGCCTTTCGAGATCTTTATACCGGCTGAGGAAACAGGTTCAATGTATGCCCCTTGGGGGCCTGTTTTCTCAACCACTTCATTTGTGTTGGGAACATACGAGCCTTCTCCCATCTTTCTTGCGTAAGAAGACAAATACCCCTCGCGTAGAAAAAACACCATTTCAGTTTTGCTGGTTCTTCTTAATTTTGGTAACTTAGCAGCCTGGGTTCGCGTTTCCACCTCCGTCCGAAGTCTGCTCAGCAGCGAGTTATATTCCTCTTTCGCCTGGGCGAGTGCATCGGCACTTTGTTTTGACTCTGCAGCTACTTTGTTAATTAAGGTCTGATCTTTGCTGATATTGGCGAGCGCCTGATCTTTGCTCTCTTGTAACCGGGTTAAATCTGCATTGAGCTGTGTCCATTTTCGAACGATCATTTTTGTATCAGGATCGACAAACTGGCTTTCAATGCTCTGCTGTTGATCAATCGCATTTTTGAGCTTCTGGATTCGCTCCTGCGATTTTTGTAACTCGATCTGCATTTCCATCAGTTCTGCCTCATCGGGCGGGGTGACCTGAGCAGCATCGCTGGACATGTTGATCAGAATCACGACCAGAATTGATATAAACAACACGCCCCCAAACGTATTGCAAATCGTATCTAGTAGTAATTCGAGGCTATTGCCCTCGCCGGTACGTCGCGTTCGACTCATTCTAAGCCACTCCCTGCGCCTGTTTGCGGATCGATAGCTTTTTGGTTCGCGGAGAGTAAATCAAAACCGACGTCATAATTCTTTTCTTTAAGGTGAGGCAGGAGGGAATGGAACTGCTCTATGCCATCAGGTTTGATTAACAAAACAAAATATTGTGTTGCTGGATTTCTGCCTGTCAGCCAGTCCTCGAATTGGGACACATTGGAAAACTGAGATGGTACCTGAGATTTTCCCATTTCAGCCACACTGATTTTGTTTGCAGTGAGTTCGACAAGCCAAGGCGTTTTAGATGTCCCTTCAGCAGGGTTAAAAATAACACGGTTCTCCTGCTTCATCTTCTCCAGTCGTTCTTTCAAATCCTGGACTTGTCGTTGGATTTCTTCCGTTTTATATTGTTCTTCTCTAATTTGATCCTGCTGTTCGACCGCCTTGTTTCTTTCAACTTTAGTTTCCATTTGATCTTGAGCAATACTCGTATTTTCCTTTTGCATGACTTCTGTGAGCTCAGTCAGTTCGTTGATTTGTGTTTGCAATCGAGTAGGGGAGAATCGGGTAAGATCTTCCAGCTGAGACTTTCCAGCATTGAATTGCTTTTCCAGATCTTCGACTTCTCCTACAGCATTTTTCAGCTGAGAAATAATCTCACTGGTTCTTTCTCTGGGAGACATTTCCTGGCGTTCCATCATTTCCAGTGACAGAATCAATGTAATCAGGATCATAATGCCTGTTACCGACATGATGATGTCTTGAAAAACAAAAAGTGAAAATGCTGATCTATTTTTACCACGTCGAGACATTGCAGATCTGTAAAAATTCGATGAACTGAGTGAAACGGACAGCTATGTTTGTAATCAAGAAAATGTCCGGGGATGTGATGACGCAAACAGCACAATCAACTCCACATGCTACCAGGACGTTTAACGAGATAATTTATCAATCTGCATGGCAGGCTCTCCTGTACTGAGGGTTCCTGAAAACTGTCTGCTTTTCCCATCCTCAATGATCCTGACAGTAAACCTGGTTGGATCGGGGGATCCGTGTCGACTGTAATGATGGACAAAGACACGATAGATTCCATTCTGCATACCTTTGGGAGGCCAGAAAATGTTTTCGACCGGACGAGTTGATTCGCCTCTGACATTCATGTCAACATCCAGTTCGCCCCCATCAGCAGATCGCCTGTGGTCGAATGAAATCCGTTCACCAGAGGGGCATAACACATGCAAATCCAGATCATTTCTGTTATTCCAGATCAGAGAGATCTGAACTTCACCGGTTTTCCCTCCCTCGCGTTCAACTCGCTTATTGATTTCCTCGTTATTCCCTGAGAAATTCTCATTACTGGGGCTGGCTGTCACCAGTCGACTGGCGGTGAGCAGGCCAGATGCAGGTGGTTCTTTGTCAGTCCTTCCATTTTTCATTTCAGTAGGTTTCGGCTCCTGGGACACTTCCTGTGATACTTCCTCTGGCGATTCAGCTATCGGAGTCGGGGCTACCACACTGTCTCCGCTCGCTTTCGATTCTGTAGATGACGGCAAAGTATCACCGGTCCCTGTCTTTCCTTTTGGGCCTTGTTCGCCTGACATTCCCGTTCCCTGGCTTTGTGAGGATGTTGATCTGGCAACTGTCTCCGGCTGGGTTGGGTCTTTCCATAAAAAAGTATCAGCAGCAATAGTAACAGCAGCAGAAGTCCCCCCGCCAGCACGCTGAAAATGACATTCTTCTGACTTCGATTGCGATGTTCCGCCGGCAGAGGGGGAAGATTTGTTTTGTCCGGCGTTTCATCAATGAAATCAACGATTTCAGAACTGATGTCTGATTCCTCTTTGACAGCGTTCGGTTTAATTAAAGTGGCAAGCTCAATTCTGGAATGCGTCAATCGTTCTTTTGAAAACAGTTCACGAACAGACTCTGCTCGGACCCAGCCGCTCTGATGCTCGTTTTTTACCAGCGAGCCTGGGGTGATCTGTCCCTTGTTTTTCAGGTAGATCAATTCATCCAATGAATAAGGACCACATTCTGTTTCATCGGATTTAAAGTACCAGCCGGTCATGTCGCTCAATTGTCATTCTGAGTTTCAAAGGGCATGATGCGAAGTTTATTGACTATGTTCGTAATACAGTATTCAGAACAGGAATCGAGAAATTCCTCCTCTGATTTTTTCAGGAAGGTAAGTATCAGTTGAATGAAGAGTGCTGCGATCAGTGCCTGTAAAGTCGTCTCGAAAGCAGTCGCCAGTCCTCCCGTTACCCCTTGTAGTGAAGTCTTGATCTGACTTAGTTCTTCACTGGTCTGAAGAACTTTTCCGAATCCGCCAATTGCTTGAGATAGTCCAAGTACCGTTCCAATAAATCCTAAAACCGGAATAGCCCAGATAAAACCGCTCAAAAGAGCGTAACTGGTTTCCATTGAAGATTCATCGTGTACCGCCTGCGAACGTAGAATTTCGTCAACGTCAGTAACTCGTCCCAGGTTTCTCAAATTAGAGAGAGCGATTATGATCCGATTGAAAAGTACAAAATGCCTCGGATCATCAACACATTCATAAATATTATCAATTACAGTATCCACTGTGGTTGATGACAACACAAAACTCGTATCAGAGGGAACGACAATATAAGCCAGACTTTTCTTTTGAAAGGAGAGCTTCCGGTACTTAATAAACAAAATCGATAGTGACCAGAATGAAAAAAAACAGATCAGGTACGGAATGAAACCACGCCTAGTAAACATTTCTGCGAAAAACGTTCCTTCCAGAGGAATGAGCAGCGCGTAGAAAACGACTGTCAAAATTACTCCCAACAGAATAGAGAGTAACGTATTGACACGTGTGTATCTTCCTCCTTTGAAAGCGAAACGCTGTTCTATATCCTGACGTGACCAGGAAAGAGGAACTTCAGTGGTAATAGCCAACAATCCTCCCGGAATATTTTTATGTAAAGCTCAAGTTGTCGAATTGATAGAGCAGTCAATGCTGGAACTACGAACTCGCCGCGATGACGCCGATTAGCATTAACACGAATAGAATAATAATTACGATCAAACAAACGAAAATAACTCCATATCCCAGCATCAGGCCTGCCATTGCCATACCACGACCGCTGAGTCCTCCTCCAGCCTGTTTAATCTGCTTGAGAGCGACATGACCAAAAATGACAGCCAGAATGCTCCCTAACAAAAACAAAACATTGAAACCGACCAGCCCCAGAACCAGACTGGCGACGGCCATTGGGGCTGTTCTCGTAAATTCAGACTGCCGGGTATTATTCACCTCTACAGCATTTACAACTGGAATAACTTCAGATTTCGGCGTTGCAAATAAACCAGGAATTTCACTGCCTAATTCCCACTCATCCATTCCTTCCTGGCATACATAATCGTTCGGTTTCAGGGCACCGGATGAGGCCAATGACTGAAGCTTTGAAAATGAAACTGGTCCCTGACGTTCTGAATCCTGTGAATAATACCAGTTTTTCTGATCGGTATCTGGTGCTTCCACTAACTCATATGAATCATTCTTGCTAGGAGATTCTGTTAGTTCGTCTTCTGCCTGAAATTCTAAGACTGTTTCTGTTTCCTGCTTCTTACGGACTTTGGGCTGCACTGAAGCTGGAAACAAGTCAGGACGTGAAGAGGCGCGAGTCCAGTTGATACCATCTTCGGATATTTCATTGTGTCGTCCAAAACGACCACGATTCGCTTGAACCCTGATCTGCTCAGCAGTGAGTGGCCCTTTTACATTTCCACGAATTCGTATGAAAAATTGATCTGACAAAGTATTCTGTCCTCATATTTTAATATGATCAGTTGGAATCCAACTGACGTGTCTTCTGGTCCGACTTCATCGCATCTTTTACATAAAACACAGGACGGCCTTCCTGTAAAGCAGATGAAGGTCCTGAAAGGGTTACCTTACCTTTATGAACTTCTCCAACTTTTACGATTTGAACTGTTTCAGACTTAGGGTAGATGGCAAATAAATTCTTGTTTTCCGACTCATCAGGTACCGTTTTTGTTTTACAGACCCACTTATCTTCTGCTTTATCTTCAATCATCCAGCCATACCACTCATATTGATTTGCGAGAACAGGATTCTTCCATTTCGCTTTATATGCTTCTAATGATTTGAGAGCGGTTTTCGGGTGTTCCATTCTGTCCAGAACTCGTATTGCTTTTTTTCTGGCGAGATTGCTGTGGATGTTCTCTGGATCGATCCAGTTCACGGTAAAATCAAGATTGGAATTCGCTATCAGATCTATGTGGGAAGTAAATTCCTGCTTGATAAACAAGCTGCCCTGGGATGCCACTTTTAAGATACTCTCGATCAACTGAAGTTTGAGAACCGGTTCCATCTCGGTATTTTCAAACAGCAATACCAGGATCTCGATGAAAGTCGTCTCCCACCCTTTTCGATCAAGGTCGGTCATCAGATCCTGTGCTGAGGAGCTGAATACTGCCTGTGGCGCAGCATAATTGACTTTTTCACTTTGGGGGGGATATTCAATATTTTCTTTTTCAATACGTTCGACACCACCAATTTTGACTAAGTCGAACCCTTCCAGATAATTAACCACTAGCACCGAGCCACTTGATCTGGGGGGTTCCTTGCAATAGTACCTTTTGCCATCGATTGTTCTGATCATCAGCAGGTTGGCGACAGTTTCATTGTTGAACACATTATTTAACTGATTTTGTAACTTCTCGCCGCTTTCAGAAATGCGACTATTTACAGAGTGCAGCATATCGAGCAATGGCTGAATACTTTCTGCAGCTGGAAAGCTTTTATATTCTTCCTGTACTTTTCTGGCTTCGCTTTCCCAGGCCTTTGATTCATCTGCGGAGAGTGTCCCGAAATCAGTTCGTGTGCTGCGATCGATAAACTGATTCCAGGCATTGACCCCGACCCAGACAGTAAACTCGTCCTCCAGAACCTGCTGAAGGGCTTTCCCGCGAGCCGTTTGCCGAGCATGAGAATACTTCTCCAGGGCTGATTTGTACCTGTTGCGATCTCCGATCGAATCTGTAATCTGTGACAGAGCCCGGTTCTCCCGCTGTTTTTCCAGCGTGGTAGTGACCATGGAATTCAGGGAGTTGATCAACGGAGGTACCAGGACCGCGTATTCCGCACTCACACGAGGGCGGTCATTGAGCTCGTTTGCCTGTTTTAAAAGATTTTGCAGTTGAGTGAGATTTTCCTGGTCAGCATCAGCCATGCTTGATTTTAAATTGTCTAAATCTGCCCTGAAGCGACTATCTACCTCTTCCTGCATTCCGGACTGTTTTTCATTCACCTTACGCGTCAATTCAAGAATCTGACCATACTCTGCATCGGTGATTGCGACTTCTTTCGCTTCGTCCAGGCATTTCAGGGCGGCGGGCATATTCTCCCAGCTGGCGTTCAAGACACCCCGGGCGCGAGCGTCATCAAGGATATTTTGAAATTTAACTTGCCGTCCGCTCTCTGCTTCAATCGCAAGCTTCATCTCTGCCTTGAGTTTCTTAATATCAGTACTCTCCGCAACTCTCTGATTCTCTGATTCCAATTGATCGAAGTAATTGGATACTTCTTTGAAATTTCCCGTCTCCCTGGCAGACTCAAGCAATTCGGTGGCAGCAGCCACTGATGTGGCCAGTTCTTTATTATGGATCTGTCTGACAATCAGGTAGGTTATCCCGGCGCCGATCAATAAGACTCCCATCGCAACACAGGAAATGATTAACCGCCCTTTCCGCCGAGCTGCGAGTTCCTGGTATTCGAGGCGTTCCGAAAGTCGCCGATGTAATACGTCCGGAAGCGCTCGATCGTTTTTGACAGCCTGATAATAATGTCGCTCCAGTTCTTCTTTGGGGAGCTCAGAATCTAAAGCCTGTTCCAGCTGCGAAAGTGCTGTCTGATAGTCTCGCTCCTCTTGCTCCTGCTGATCTTCCCGATCCAGCCATTCCAGAGCTGGCCCTGCCAGTTCCCATAACTGGTCGTCGTCTGAGAGATTGGCAATCGGAACCAGAGCATTCCAGCGCTGACGCAAACTGCGCGCGGTCTGAAGATTAAAATCACTGAAAGCCGTCGTCAGGCCTTCTTCGATTGCTGTCATTTCTTTGCGTGCCTCTTTGGCGCGCAGCTGCGAATGGGTGGCGGATACCTTTGAAATCAGTTTTTTCGGAGGTCTTTCCAGCCAGTTGGGATCGAGCAGTTCCTGTTCTAGTTGAGCCAGCTGTTTTGAGTCCAATTGTTTTACTGCCGTATTCGCTTCATCTTTGAGCTGATTTTGACGCGCGCGTTCGAAATCGTGCAGATCGTCTTCCCAGATCGGGTTGCTCTGGTCAGCCTCTGCCAGCCGGCGCAGAATCCCAATGCGGGTTTTTAAGGGACTGCGTGCCAGGGCATGTAATCGATTTAAACGCATGAGACCATTTAATGGTTGCTCTTCTGAATATGCTTCATTGAGGTCAGCAGCAATATCAAGTTGTAATTCCGGAGGAGCCGGCAGATCGAATTGCGAAATATAATCGACCCAGACCTCACGCCCGGGGAAGTCCAGAATCGCGACGATATCCAGCAGATTCGGGGCGATTTCACATTTTCCCAGCGCCTCTGTCCGTAATCCCTGGTGTAAAAGGTTTTCACATTCCCGCAGCCGTGTATTGGTCTCTTCAACAGCACTGACGAATCGCCCCTCCAGGGCCTCCAGTTCTTCCTGTTCCGCATCGATGTCCGAAGACAGAATCGACTGGATCTCTTCAATAATACTTTGCTGCTCTCTCATAGCTTTTTGTCCCTGACGGAATCATCGTATCGTTACAAAAGTCGTAATTGGTTCTTTGTTAAAGGAAGCTACTGTTTCTTGTTACCGGGGCTGGTTTTGATAATCACCACCTTCTCGCCTTCGATTTCGATAAACAGTTCGTAATTGATGGTCACGTTCTTCTCTAACTGGTCGAAGAGTTCCAGCATTTTGTTGCACCATGACAGGTTCTTTTCAGAGAATTCTTTTCTCATACCATATATGTTTTTTTTGTTATCAAGCTTCTTTAGTGAACTCTCATTGTTTTTTTGTATATTCTTAGCATCCTTAATACTTGTTAACCCAAAGAAATTCAGATAGTCGATATGAAATGTTTTAATATAATTAAAAGCTTGCTGATCTTGCTTAGGTAGACTGGAGTCACTTTCAATCTTACTGATAATGCTCTGGCCCTCTTGTACTTTATCTTGTTGAGCAGCTATCTCTTTCTCTATCTTGGAAAGAAACGATAGACTTGAAGTGATTCCTTTTTTGCAATCATCTATTTTACGATCAATATGCTCCAAAGAAGTGATTTCATGCCATTGTTTTTCTTTGTGATTGCTATCAAGTTCTTTGCCAAATGCTTCTGCCTGAATAGAAATTCCGCTCTCTGTGTTGCTGTCGATATTTTCTAAGCTAACGATCAGGTCAAGAAACTTTTCAGAGTCCCCTTCAGCCGTAGGGTCGAAGATGCTAGCCCGGTACTCACCATTTAGTTTTAGGGGAGTTGGTGCTGGAACACCGAATTTATTGAACCCAGCTAAGCGTTTTTGGGATATTCCCTTAATGGATACAAGAAGCTGTAGATATTCAGAAGGGGGGAAAGGTCTGGCTTCTGGCGGAAACTTAAATTTCTCCTTTTTGGAGTTAAAGCTAAGTTTTAACGGCTTGGGGTTGAGGGTGATTGGTTTCGATAGACGACAGAGCACAGAATCGCCACCAGCGGTGATTTTTAGCAGACAATATTTCAAATATTGCCATTTTTCAGGAGGTTCTTTCCCCCAAACGAAGCTAAGTGAGTTGTTGATTAACTGAAATTTTCCCACCACTTTCTGACCGAAACCACTCCCAGACTTTTTGATCACGTTCCATTGCCTTACTTTATCTGAGATCGGTTCCAGTATAAATTTACTGCCATCCCCTAGTACGATCTCACTTCCTAGAATCTGCAAATGACAACCCTGTCTCTCTTTAACAAAGACCTTAGTGAGCTCGAACGGATCACTGCTGCTATTCAAACTATGGTCATTGGAGGGCAAAGGAAGCACCCGGTGATGTTTCTTACGAACATCTTCCAGCGGTTGTTTCACTATTATTGGTGATGTGCTCACTTTAGGTTTTTCGGCTTCAAGAGGGGAATGGTCAAAGATGACAACTTCGGTTGTTTTAACCTCTTTTTCAGGAAGAATCAGTTTTGGAGCCTGCTTCTGCCGGGCTTGCTCCATGACCTCCAGGGCTTCTTTATTCTTTAACCTCGGTGCTGTCTTCGGTGTATGGGCAACCGTTTCCGGATCCTGGCTCTGTTCTGGCATAAACAGGTAACCGGCTCCCGCGCTCAACAGCAGGAGCAAAACGACTCCCGCACCAATCAGCAACTTACGCCCCCTTTTTTTCGGCTTCTGGAAATGTTTCTCCAGAGGGGGAGGACCGGAAGCTCTCCGCGTCTTCTCAATAGGAGGTGGCACAGGAGGAATCGATTCGGAGATATCGGGAAACTCTTCAGTAGAATCCTGCTGTACAATTTCTTGAGGTGGAATCAGTGCCGCTTCACGAAATTCGATCACAGTCTCTGTATTCTGCTGCTGGGGAAGTTGCCCCGTCCTTGCCGCTTCAACCAGTGTTCCTTCCGGAGCAGTTCCCAGATCAGCACAGAGGTCAATTACCTGCATCCGTGGATTACGCCGGGCGGCGTCTGCTTCCAGTGTACCATCCAGCACAAAACGCCACTGACAATCCACGCCCGCGGGCAGCTTTGTGAAATAGGTGCTGAAGGTGACTTCCCAGCGTTTCTTTTCCGATAACAGCTGTAAGGCCTCGGCGACCAGTGCAAGCGTGCTGCTACCAGCCTCGACAGGAAAGATTATTGTCTGTGTCTGATTCTTTCCTTCCAACACGGATTGTGCCAGAACACCTGCCCAGCCCGCATCGCACCAGCGCGACCAGCTGGTGCATTGGGTTAGCGGAGGGTGGTCGCCGCTTAAATGATGGCAGTTCATTTCAGTATAACGGGTTTGAGAATCCCATTCTTCGACACAGAAACCAGGCTTCTGCAACTGGTAAGCAGGGCCTGCGGGGGGACGTTCAGAACGCGTCAAAGCCACATGGTGGGCCAGCTTGTTGGTACGCCCTGTGTAGTCCTGACCGGCATCACAGATACGGGATAAAACCGAATATTCCTGACCGCCGACCGTGACCTTCAGATGGGAGTAGTTTACCGGATTCAGATGCGAGTTTTCGTCGTGTACCGCAAATGCGTGGCGGTAGCCGCTCAGGGATTCCAGGCGTTCGGTCAGGTTCCGGGCCATTCCCTGAGTAGCGATCACGGTACAGAAGCCACGGCTGCTAGGCTTCAAGCCTTGAGGGGCGGATGTGTAGACGATCTCCTGACTCATGTTAGCGAATCCCTGAATAAACGCGGCTATGATGGTGAGGAAGAGTGGTCCCGATCGGTCGTCTTTTGCCTGGTTGACGACGATACTTTCTTTTTCTGTTCCCCGTTTTTAACCGTTGCGATCAGGCCAGGTACAGAGCGGTGGAGGGCATATAGCATGGGAATTTCAATCCACATCGACTTGATATCCTTGGGACGAATACCCAAATAGCCTGATTCTTCAATCAGTTCAGGAGCTTGCCCCTGAGCGCTTGCTGGAATGTAGATCACGTCTGACGAAAAGCCTTCTACAGCAGAGACCATTTCCGGAGCATACTTTGATACGATTTCACGTACCTGCCTTGAAATATTGCGTAACTGCTTTAGATTCAGCCCCTGATAGGCAGATTGCGTGGCGCTGGTCACCCACTCTTCTTTCAAAGGCTTCCCACTGGCCAGGGAACACCAGGCATCATATTTGGTGACCACAACCACCAGGGGACGATCATCCTTTTCATGCGCCGGCAACCCCTTATAGTTTCGGATCCGGTTTGCCGCTTCCTGGAAGACCAGGTCCTGACGATTACTCCAGACATTCTTCAAAATCTGTGGATCCTGGCTTTGATCTTTACAGGCATTTCGGAACTTGGGGTGCTGTGTCGGATCAAACAAAAAGAGAAGAACTCGCGATACCGCCAGATGCTGAACCGGTCTGTTTGCATTTTCATTTCCCGGAAGAAAATGTTCGCCCGCATTGTCATACAGGCATAAAGCACGTGCGAGTCGTCTGCTGTGGGCACCGTACTGGTGTCCCGCTTCTGGTTGGATGGGAAAGACGAATGGTTTCGGATATTGCACAGTTCTCCCAGATCCATAATTGACTGTCTCGTATAATTCCCCGCCTTCCAGTTCTGTTTTTCGGAGCGCAACTAATTTATCGTCGTCAGAATTGAGAAACAGTTCTTCTTCATAATTGATTAAAAGCTGGTTGGCTTCAGGATCTGCATCACCAAAACTAAGGCCGAACTGACTGCTTAATATCGACCGTAGTTTCCAGGTCATGGCTGCCAGAAAATATGATTTCCCTGAACCGGGGGCACCCAGAATTGATATAAAGAATGGTTCCATTTCCAGTAATTGTCGGGGGATCAGCAGGTGACATTGCGGGCAGGCGAGCTTACTGCACGGGACTCCCTTAATATCCAGGGCCTTCCCCTGAACGTTGAAGCGTGTGGGGAGAAATCGCTGTTGAGCATCACTGCCCAGAAGGGGATCGCCTGTCAGATCTGAATGGGCAGCCACCCAGAGTATCTCTTCAGGGGGGAATTCATTCCAACAGTGGGGACAGATGACTTGTTTTAGCAATGTTTGAGCTGTTTTTTGCCCACGACCCGTCGACACAAATTTTCTCCCTCTGAACGATCACTCAAAGGAAACTTCCCCCCGACCATTGATATAGAAATCGTAATAATTAACGTAAATCTAACAGGATAAATCTGGCTACAGGGTGAAACAAAAGTCTCCAGTGGCATATATACTAACATGCATGTCCATCAGAAACGAGAGTTTTGATATGATTTTCTGGGGATGTGTTGCGTATCGATCATTCCAGGTAGAATTACCTGATTTTTGTGCAAATCAGAACAATTTAGTCCTTTCTCAGCTGACAGGAAAGAACTAAAAATGAATCACCGGAGCGAGGCTACTGTCTGTGGATGTTCCATTTTTTGATCTTCTTGATCTAGTTTCTTTTATCAAACTCATTTATCCAATACTCAATGGCCTTGGGATCATCAGTATCAGAGGGATTAGAAAATCGAGATTTTGCGTGTTGCTTTCGAGTAATTCGTTCAAGGTTCCAGATTACAAGAGCTCTTGATAGATAATCGCCTACTTTCAATTGTTGGTTGCCATATTGCAAAATCTTCTCGAAATAAATGTCGCGTTTGATATTTTGCAAAACCGATTCTGCTCGAACGGTTCCACCTTCATTAAAGACGTCTTTTTTTAACCGTGTCGTGTCTCCGCGAATCAAGTCCAATAAATTCTCTGCGGTTTGAAGGCGTCTCCAGGAATCCTCTAATTCTTGGGGTAGCTCTGGTTTCTCTTTTTTTTCCGCTTGCTCCTTCTCGGCATGATAGGCCTTCAGCTGATCCTCATACTCTGTTCTCAATTCGGAAATTCTGGGAATTGATTCTTCTGGTGTCAGCCGTCTATTCACCGCCTGCCAGACCTGTTCTTCCAATTTTTCCTGAGCCGCTTGATCACTCTCGGGTAGGCTGACCAGTTGCCAGTTCAGCACGCCTACAAACTCAGGCCATGATTCTGCTAGTTCTTGATCATTCTCTGATTGCATCAGAGCCTGAACCACAGGGTCTACCTCGCCTAGCAGTCCCAGCCCCAGGGCCAGCTGGGCTTTTTGCTGCCCCTGCGCCTGATCCAATTTTTTCAGCATAATCCGTTTCAGGTTGCGATAGTATTTTTCAGATCTCGGATCAGAGGATGCTGCATTTTCTGAAGACAGGGCGGAAATGATTTCCCGTGAGAGAATTAAATTGCTCTCTGCCTGTTTCACTGCGTCTTCATATTTTCTGTTTTTCGGCAAAAACTTGTTGTTTGAACTGAGAATAATATTACCCTTTTTCTTGAGATAATATTTCTGTTGTTCCAGCTGGCTAACACTGGGAGCCAGTGGGACAATCACGTCCAGTTCCGCAGGAATATTCGAAGGAAAGCCAAGTGGAATCATTTCAACCTGATCTGTTTGCCCCGCGACATTGACTTTGATCTCACGAGTTTTCTGGCTCTGGTTTGTCACAGTAATCCGACCATAATTCAATGAAATGGTGGGAATTGTTTTATTGCCTGTATCCGCTTCCTGCGCGGGTATGGGTAATTCGATTTCCGATTTCTCATGGACAGTCAGTTCCAACTGCCCCGGAAGATGAATCGTCACCCGGGACATTGGCAGCACTAACAGTTTGCCTCCAGTGAATTGAGGGGACGTACCATCATCCTCTTTCTTGTTACCAGTCTTATTAAAATCTATGTCCTGATGCTTGCCAAACACGAGATAAGTATCGCGCGGGTTAACTTTCCCGACCTCCCGAGGGGGGGCTGTTGCTTTTGTGACCTCCGCTACTTTCGGTTTATCTGCAACCAGTGGAGACTCTTCGATGGTCGGTGTTTCAACCTTAGTGACGGCGGCTAGATGTTGCATTTTTTTCTCAGCCGCCTCTGCCTGGGCTTGCTCCATCTCTTTCAGCTTTTGTTTGTTCTTCATTTTTGGTGCTGAAGTGGGAGTTTGGGCAACTTTTTCCTGATCATTGTTCTGCCTTGGCATTAACAGGATACCTGTTCCCACAATCAACAGCAGAAACAGAACCACGCCTGTGCCAATCAGCAGAGACCGGCCCCGATTCGATTTCGTTTTCTGAAAATGTTGAGCCAGAGGAGGAGGGCGTTTGGAAGAGGTAGCTGCCACCGGTGATGCTGGTGTCGGGCTGGGATCAATTTCTGTGGTATTTTTTACCGCCTCAGTTGTCTGCTGTAGAGGAAGATGCCCCGTCCTTGCCGCTTCAACCAGCGGGCCTTCTGGAACGGTCCCCAGATCGGCACAGAGGTCAATCAATGGCATTCGCGGATTACGCCGGGCGACTTCTGCTTCGGGAGTATCGTCCAATACAAAACGCCACTGACAATCCACGCCCGCGGGCAGCTTTGTGAAATAGGTGCTGAAGGTCACTTCCCAACGTTTCTTTTCCGGCAACAGCTGTAAGGCCTCGGCTACAAGGGCAAGCGTATTGCTGCCGGCTTCGACAGGAAAGATAATCGTCTGCGTCTGATTTTTGCCTTCCAACGCGGATTGTGCCAGCACACCTGCCCAGCCTGCATCACACCAGCGCGACCAGCTGGTGCACTGGGTTAGCGGAGGATGGTCGCTGCTTAAATGGTGGCAGTTCATCTCTGTATAACGGGTCTGAGAGTCCCATTCTTCGACACAGAACCCAGGCTGCTGCAGCTGGTGAGCGGGGCCAGCGGGGGAACGTTCAGAACGCGTCAAAGCCACATGGTGGGCCAGCTTGTTGGTACGCCCTGTATAGTCCTGGCCAGCATCGCAGATACGGGATAAAACCGAATACTCCTGACCGCCGACCGTGATCTTCAGATGGGAGTAGTTGACAGGATTCAGATGGGCGTTTTCGTCGTGTACCGCAAAGGCGTGGCGGTAGCCGCTTAGAGATTCCAAGCGTTCTGCCAGATTCCGGGCCATTCCTTGGGTGGCGATGACGGTACAGAATCCACGGCTCCCAGGCTTCAAGCCCTTAGGCGCGGACGTGTAGACGATCTCCTGGCTCATGTTAGCGAATCCTGCATCTGAGTGACAAAATGATTAGGTAGGCTTTCGGTATTCATTGAAGCAAATCAATAGGTCTGACTCGGATCACGTTTTCTAACTGGCTTCAAAATCAGGAGCTTTTATACCTCCTGAGGAAAACAGAACCAGACTTACGTATACACTACCATAGAATCGTACACCCTCTCAAGTGGCTTTTGGGAAGGTGTGATTATTCGTCAGGCGTTCTCTCATTCAGAGCAGGAAGAGGGCTCATTTAATTGGGCAATTGTGCTTTTGCCCCCGGGAAACTCATCGTGGTCTGTTTTCAAAAACTTAAACAAAACGTATGCTCATTCTACCGCTTTCAGATATGCTTCAAACGTGTAGAGTTGTCGTAGCAGGTGAGAGCTTACATGGTCTGTTGGAGCATTGAATAGGCGCTGGAAGACAACATCTTCGGCTTGGTTGAGGTTCTTGAGCTTGCCCCCGGTCTTTCATGGCTTCGAGGTCCATCGTTGTTAGACGGCCAACAGACCTGTGAGATCGCCAGAGGAATCGTTTCCCTAACAAGTGGGTGGAGCTGACTGGTTTCGCTGCCGCTTCTTAGCAGTTAACTTTGTCGTTATGGCTTCTCAAACCGCTCCGGTTGCATCGATCTTAGCATTTTGCGTTTGACCGTAAGGGCGTTGCTCAGCACCTGCTCTCGAAACTGGTGCTAAATTCCCCATGAAAACGAGCCGAACGGTTGAGGTATTGCGGTGGTGGTCAAGAACCTTTGGTTTCACAATACGACCGATCCACCACTCTGGTTAATTGCCTTGTTCTGCGTTTTTGTGGCTTTGAACTCTCGCGATTCTTTGGATGCGGCGATCTGCTTACGTAGGCTTTCGATCACGTCGTCGCGAGGACCGTAGGTGAACAATGCCGATCCCCATGTTGCGACAGCATTCGCATCCAGTGGATTATCTTTTGGCCTGCCTAATTCAGCGATATAGATCTCGGCAAGAATCCGGTGGATTTCCGTTGCATCAACTTTTGCAGTTTGTAGGTCGATGTCAACTCGCATCGGTGAAACCGACTGATGTTTCGAGCCGACCGAAAGATGTTTCCGAAAAAACGTTCGACTTCTCGGAACACTTGTAGTGTTTGCTTTATTATTGATTAAATAGTGCAGGCTGAAGTCAGTCCAGACGGAATTATCATGGTCGTGTCTGAATCCGCGAATACGTATGGCTTCCCCGCACACATATTGAGTCCGCTTTCTGGGGCGTATAAACGCATTTGAGAAAACGTTTGAGTATATCGAACGAGGACAGGAGTAACGCCCTTCCTTCACCGGGTCTCGGAAAACGACGTCGGCTTCGAAACCCACGCGGCTCGCGGCTCCGTGTACAACAGATTGTAATGCAGAATTTATGACTTCGACGAGTCCATGCCAAACTGAAACTCATTAACTAACTGGCCATAGTTAGAGTGCCATAGGAGCTTGAATCGTGGTAACCAATAGTTGCCATAATGTGTCTGACAAAGTTCTTTGATCGCGTCGATCTTGTCATTTTTTTGGCCATAGACTAACAGTACAGCGCCAAAATAACCCATCTTATCCAAAAATATTTTGAGTTTCAGCAGATCACCCTCAATTTCTTTTATAGGTGCCGTGATTGGTTTGACTTCGGTAACGGCAATATTATGGTTACCTTCTCCGGGGCGATGAAGTACAAAATCCGGTTTCAGGCTTCCGATGTGTTGTGAATAAACAGTTCCAGCTTTGTCAAGTTCCGCGTTCAGGTAAAGTGATCTATCGAAGGCATGTCCTTTAGTCATCGAACAGCGGAGTTGATGATACAATTCGTAGCAGTAGACTCGTTCGCGATATATCCATTGAGTATTGAGTTCGACATCATTCGCAGAATCCTCAATATTGGGAATGTGGAAGTATGGCTCTAAAATCCGGGGGGCCGATTCTTTAACGAGTTTCAGAAATAATTCAAAGTCGGTCTGGCGGAGAATACCATCATGAGCGGCCTCGTCAACGGTTTGTTCGTGTTTGGGCGTCAGGTACCCAGAAATGTTCGTTGTGCCCATGGCAAAACCTTTGCAACATACCGACTAAGTTTTTTGTTATTTTGGTATAGCATTCAGCCTCTCAGCCAATTATCTGATCTCCATATCTATTCGGTCCCGATTACAGATCTGGGTACCAACGCGCTGGCCAGCATGTCAAATCTGAAGCAGCTTGGTTTGAACAGTACCAATATCAGCGATGCCAATCTGGCCCGCCTGAAGTAAGCCTTACCCGATGCAAAAATTACCGTCAAAAAATAAACACTGGTAAAAACTATCGATTACGCTTCGCAAGCGTTTAAAATGCGGTTTGTCGAGATTCTCTTCAAGCACAAATGAGACATCAACTTATTTCAAGCCAATTTGGGATTAAGCAAATATTCATCTTTTATCGTTTGTAAAAAATGGTTCGTTTGCCTTGATTGTACGCGAATCAACGAGTTTCGTTAACAGAATCTGCATATTTGCGGGCTCTCGTAACCAATTGTCGGGGCAACACACTCGATTCCTTGTTGGACGCTGTCGTCTTGCCTTGTGGTAGTTATCCGGACGTTTTTGTGAAGCAAAAAGACCGTGTCGGAGCGGAGCGAAGTCTGTGAATGTTACGCGTAGATATCGTTTCCTGCCTCCGGCAGTTCAACAAAACTGAAAGGAAGCAACTCATTGTATAATTCTTCCCGCCAATGCGTAATCAGCTTGTCTTGGACGTGCCGCCAGCCCGTCCCGTCCAAGCCTCTGTAAGTCCCTTCGTTGCCATCTTTTCGCCAGTCACGCGGCAGTAGGCATACTCGACCTGGAACATAGCTTCTATCATATTCTGTCGGCATAAGACCGCAAGGTCGTGGTTCCAGCGGCGCGAGATGAAGTAGGTCGCGGTTGCGATAGCGATCATCTGCCGCACTCTCCATGGCGGGTACGATGCGATATCTGCGTCAGCGGCCGGAACTGAGTCATCGCCGAACATGCGGAAGAATGGGCAAATCCCGAATGCGAAATGGAAGACAGCCTCATCGGGCGTCTGGAAGAAGCGGGCAAGATTATTGGTCGGGCGAAGGCCCAGGCGTTGATGTCGTGGTTTTCGATCCAGTCAAAGTGAATCGACGGCTGAGGCAGCCCTTTCGATCTGGAAACGGGCGGCCGAAGCTGCGCTGTTGAGTCTTGCCCTGAGCCACGGGCTGGCTTTGTTGATGTCGAACCGCGGCCCCATATATCGATTCGCGCTTGTGAATTCATTGAACATCTCTTCGTCGGTCATGGCAATGCCCCACTATTGTTCCGCATTGACTGCTAACTCGAGTTAAATTGCATTATTTCGGTAAAACTCATCAAGGGTATAGTTAGTAATATTTTGTTGAAACAGAGAGAATCAAAAGAAAATGAGGAATGTTCAATGAAAAACAACAGCTTCGAGAGATTTGAATATCTAGTCATTCTAGAAACCATTCGTTTTGAATTAGTATCCTGAATTCGATGTGTTTCGCGAACAGAATCGAGGCCCTAAGTGGTTCGATCGCCTTCGGCTCATTCTGAATTTATCGTCGAGCTCCTTCTGACACTATCCCGCTACGTGCAGCCCTTTGCTTATCAAGAGAGTCATGATCTCCTCCGCAGAGCGGCCCTTCTCATTGTCCAGCAGTGGTTTCAAGGTCCCCTCGCGGATGTTTGTAGCAAGTTGCTGGGCGAATGAGCCAGGGAGGTGGTCGGTGCAGAACCGTGACCAGTGTTCCTTGAACAATTCGAAGCTCTGCCGGTGGCACTCCATATCGGCGAACCCGAGCCCCTTCGTCTCTTCATACGCCGCTTGAGCGGCGACATACGCGGCAGAGTTGGCGTGACGGTACTCTTCCAAATGGGCTGCGGAAACGTGCTTGAAGTAGAACCAAGTGAAGAGTTGAGGCATATGTGAAACGCCCGCATGTCGGTCAACAACCACCTCGTTCAACATGTCGGCCAGGGAGCCCCTCAACTCCCTAACCCAATGTGGCCAGTAAGCGGACATGTCGAGGCCATAGGCTTCCATCCGCCGGAAGATCTCAGGGTGCTGCATCTCGTTTGAGAACATACCATGTAAGGAATTGGGCAGCCGGGCGGCAATCCGACAATACCCCTCTTCCACTAAGATTCCGTGCAGTAATTCGTGCACGAGGGAATGGTGAACCCGTTCGGACGACTCATCGATGAATATGTGGATTGCATCGCTCCACGCGCAGTAGCAAGACTGCGGGACGCGCGGGATCAGAGAGAGTGGGTGAAGCAAGACCGTCCGCGTGGTTAGTTTGGTCAGGTCCTGGTATGCGGACACGACCGCCGAGTTTCCGAGAAAGGCGTCCCAGTTCAGGTTTGGAATATCGAGCGGAGTCACTGGCAGTACCCTAGGTCTGTTGACCGATCATACCTTCCGTAATAATTGTCCACGTCAAGAATACAAAAACGGTGGATTTATGAAATTCCAGAATCGGTATGAGTTGATGTGACCGAAGAACTGCTAACGACTAAACTCAACCGGCGCGTTAGTGATCGGTTGGAGTGATCGGTTGGAGTGATTTGTTATGTGTATTGTTCCTTTTCATGTAAACCCCCTATGCCTGCTCTCAGCCAAAAATGCGGACATTCATTTGATAGGCTGGCTCGGGCACAAATTTGCTGTCCTCATTCTCATAATCTGTGTGTAACTTAGCCCCAATCATCTGAATAAGCCGGAACTGTGCTATTTTGAGCTACAAACAAGCTACATGAAACAGCGAAAATCATAGACTTGATCAATCATGTTTGGGGCTTCTTTTACTATCTGAGCAAAACGACTGGAATACTCTAATGTAGCTGGAAGCTTTTTGTGGAGAGTATTGTTATTCCAATCCATCTTCGTCAGCCCTAGGATACTTTGGCACGTTTCATGCCAACCACCTAAACCTGAGAATCGTCGGATAAATAAGGGCTTTGGAGTTGGAGCAAAGACGAAATCCTTATGAGTTTGCCATCTAGAATTAGTCAGATTCGCTCCAATGGTAGGTCCTTGTGTCCAGAGTAATGCCTCGTTCTCGCTAACAGGGAGATATGTTCCCCTAGGAACACCATACCTATCCACTTCCTTACTGTTCCATTTGAAGCCAAATACAGGCGAACGCTCTAATATTTGAACTAGCTCGACATCAGTGCCATCGTTAAATGAATCCAGGGCACCTTTGATTTCTTCCTCAGTAAATCGAGTGCTTTTATGAATAGTTATTTTCCGAGGGTATCGTCCGCGATGGTTTCTCTGGTACACCTGTAAACTTCTCAGAAGAACGGCTTGCATGTCTTCGGAACTTAAGTAGGGGTTTTTCGCAAAATCTACGTTTGCCGCACGTGTATCATAAGCCACAAACTCGAAGCCCAATCCATCTGCTTCAATTATTTGGCTACAGCAGGTATAGAACTGGGCGTCTCCATCAAGATTCTTTAAAGAATAGCTAATACCGATGAATGCCTCATCTGCGTTTACAGATGGCAGCTTCCAAGGTATCCCATTTGCTTTTGCATACAAGGCAACGCTTAGGCCCCACATCACGTTGGATCTACATCTTCTTGTAAGGGCTTTTTTTGTAACAATCTGAAAGGGAATATCCAGAGGTGCGCAGCGTGCTTTAAGGTGATTATGAAGATCAAAATTCTCGCCTTTGAAGCAACTCGCCCATTGATCGGATAAAAAGATTACGATAACGTCGAACTGGTGTTTGATTCTTCTCATTTTCCCGAGCGACTCCGATAACGCGTCGGCAAGACCGATATGGTTCCCGGACATTGCATATTCGTTTAAGTCTCCGGGTAAAGTTTGATGAACGCCCCTATCTGCCGCTTTCAAAGGAACCCGAAATGCGGCTTGAAAGCCTGGGTAGTTAGGATAATAGTCAGTTGCATCTCTGGTTTGCTGCGGTCTCCCAAGCTCCCGAAATACTGACCTTAAATTATCTCTGTCTTCTTCAAGGCACATAAACGCAACTTTGATTTGGTTCCAAAGATCTATTGGCTGACTATATGGACCGTGATCGAGAATTCCTCTTAGTGGATTGCAATCCATTCGCCCATCCATGAATACTAGCTTTGGTTCAAGGATATGGGAGTGTGCAGCTAAAGATGAAACCGACATACCTAACTAAATCCTTTTTGAATACACAGTTTTTGTGGAAACTACGAAGTTAGCTTTCCCATATTCATCTGCTTCAGCAAAGGCGGAAAATGTCATTACCTCATCTTCACCAGAATCAAACAAGTAGTTTGACCATGCAGAAAAGATCTTATCCAATACATCATTTTTTCGATTACCTACTCTACTATCTATCAGGTTCCTTCCCTTCTCTCGTTCTTTAGGGGGTGAAATCCAAATATCAGGTCTGACAGTAAGTAGTATGAAGCCCCCGAGAGTCGAGATACCCACCTGAACGGCCTCTGCCCAAGAAAGTGGATACTCATTCCACTCTTCTAGTTCGGTATTAAATCCTCTCACCAATATATTCGAATTGTATCCAGAAACTATTCCCCCTCCTGTCGCTTTCTCCAGTTCAGGATAACATCCTTGTTCAGATGGAATAGGTAGTACCAAATACTTACTTTTCCTTCTGTATTTCAAGTTCAAACTAGTATTTGTAGCCAAACCAAATGCTAGGGCTTCCTCTAGTGCCCCTTTCAGGGCCCCCTTTTGCAGCAAGGTTTCGACTCTACAGTCCAGTTGACTACCCTGAAATTCTGCTTCACTTCCAAA
The DNA here is from genome assembly GCF_009720525.1 of Gimesia benthica. Lineage (NCBI taxonomy): Bacteria > Pseudomonadati > Planctomycetota > Planctomycetia > Planctomycetales > Planctomycetaceae > Gimesia > Gimesia benthica. The sequence goes on from NZ_CP043930.1 coordinate 6,565,427, forward strand.
AATATTTTCAAGATCGGTTATCTTTCCCCACGCATAAAGGTCGTCATCGATGAATGCAATCATTCTTCCCCGATTGCGTCTATTAAGATCATTTACCTTTTTCCAATCAATCTTGTTGTTAAGGTGCACCTTGTAAGCGTGAGAGGGCATATCTAGAATTTTGAATGCATTAAAACGGATGATGGGAAGAGACTTTCCTGGGCAAGGTAAGGGCAAGTGCACCTGTTGCCGTGAGTATTCGAAAATCGCATCATCTAAATCAGTTGGTCGATTCGGAAGTTGTTTCCAAAGGGCTGTCGTCAATGCAACAAAATCCACTATCTCAACAATCTTTGTCTCGACTCCAAGTGAATTTGCTTTCTCTAAAATGTCCTGGACTTTCTGTGGCGGTTGATGTCCTTTCAACGTTGCCCAATACAATCCGTGGGGAAAAGGATTGTCGCCTTCTAAGGTTTCATCAATCAGACTCATTACAGAATCATCCCTTCCACTATATCCGACTACGAACAAGCCAAATCGATTGGATGAATTTTTAAAGCACTGTCCTAAATTCTTATTTGCTTCCTTTAAATCTTCTTCTAAGTTCATCAAAGATTTGTATCGAAAATCACCATGAAGTTTCACGTAGAAAGGAAATTTCTCATTGTTCAATTCATCGACCGCGGCTGATGAACCTTCTAAGTGAAACGTGGTAATAGCTTTCTTGGCGACTCGGGCAAAAGAAGTCTCAACGACCTCATCGAAGTTCGTTGTGAATATACACCTGAGATAGCCAGTTTCAATCAATCCAGCTAAAGCTTTTTGACCTGATGAAATAGATATTGACTCAGTGCTCAACACTTCTCTCAAATAGTCGCGCTGCTTCCCGTAGTCATCTCCAAACAACAACCCAAAATAAAATGAATACTCTGAGTCATCCCATTCTTGGGGAAACCCTTTTGACTCCATGTAGGATTGAATCTTTGCTTTGATAGGGGAAAGCTGAATATCATTTCCAAGAAATTCCCTATTCTCTTCCGAACAGTAGTATCTTTTCTTCAAATCCCAAATCAACTCGGTAGCAGTAGGCATGCCCGCGCTTACCGAGGTGCCAGCACCCAGAAGCCATGAGAGCTGACCTTTCTTTGAAACTTGAGTCCTAACAAACTCAGCCTGTGTGATCATCCCAATCACAATGCGTCCCTCAATTTGCAATTAAATGCTATTCTATGAAAGAAGATAGAGCTTTTTGATCTACCACAGCGCCCGCAAAGCGTTGACCCTTTACAATCAAAAACGAACTTAAAGTCGCTGCAATTACGCGTAATTTATGAGAAAGTAAAGGGTACGGTTTTTTGATCAGTAACAGCTTTCGCTTTGGGTCGACCCCCGTCATTCCTAAAACACATCACGTTAAGGATATCCGGTCCGAAATACGGCCCCAACAACCGATAGACTAGCAAAAACACGCAAGGCGTAAACGGCTCCGGTTCACTGATTTGATATGCATATTGTTCGGTAGGGCTCACTTTGGCTACGATCATATATTTGCAGCTCTACGCCGTCGTCGAATTGGACGCACAATAGGTTTGCCAGGTGGATGACAATGCACACCTGGTCGCTTGACGGTGCCAATGAAATAGCCGTTTTGGGAGTACGCACTTTCTTTGTCGCAATGTGCAGCACGATGTGAAATAACATCGTAGTCATCATCAAGACACCAGCCGTGGCAATGATGGCGGTAACATTCAGGACACCAGATTTGAAGGTAAGCATCTCGGCTTTCCGTGATGCCATCAGCGTTCTCAAAATAACATTTAGTGAGATTTGTGAGAATACCTCGAAGGACAGGCAGACCTTCGTGTTTCTCTGGGTGATGCAGATCATACATTATTGCCGCGTCAATCAATTGTTTAAGTTCTGCATCAAAGTAAAACCATTCTGAACTTGGACTGACGCGCAGGTGAGAGTATTTGTCGTGGTATTGCCGCTCGGTGTCGCGGTCGCCGGGGATCGAGAACAAGAGTTGCAAATCGTACGGGCAACCGGTTTGCAATTGGGGGAGACGTTTTGCTGGATCGTCAGCGTATCCGATCTTCACGCGATGTGCGCCGATTGCTTCGATGAAGTATACGCTCATTCTGGAGTTCCGTCATAGAGTTGTGTGTATATCTTGCAGTTAGACTGAAATATTTCGATATAACAAATTAACGGCAGAGTTAGTGAAATTCTGTTTAACCAGAAATAGATTGTCAAGAGTTAGATGAGGAAGTTGCGGTGAAGAAAGGAATTATGTTGAATGGCAATGGCAGCTTGAAGTTTGATGTGAACTCTCTTGGGCGAACTGACCGAAAGATGTTTCCGAGAAAATGTATGGCTTCTCGGGACACTTGTCGTGTCCGTTTTATTATTGGTTTTGGCGACCGGATGGACGAGCATAACGACAAAAATCATTGGGCGGCAGTGATCAAACCTTCCATTCAAGACCGACGACAGCCGCTCCCGTGCATTGTTTTGTTCGGCGATTAGGCCAATATGTTAGCAAGTGGAAGTTGGCCAAATGCATGCATCCGGATTAATGAGCCGTTTGGCATTCGTTTCATGAAACCAGATAATTGGCGATGAAGACAATAACCCCTGATTGGTATTATTTGGATTTGTACAAGTGCCATTGTAGTTTGCAACAATTCGGTGTGGTGTTGATTGGCCACTTGGCGAATGAAGACAGGGTGACCTCCATTCCACGCGTGCAGTAGGTGAATCGCACTGAACACCATATCCGGTTTCTGTGAAAACCATTGCGCTGGCGATGCTTTGAGATTTAGTATGGACCGTTCCATATCGATGCTCGATGTTCGTGGCGTAGTCCATCACCGCGAAGAGCCAACGATGATATCCCTCGGCATCATCATCGACGCGCCAAACACGATAGCGATACCAACGATCGCATTCCCATTTAAATGGTGTATTGTTTACCCCAATTCCCCCGTAACCCGCCCAGTCAGATCCGCCACCCCAATTGACGCCCTTATTGTTATTGTCTCGAAATCCGTGAGGACCGGACCACTGAAATCCTCCGTGGGACCACTCGTTGTGCTGAGTAAAGTTCACGTGTAATGAGAAGTAATAAAGCCATTGGCGGTCGACTGATGCAGGAAAGTCTGTAATGCGAACGTCAACATCGTATGCATAAACGTCAGTGGCTTGAGATTCGAGATAGGTGTGCACGGATTTTGGTTCCATAGCATTCGCCGAGCTTGTATTAAACTGAATTATTTCTGAATACCCCCCATTAACGGTCGTTTGAATGTTTGGTTTCAGAAACATAGGATTTGATAGCTTTTACTGCAGCATTAACTCAACTGGATATAGCACCACAATACTGAACTGATGGGCAAAAAACGCTCCAAAACAAAATAACTAACTAGAATTCACTGAAATATCCAAAGATTGACTCTTTCGTATACCGTCTTCAATCCTAGGTAGCACTCGTTTCTGATTCTTCCGGGATCTCTAACGGCGGACAATTTGAACGCCGTCGAAGCCAGTTGATGCTGCGTATTGCAGGTTTTTGTGAAATGACCCATCTTTCAAGTTTAAACTTACCTGGAAAGTCAAGAAGCATGATTCCAATGATGACCGTCAGGAGCCCTTGACCAGGTAGAGCGAGTAATAATATTCCGACTACCACAAAGATGAAGCCGAGAACATTTTTACCTATTAGTAGAATCCCTCGAATGACAGGATGTTGCGAAGCCCATGGCAAAGTCTTTCGTCCTGTTCGTTTGAAGTAGTCAACCGGAATTTGGACGACCAATATTGGAATTATGATAGCTGTTCCAATGAACGTGAGTAGCGAAGCTACGGCCAACCATCGCAACAATTCGGGAGACGCATGCATTCTTTCCTCTAGTCTGTAGAACGCGCACCATGATATGTGCAATCAACTATCAGTTTGAGCCTACTACACCATAAATGAAGATTAACGCATCCTTATAAATAACGTTCGTTTTTGTTTGCTGTCCCGCATTCGATGAGTTTCGCGAACAAAATTAATGAATGTCTGGTCTACTTGAAATTCATATCACAACTAATTGAACACAGTACCATCTGACTGAAACAATGCGTAAGCGAAAACGGTGGTCTTAAGACATGTATCGGCATTCATAGAATTACCAAAGCAACCAAGATGAGAGGATCAGAAGTTGATCAAGTGCCGGATTGTTCTGTAAATATGAATAGGCCGAGTTTTATGGCCGCCGCTCACGTTCAACCGATTACTCTACAGAATATCGATTGAATGAGAATCAACGGAAACCGATCCCTTCAAGCCAAACCACCACCGAGAGGCGGACCATAAGGCTCGAAGCGTTTGTATCGCTCCACCGCCTTCCCTGTCTTAGGGTTAGTTACTTTTGGTCCATCTTCCTCCCAATCTACCAGGTCAATCGGCTGGATAGACTGCTTAAATTGCTGGTCAGAAAACTCATTTCCCTGTGGATCGGTGTAAACAAGTTTCTGCTTCCACACTCCCGCTTCCTCTTGTTCCCCTTTTTTCTTCGCAGGCTGCTTCTTCGACGAACCTTTAGGTGGCTGCACGAACCTGGCCTTCTGTACTCTCGATCTTTTCTTTGCCATACGAAGCTCCAGATAAATTGAAAGATTCCGCCAGAGATGTGATCAAGGGGCGCCTTGCTCTTCAATCCCAAATTCTATTTCCGTCACGGTGAGCTTGTTGTTTTGCTTCCAAGACTCTGGCAAGCCTGTTGCACCAAACTCTGTAAGTGCCCGATAGAGATAAGGGCGGAGTACTTCATCGAAAACGCGATGGCAGTTTGGGCATAAAGGCATACCGTTCGCCTGACGATCGCAAGCATTACGCCTCTTCCATTCCTTTTCGTCAATAATATGGACAGCATCAGGCAGAGGGTATTGGGTTCCGCATATCACGCAGGGATGATGTTTTCCCGTTTTCCGATCCCGCACAATCTTGCGTTTGACATCAGGATTGAAAGCCATTTGCCGACTCCTTCTGGTCTGCCGAATTCAGCTGACTCACTTATTTAGGACTCTTTAAAGACCCCGATGGTAGAGAATGGACGTAAACACCCACTTAAGTAAAGAGCAAGCGATTTCCATAAGCAACATATTCCGTTTCAAATCACCCCAAGCGCCTTCTCAAGATAAAACTCGAATTAGACTGAATTGTTTCGGTACAACCCATGGATGGTAGGATTGGTGAAATATTGTATAATCAATGAGAACCTGTCAAGCTAGCATAGAGGAAGTTGAATGAACAAGGAAATTACCTTGAATGACTCACTTCGGTGAACCAACCGAAGGAAATTTCCGAGAAAACGTACGGCTTTTCGGGACACTTGCAGTATCCGTTTTATTATTCGTTTTCGCGAACAGCTAAAAATCAATATCTCATCAATATAATCTATACGTGCTGAATACGAGCTTGCTATATTCGAAATCAAAATACTATGAATCGTTTTTATATGATGAAAACCGTATTCGATTAGAGCGCTGAAGTTCCCCGGAAACAGTGAATCGTTAAAGCAGAAGAAGCCAGGCTAACCAATTAATGGTTCCGGATTGTAAAATTAAAGCCTTTTCACAATGTTATTCGCCGATTAGTGTTTTCGTAAGCAGCTGAAAAATAAGGGCTTGCTGCAATATCACGCAATGAAGGTATGGAGGCAGATCTCTTCAGAGAACGGGGACAATACCTTAGTGGTGTTTCTACTGGAATTAGCATTTTGGTGGTTTTTATATCAGTCGGTTTCAGGGCCTGAAGGTCAAACTTTTTCTCTTTCTCTGTCAGATGGAAGTTCCTTATTTATTGCTCGATAATTGATAACAGATAAGTAAACAGTCAATGTCCTTGAGCTAAAGATTGCGTGAACTCAAAACAGAACCGCAAATACGTTCGATATCTTTTTCGCCGATTCGCTGATGGCAAGGCACATATAGATATTGCGATGAAATCGCTTCCGCATTCGGGAAATCTGACTTTGTGCCAAAATGTTCTCGAGCAATATTGGAAAACAGGGGGCGACACTCAACACCAGATTTACTGATCTCCTCCAAAGGTTACTGTAACATCTCTTCTGTAAATTACCTGTGTGCCGGAGTGGTGCTTGTTATTTGAGCGTAGCGAAAATAACAAGCACCACTCCGGCGAGCCCTTGAAAGGGTGGGCCAGATCGGTTTCTTTTTAATGTTTTCCACAACAGAAAAGGAACTCCAACCATGGCCCACCAACAACAATCTAACAACATTCTCGACGCTGTCCAGCTCCTGGCCGATCATGGATTCGATGAAATGTCGCAAGCACTCCAGATCCTGTTCAACGAAGCGATGAAGCTGGAACGTTCCGAATACCTCGGTGCCGAACCGTATCAACGCAGCGTAACACGCCGTTCTTATGCCAACGGTTTCAAGCCAAAATCATTTCAAAGTCGCCTCGGAAAGCTGGAACTGCAAGTGCCCCAGACACGCGATGGCGACTTTTATCCCTCTGCACTGGAACGCGGCGAACGGAGTGAACGCGCACTGAAGCTGGCAATCGCTGAAATGTATGTTCAAGGCGTCTCTACCCGTAAGGTCGCCAAAATCACCACCGAACTCTGTGGATTTGATGTCACCAGTACACAGGTCAGTCGGGCAGCGAAACTGCTCGACGAAGAGCTGGAAACGTGGCGTAATCGACCGCTGGGGCAGGTGGAATACCTGATCCTCGACGCCCGCTATGAAAAAGTTCGCGTGGAAGGCAGCGTGCGGGACTGTGCCGTGCTGATTGCGATCGGCGTCCTGGCCAGCGGTCATCGGAGCGTACTCGGAGTGTCTGTGTCGCTCTCCGAAGCCGAAGTCCATTGGCGTGAATTCCTGGGTTCACTCAACCAGCGCGGACTGCATGGCGTGAAGCTGATCGTCAGTGATGCACACGAAGGCCTGAAAGCGGCACGACAGAACATGCTCGCTGGCACGCCCTGGCAGCGTTGCCAGTTTCATTTGATGCAAAACGCGATGCAATACGTTCCCAAGGTTCATTTGCGCAAACAGGTGAGCGATGAATTACGCAATATCTTTAATGCCAGAGACCTGGATGATGCGCTGAATGAACTGAAACGGTTCGTTTCCACTCATGAAAAAACAGCTCCGAAACTGGCGAGTTGGGCGGAAGAAAACATCCTGGAAGGACTGACCGTATTTACCATCCCTGCCGGTCATCGCAAGCGGATGCGAACCACAAACATGCTCGAACGGCAGAATAAGGAATTAAAACGGCGTACCCGCGTAGCGGGACTGTTTCCCAATGAGGAGTCGTTGCTGAGGCTGGTGACCGCGGTCCTGGTGGAACTCAGCGACGACTGGGAAACCGGCATGAGATACCTGACAATTTAATGCTGATCACAGAGACCGAAGGCCCCGGAAATTTACAGAATGTTTGTTGCTTTATCCTCCAAAGCATGATCGCGTGACTTTTGGTCAGGGTATCTTATCGGAAAGCCATGAGCGACAATATCGTTTGTTGCAACTCCAAAATCGTCTCCCAAGCGGTCTGCCAGCTGCTTGACGACCTGCTTCCGGCTATCAATTATTTCATCAAAATCATCAATATGCGCAGTTGCGTATGCAGCCTGGATGTTTGACATTTTTGCATTAAAGCCCAATCGGGGAAAGCAAAAACGTTCATTTACATTGTCTCCCATGCGTCCATGTGCACGGATTGATCTGCAAAGTTCTGCGATTTCATCATCATTAGTAGCAATCCTTCCTCCTTCTCCAGAGGTAAAGGAATGAGACACATACATGGAAAAAGTTCCTGCCATTCCCATCGTACCTGCGTATCTCCCATCAACCTGACTTCCTAAAGCTTCGCATGCGTCTTCCAGCACAGGCAGAGTTCCCTGGAGCTGGCTCACCCAACGACAGACCTTCCCCATCAGATGGACTGGGTAGAGAATGGCCGGGTTACGTTCTGCCAGGTTCACGACATCCTCCATTAATCCATCAGTTCCTACATCTAGAAATATGGGATTCAGGCCCGCATGCCTTATAGCATTAGCCTGTGCGATGAATGTCAGGGATGGCACAATGACATTGTTGAGCCCTGTTTTTAATGCGATGGCGGATAAGGCAACTGCATCTGCTAACGTGCCATTACAAACTGCAATTGCGTGTTTCACATTCAGTTTTACAGCAAATTTATGTTCAAGTTCCTCCACAAATCTACCACTGGCAATTCTGCCTGTACGTGACGCTTCCAGCAGGTTCTGATCTGCCTGTCTGTTGTAACTGACACATCCCAACGAAACCTGAATCTGAGATGTCTGGGTTTCATATCTCCCCCCCACGTAACTCGTTCTGGATGTTAGATCATAAATTGTGCAATTCTTTTTCAGATACCAGATGATAAATAAGCTGTTTACAACAGCCTCTATCCCTTTTTCTGGATTCTGGATCAGAAATTCCGCTGATTTCATTTTCTCGAAGCTGAACTCGATAAACCGGTAGACCCATACCATGAACTGATAAAATGTTGCTTTCCGCATAATCAAGGTTTCAGCAGTGAAGCTTTTTTTCAATTCAAAATAATCTCCCGGAATCTCTTCCTGCAGATCAGCAAACATACTCAAAATATATGAGTTGATGCCGGGATGCGTTGATTCGGACTGAGAGGCTATCCCTAAATTGGAGTTGATTCTGGATCCGGAGAGGATTTCGTTTTTTTCGAGTAACGCTTCAATTTCGAATTCCTCAGGGAAAAGATCTTCAGGAGTTTCTTGCAGACTCCCTGCAAAATACCCGATCCAATCATTTTGATCGTGGGGTGAGCTTCTCCATAAATACAGTAATTCCGCGAAATGAGGTATCTGCCTGTGTATTTCGGGCTTTTGGAGTTCCGGACAGAATGTAGTTGTAGCAGCATTGAAACCCGACTCTAAATCTAAGCCCGAAAACATCGAAGGATCAAATCTATGGACTGGCTGCAAACAAGACTGATAGATCCCTGAGTTAGTGTTACGAGTCGATTCCAGTGTGGTATTGTAGTTCAATTTGAGTTTGGTTTTGCAGTCACTTCGGTTGCTCGTGAATAGAGTCTTACTGCATATTTCGCTCGGAAACCAGGAAACGAATTTTCCCCCACCAATCGGTAACCAGGCGGAACCGGAACTCTCCAACGATAAGAGTCAGCATCAAAAGCCCAGATCCAGGGATCCCTCCGTTGAGCAATTTCCTGTGATCGTAAATATTCATCTTCCCGCATGGCAGCAGCTCCGTGTGTAAAGGGATAGTCTTCACCCGGATGAAATGTGAAAATATCTCCGCGTTCTCTGGCATGGGCGATCACAGATACATAAATCGCAGGATCACACACCAGAAGCAGTTCCCCTGGTTTCCGCCGTTCTTCAATACTCGCCATGGCGCCCTGAATGGCAGGCAGTTTGAAATCTGCTTCACGATTGAGCCATTGTTCATAAGCCAGAAAACCGGTCCCTGCGATGCAGATTCCATACAGGCAGAATTGAATCGGTTTCAAGCTGATACGACTGATTAATACAGCCAGCGCAGCAAAAAGAAAGATCTGATTGAACATGAAATAGCGATCATTGAAGATATTTCGTGAAAAGATGGACACGAGAATTCCAGCTACAAACGGGAAACCGGCTATCAGAGCTAGAAAATAGTCCCCCGGACGACGCCCGAATGCCAGCAACAATAGAATCAATACCATGATCTGACCTGCAATCAGACCAATGACCGGGGTCATATCCATTGCCTGATCAAAGCCAAACATATCAAAGAGCGTCGCTCCCGCTGTCTGCCAACTGAATGGTTTCGTCCAGAAACCCTCGACAACAAGTTGTCTCTGATGGAGAAACGAAGGCAGCCAGGGCAGCCAGGCGAGAAGAGTGCCTGTCGCTGAGATCAAAAGCGGCATCAGTCGGGAGCCCGCTTGTAACAAACTCGCAGCACGGTGATGTAGCAACAGATAACCGGCTGCAAAGAGATATTGCGCTGTGACTACGAACAGCCCGAAATTATGTGTGTAAACCAGGGCGATCGCCGTCATTGTGAAAAAATACCAGTCACGTTTGCGTGAGGGTTCTCGTCGCAGGACCTTGAGCAGAAACCAGCTTGAAAAAGCAGCCAGAGCAGTACCTGCCGCGTACATCCGCACCTGATATGACCATAATATGTGGAGTGGGCTTAACGCGACCAGAGCAGCGGCTACGACGGCAGCCGAATTCACGGAGGAGCTACAGTTTCCTGTTTGTGGGTCGCGATATGCTTCTTTTACTACCAGAAAAATCCCAATGATGGACAAGATACCCGGGATGAAACTGGCCAGCCTGGTGGCCAAGGTCGATGAGCCAAACAGCATCATCCAGTACTTCAGGATGAAGTAAAATAATGGTGGATGCGGATCTTCCTTTGCATGGACCCACAAATCGGAAATGGGGAACTCTGCCATTTTGAGACAGAAGCTTTCATCAAACCAGAAACTCATGTCTGAAATTCGATGCACTCTGAAAATCATAGCAATCAATAGAACAACCAGTAACATCCCGACCGCAGGAGTTAGTCTGTATTTTGTTCTATCAGTATTGGAAGTTAGCTCTGATTGCATTAATTTTTCCCACACCTGATTCTTTCCCGGATAAGGAATTTACCTGTCAGAAGTAGTTCGAATGTTTTAATATTTATACTCCGCTGCACTTATTCTTTTACTTCAAACTACTAAATTTGGTGTCGTTCTTAACATCAGCGTCCCGCTTCCCTTATTGGAGAAGTGGCGTTTGCTGAGCCTGCGGTTTATCTTCACGAACATATAACCGCAAAATGAGATCTGCATAAAATTCAGGAAAATGCATTTCCCCTGCCTTTCTCCAGCCAGTCGGTACATGAACTTCCCAGGTACCATTGAACCAGCGTTGAGCATCCAGAGTCCAGAATGCGTTACTGTTCTCACCAAGATATTCAGCGGGTGCAAGATATTCATTTTCTCGAATGACCGCTGTCCCCTGAAAAAAGGGATACCTGTCCGGCGAACCATCTACAAAAATTGTGTGCCTGTTTCGGGAATATGCATCAGCAGAAGTAAATAACATGGGGTTACAACAGATCAATTTTTCATCCGCCCCCCGAGACTGTTCAAAACGGGCAATTGCCGTTTCCATACCAGGTAAAACAGCATGTTTTTGCCTGACTTCATAATGCTTCCAGGCGAGGAATCCCATACCTGATATGACGAGAACAGTCATACTCAACCGGAGAGGTTTCACTGGGAGACGAGAGAGCAGAACAGCTATGGCAATTAACATAAAAATATGTGCGAATTGCAAATAGCGATATGCAAATACACTGCGAGATATTTTTGAAATGATGACAACAATCAAAATGGGGACACTTGCTGCTAGCGCAATATAAATATCAGCCGGACGACGTCCCATGACCAGGATCACCAGGAAGACAAAGCAGATTTCTGCAGCAAGTAAACCTTTCTGTGGCGAATTGCTCAACCATAAATTCAAATCGAACAGCAGGGCGATTTGTGAACCAAAGCGATCCCACGTAAGGGGACTACTCCAGAAAGTCTGATTTACATGTGATCGCTGGTACAAAAATTGTGGAATCCAGGGAGACCAGACAAACCAGATTGCGAAGGCAGAAAGAACCAGAGGCCATATATGGTTTAGTCGATGTGTCCACTTTTTTTCTGTGGAATTCAATAGCAGATATCCAAGTGCAAACCCGAATTCGACGGTCAGCGTAAACAGTCCAAAATAGTGGGTGTAAATCAGTAAGATTCCTGTCAGAGTAAACAAGCCCCAGTCACGTGCGCTCCTTTCAGGACGCTTGAGTGCACGAAAAAGAAACAAGCTCGACAGTACAGCCAATGTGGTCCCCAGAGAATACATGCGAATACGTTGAGACCAGGTGATATGCAGTGGGCAGAGCGCCGCCAGTAAAGCTGCGGTAATAGCGATGAATCGTGCCTGTTTTTCTGAACTGGCATCTCCTCGTTTACGGTACGCCTCATAGGCCAGGAAATAGACCCCTAATACCGTAATTGTTCCCAGTGCGACGCTCAACATGCGTGTTGAAAACAGGGAATTACCGAATAACCCTATCCAGGCTTTCAGGATGATATAGAACATAGGTGGGCCGGTATCTTCAGGGATCCGTTCCATCATTTCCTGAAAGGGGAACTGGACCATTTGCAGGCTGAAACTCTCGTCAAACAGATAGCCTACCTCTGACAGGTTTTGGCCCCTGAGAAAAACAGTCAATACCACGATCGGGATCAGCCACCAGAGTTTCGAATATGCTCTTGTGGAAGTCGTGTTTTGGAGAGTGGATTCTGGAAAGTCCATAGCAAGGAATCTTGATAACGTTCTATAGATTGAGCGGTTCTACTTTTTTTGAGAACGTTTTATTAGTTCAATCAGCTACATTCCCGTGATTATGAATCGAATTCTCATCCGGTATTTGGTGCAATTCACAAACTATTCGAAATCCGACAAAGGGGCTGGCCTTCCAGGGAGGCATCATGGAATAATCGATGCGACAGGTTTCACCGGTAAAGCGCCAGTCAGACCCGCGGACCACTTTAATAAATCCCTGTGCTGGGCCCCGGGGATTTTCTCGGGGAGAGCGATGATAATAGTCGCGATCAAACCAGTCGGAACACCATTCCCAGACATTGCCTCGCATATCATAAATTCCCATTGAATTTGCCGGATAATGGCCGACGGATGTCACAGGCAGTGCCGGTCTGATCCCACCTGCATAACCAGTGTCACCTGAGTTCTTTCGGTATCTGCCCCAATCAAATGGTTCATCTGATCCAGCCTTGCAGGCATATTCCCATTCCGCCTCAGTGGGTAGCCGATATGTGCGCCCCTGCATCTGCTCTGTTGAAAGATTCGAGAGTTGTCTGCAAAACTCTTGTGCTTCATACCAGGTCACTCGTTCAACAGGTTTTTTCCCGGCATCACCTTCCGTGGAATCTTCGGATAGATGATAACTCGGATTGTTACCCGTGATTCGTAAATACTGTTCCTGGGTCACTTCATACTGACCTAGCAGATAATCTTCTGTAATAGTGACTGAGTGAGCGGGAGTTTCTGGAGGAGGATTATGATTATTCCCTGAGTCCGCTATCCCCATGGTGAAAGTACCTGCAGGGACAAGGACAAACTGCATTCCAATACTATTAGTCAATGAAGTAGTTTTTTTTGTGGATTGATTTTTATGCTGCTCTGACTCATCACTCAAAGCAGCCTCGTCGTTAAAATTCTCAGTGGCAAGCTGGTGATCAAAATCATTGGAGCTCAGTAATTCTGAAGGGGTTTCCCTGGAATGAATTGCATGCCAGAGCCCCGGATCTATTTGATTTGATAAAAAACGACTGGTGCCATCCAGAAACAGAACGTTTGCTCCTTCAGTGTGAAGACTGCGTGCGGTAGCGTTGGTGTTACTATCAAGATAGGAGACGCAGGGCATTCCTTCTTTTTTTAAAGTCTCTGTCCCAACGGTATCGTGCAGGCGCGCACACCCGAGAATATCATCAGATCGCGGCCATTGATTATTGGGGCCATAATCATCTCCGTTCACACCATGTGCCCACGTGACGCTACTCCCGATCTGACCGAACGCCCAGACTCCTCGTGGGTCGACGGGGTGAATCCCAGCACGCACTTCATCAAAGACCACTAGAGACGAACTTCCATTTGCAAAATCTTTCTGTCGAAATGAAATATTAAATCCGGCAACGCCATTTCCCCAGTATTGAAACTCTCTGTTTTCCCGGTCGATTTTCAACTGCGCTCCGTCTCCTGACGGAATTGTGGTTGATCCTGGCACCAGCCGCATATTATGAGATCCGCCATTGATGGCATAATTCCCTCGCGCAAAAGAGATCGATTGTCCTGGTGTCGGTTCAAAAATATGCGGGTTCTCAGCCTGATTAAAAGAATCACCCGGACAGGTCATCACTGAGAGGAATGTCGTGCGAACTGCAGCATTTTGTTCGATGCTGACGGGCTGGCGATAATCCATTTTTTCTGCCAGGTGTTCCTCCCCCACAAAAGGCAACAGCATCAAAGCCCAGTTAGCATGCGTGAACAGATCAGGACGCGTACTCATATTCAGAGAGAGCGAATGCATCGCTTGCGTGCTCCAGATCGCAGCAGGAGGCAGACATTGATACGTGGTTTGATATGCCGCGAGTCCTGTGCCGAGACGTCTCAGATTCGACTGACAATGCAGCAGACGAGATGATTCGCGAGAATAGATCACAAGAGGCGAAATAATGGCTATCAACAGGATCGCCACACAAGATACAACGATGATCTCACGTTTGGTGATTCCCCGTCGTGAATACTGATTTGTAACGCAGTTTTGTCCTCTATACATTGCGAGTCCTTGAGCTCTTTCTGTTTTCCAGCTTACAACTGATTCCGTCCGCAATATGATCTGGAGAACTCCTGGTTCAAGCTTTTTTGAAATGAGATCGAAACAAAAACAGAATCACTCCCAGGACCAGGACGACATTCAGCCCCAGAACGAGAAGCATCATATTTGATTCACCTTCCGGTGCCTCATCCTTTTTTGACACCTGGAGACTGCTGCGGTTCCCGGTCTTGAAAGACATATCGGGTGCGAGAATCTGATTACCCGCTTCAGTGTCCAGTTCTACCAGACTGATCAGTTTGTCACCGTTCACATCTGCTCGATAAAACGCCTCTTCGATCCGCATGACGCGCGGTTCTGGACTCCCATCCAGCTTGATTTTGCCGCTGTTTTTCTCTGCGTTGAGAACTTCGTCAAGGTTTAAAGAACCATCCTGATTTTTGTCGCAGTGTTTCAGGAAGAGTGCCTTGGGGACTTTGCTCATATCTGCAGTGAATTTGAATTCGTTAAAATCCAGATAGCCATTTTTGTTGACGTCCAGTCGGTCAAAATATTCCTGGCGCAACAGGTTTAATTCCAGGCCTGAAGACCAGCCTAGTTCCGTCAGTGTCACCCGTCCGTCTTTGTCTGTGTCCCGGGAATAGGAAATCCAGTTTTCAACCCGATTCGCAGGCAGAGATGTTCGATATTCATCGAGAGAAAGCACTCCATCCTGATTCAGGTCAAACCCCGGAAAAGTATAGCTTGCCAGTGGTCGCAGAAAAGGAGCAATGCCTTCCATCAGTTCGGTTTCGTCCAGGGACGCATCCAGATTGAGATCCATCTTCCTAAATTCGGCAATCGGATCGAGCAGATGCCCGGGCATCTCCGCCCATTCCTTGAGTGTAATGTTTTCATCCTGGTCAGCATCCCCTTGATCAAAACGCTTTTTGCCCGCCTCTTCCCCCAGTCGCTGATAATAATTCATGAACTCTTTGAGCGTCAGTGAATCATTGTGATCGCGATCCAGAGCCTTGAAATGCCACCAGTAGACGATTTGCCCTGTTGGCAGGTGAAGCAGTTGACCGTCCAGGCGACGTAATCCATATCCCGCTTCAAACAGCCAGCGGCAATCATGTTTGCTGATTTTACCATCTGCATCTCGATCCCAGTCCTGCCAGGAAGAAAGCGCCAGTCCCGGGATCTGTCTCCCTGGTTTTGCTGACTGAAACTCATCGGGAGAAAGCGTTCCGTCTTGATCCTGATCCCACTGGCTCCAGTTTTGTTCAAGCTTCTCCATGAGCCTGTCAACGAGGCCGCTGAGTGGATTTGACAAAGCACCACGAAGCTGACTCGGAGCCATCCCCGGTACTGCAGCGTACTCATCAAGTGCCAGTTTCTGATCCACATTCCGATCAAAGAGCTGAAAATCCCGTCGTGCCTCAAGTTGTTTATCTGCAGGAAATGCAGCCGTAAATTCAGACGGGGTCAAAAA
This sequence comes from Gimesia benthica, assembly GCF_009720525.1. NCBI lineage: Bacteria > Pseudomonadati > Planctomycetota > Planctomycetia > Planctomycetales > Planctomycetaceae > Gimesia > Gimesia benthica. The sequence continues at coordinate 6,581,313 of NZ_CP043930.1, forward strand.
TCCGTCCTGATCAGTATCGCGTTTGCGGAACCCGGCTTTGAGTGCCACCTCTGGGGAAGTCTTACTGGCATCAATGGAAAAGTTAAACTCGTTCGGGTCAAGAAAACCATCCCGATTCTGGTCCAGTCTGTCAAAATACTCCTTACGTAACAGACTTAGTTCCGGCCCTGGAGTCCATGGCAGTTCGGACAGGCTTAACTTTCCGTCATGATCCTGATCTCGTGCGCTGAGCATCCAATTTTCCACTCGATTCGCCACCATGGTTAAGCGGTACTCGTCAAGTGAAAGAAATCCATCCCCATCGAGATCAAACCCGGGAAAGATGGTTTTGACCAGCGGCTTCAAAAATGGAGCGACACCATCGGTGATTTCCTGCTGACTGAGTCTCCCATCATAGCTGGTATCATATTTACGAAATTCTGAAACGGGATCGAGTAAAAAACCGGGCATCTCTGCCCACTCTTTAAGTGAGAGTATTTCATCCTGATTCGTATCCCCTTTCTGAAAACGCGTTTTTGCATCCTCTTCACCAAATCGGTTGTAATAGGTCTGAAACTCTGCCAGGGATAAGCCATCACTGTGATCGCGGTCCAGATCTTTGAAATGCCACCAGTAGACAACAAGCCCCGAGGGAAGCTGAAGAGGCTGGCCATCCAGACGTCGCAATCCATAGGCGGCTGTTATCACCCCTCGACATTCTTCCAGGTCAATGGTACCGTCCGAATTATGATCCCACTCGCGCAGCTCAAGAGATTCGATGCCTGGCAGGTGTGTACTCAATGTTGTGGATGGATATTCTTTCGCAGACAGATTGCCATCCCCATCCTGATCCCACTGCTCCCAGTTTTCTTCAATCAGAGCTATCTGCTTTTCAATCATCGGAGTCAGTGGATGCGGCAAAGCCCCACGTAAAGCCAATGGAACCTGACCGGGTATCGTTCGAAATTCCTGAGCAGATAATTGATCATCACCGTCCAGATTAAACAGCTGGAAATCACGTTTTGCTTCTGCCTGCTTCTCTTGGGGAAAGGCTGCCAAATACTCCGTTTCATTTAACCGGCCATCCTGGTCAGTATCTCTGGAAGCAAAAGCAACCTGTAGTACAATCTCCACGGGTACCCGACTACTGTCGATGGAAAACTGATATTCATTTAGTTCGAGAAAACCATTCTGGTTGAGGTCAAGGCGTCGAAAGTACTCATGTCTTAAGAGGCTTAACTCCAGTCCGGGAGTCCAGGCCATCTCATTCAGGCTCAAACGCCCATCAAAATCCGAATCACGTGAAGTAACTGCCCAGTTCTCCAACTTATTGACCGGCATGGTCATACGATATTCGTCAAGAGAGAGTTTTCCGTCACGATCAAGGTCAAACCCTGGAAAGGTATACCGAGATAATGGGACTAACCATTTTGAGGTCTGCTCGACAAGCTCATCCTGATCCACAAAGGTGTCCAGGTTGCGATCCATTAGTTGAAATTCAGAAATTGGGTCGAGCAACAGACCTGGCATCTCTGTCCATTCCTGAAGTGAGATCGTCTGATTCTGGTCAGAGTCTCCATCGGTAAACCTTTGCTTCCCTTTCTCTTCTCCATATCTCCGGTAGTAACTTTGAAACTCTTCTAAGGTCAGTTGTTCGTTGTGATCTCGGTCCAGATTTTTAAAATGCCACCAATATACGATGCGTCCCGAGGGAAGGTACAAAGGCTGGCCATCGAGGCGCCGGAGTCCATAAGCGGCTTCGATTACCCGGTGACAGTCATCCTTGCTGATTTGCCCGTCGTTATTCCGGTCCCATGCTTTTATGTCTGCAGGTGGTAATCCGGAAATCGTTTCGTGAATCTTTGCTCCTTCAAATTCCTCAGGGGACAAACTGTCGTTACTATCCTGATCCCACTGCTGCCAGTGTTTTTCGATCAGAGCCAGCTGCTGTTCAACCAGAGGTTGCAGAGGATGCGGCAGTCCCTGACGTAAAGCGACAGGGATCAGACCGGCGATCGTGCGATACTCTTCAAACGAGAGGAGTTTATTCCCGTCACGGTTAAACAGATGAAAGTCGCGTCTGGCTCCCGCCTGCTGCTCTTCTGGGAACGAGGCCACGAATTCATCTTCGGTCACTTGCCTGTCCCGATTGGCGTCCCGGCTGTAAAAACCAGCTTTCAAGGCTATCTCGGGGGGGACTTTTCCACCGTTGACCGACACTTTGAACTCCTCGAGTTCCAGGTAGCCGTTCTGATTCTGATCCAGCCGTTGAAAATAATCCTGACGCAACAGACTCAATTCCAGGCCGGGGATCCAGGCCATTTCCTGCAGGCTCAGGCGACCGTCATGATCCGTATCCCGGGAAGTGACATCCCAGTTTTCCACCCGGTTCGCCACCAGCGTCAGTCGGTACTCATCTAATGAAAGCGTTCCATCCTGATCCCGGTCAAAACCCGGAAAGGTAAACTGTGCCAGCGGACGCAGAAACGGAGCGATCCCCTCCAGCAGTTCCTGCGGATCTACCTGGGCATCGAGATTCCGATCCAAGTTGCGAAATTCTGAGATTGGATCGAGTAAAAAACCGGGCATTTCTGCCCACTCTTTGAGAGATAGAATTTCATCCTGATTGGTATCCCCCTTCTTAAAACGTTGTTTCGTTTCTTCTTCACCGAAGCGTTTGTAATAGGCTAGAAATTCCTTAAAAGTCAGCTGATCATTCCGGTCTCGATCCAGATCCTTGAAATGCCACCAGTAAACTACTTGACCGGTCGGTAGCTCAAGGGGCTGACCATTCAGGCGTCTCAATCCGTAAGCCGCTTCCAGTACATGACGGCAGTCCTCCCGGCTGACGGTTCCATCGTCATCCCGGTCCCAATCTTTCAGAGTGGTCTGGGGTATGCCTGGGATCTGATCTTCAAGTTTCGCTGACTTGAATTCCTCAGGGGACAGGCGGTCGTTTCCATCCGTGTCCCACTTCTTCCAGTTCTGATTAATGACGTCTGTCTGTTTTTCAAGATAAGCAGCCAAAGAATGAGTGATCGAACCACGAAATCGTTTAGGAACGAGACCTGGAATTGTACGGTATTCCTCAAATGACAGAGCCTGATCACCATCACGATTGAATAGCTTAAAGTCTCTTTGAGCGACGGGTTGATTCTGTTCAGGAAACGATTTGAGAAATTCTGATCTGGATAACTGACCATTCTCATCAGCATCGTGAGCAAGAAAAGAATCTTTAATGCTTGCCAGGGACATCGACGTCTTAGTGGCAGGGTTACTTCTCGCTTTCTCTACCCTGGATTCTGGCTTCTGACTGCCTGTATCTGCTCGCAGGCAGGTCGTCTCAAAATCAGGAGAACTGAGAAGAATAATCCAACAATAAAAAGATCTTAAAATCAGATAAATAACGTTATTTCGATTGAACATAAACTCATATTCCTCGGTACAAAATAACAGTCATGCCAATATTCATGTTACATTCACATTTACTAATGTACAACAATAATTATGGTTAATTATTGTTGTACATTCGATTTGCAAGATTGGATAGAAGGTATTTCTCAGGCATGGGATCTGGGACCATTTGAGATAGAGAGTTCAGAAGATTTTCAATGAGAACTGCCCGGAGATCTTCTTTGTTTGAATAACCATTCCATCATTCCGGACTGCTCGCTGTATGTGGGTGTCCAGCTATCATGAGTGACTCCCCTTAACTCCACGTAAACTGGTGAACTGCCCACCTGTTGAAGTGCCTTGACCATCCTTCTTGAAGAAGCTACCGGTATGGTCTGATCTGCATCTCCGTGAGCAATCCAGATGGCCATCTTTGAGAATCTGGATACTGTTTCCGGATTGCCTCCACCGCAAATCGGTACGGCTGCAGCAAACAATTCCGGGTAACGGGCAATCATACTCCAGGTCCCAAAGCCTCCCATCGAATATCCTGTGACGTAAATCCTCTGTTGATCAATGGGATATTTACTGCAAATGTCCAGAATTAACTTGTGAATCTGATCAAGCAGCATTTTATCTTCGCCGGCGGGAGTGTCAGCCTGGATTACAGTCGACGACCAATTCATGCCGCGCGGGCATTGCGGTGCCAGAACAAAACAGGGAAACGTCTCTCGGCAAGGAGATTTTGCCATTTGCTGAGGTAGAAATTTTAGCTGTTGTCGATTGTCATTTCCTCGTTCTCCTGCCCCATGCAGGGACACAATCAGGGGATAAGCTTTCCTTTTCTCAACCCTCTCCGGTTTCAAAAGCCTTGCTCTGAGAGTAACAGAATCTTTTGAAATACCTGTCAGATTTGGAGTCGGGAGGGACTCAAATTCGTTGACAATCTCGGGAGCCAAAATGATTTCGGTTTTGGTTTTATCATGATTCGATGAAAGGCAGGTAAAGAATCCTGCATTCACCAGGATCCATGCCATGATGAAGCCGATGGTGGATTTAGAAACCTTCATATTGACTCAATCTCGAGAGATAAAGTACGAGCAGCATTACCAGACACTTGCTCGCATATCAAACAATCCAATCTTATTTGCAGAATACAAGCTGACTATTGTCACAGGATGCGGAGGCCGCATCTAGGCGGCTGTTTCGGATTGATGGTTCCCACTTCCTTGCGATTGATAAGAAGCTGGTTATCTGGATCCGGTACGGCAGGCATATTCGTATTCTGCTTCGGTCGGTAGAAGTGTCACCGGTCCGCTGATGACGCAGAGCATCCTCGAGGCCAGGATCGAGGTGCCAAAGGCCATCCCCCCTAAATCTGAGTACATAATTGATTTCGAGCGATCATTATTACTGCTAAATTTTAGATAGATTCAGAAGCTGAAGTTCTGAAATACTACGCTTATTGTTCCAGTGGCGTACCACTTAATGCCTGCCCTTGGGGACTGGCGAGAGCAGCATATACTTTTCCGTCAATGTCTGCTGATAGAAACTGAATGTGTCCATCACAGTATCCAACGTTAACGCCTCCTTCGTGCAGTGAATTGGGAAAAGGGGCACTCCCCTCGGGCTGAGTGATTCCGGCGTTAATCTTGCTTGGACCTGAATTTGAGCGATTATAATCCACGTTTCCGGAAGCGCAGTTGCTATTCAGGCAGGGATTGCCTATATAAAAACTGGTGAGATAGGGATTCGGCGAAGCCCAGTTGGCTGAATCAGGTCTGGCTGGATCATACCCCGTACGAATATTCTCAGAAATCAGCATGGTATTGGAAGCACCATCTGTAAGCCCAGACATCTGATGGTGACGCTTGGCCCGAATAACCCCTTTCCACGTTTCGTTGAAAAACAGTCCCATCTGGAAAAAAATTTCCCGATCTGACGGTGTTCCATCCCCCTCCGTAGATGAGTTGCATGTAATCCCGTTTCCATTCAAATCCAGCTTTCCTGATGAAGGACCAACTGGACAGTCATGGATTCCACCAATCATTGCAGAAAAGCCGACACCACTGCTGACGACGTAAGTCAGATTTCCCTGGCCGGGGACTTCAGTAATATCATCAGGGCAGGTCAGGACAGGGAGATGCGTTTGGGCCAGGGGAGCATTAACGGGGTCTTTGTAGTTCCGGTCAACATCCCATTGATTGTACAGGTTGGACTGATCAATATAAGGTAGAATGGCCACAACCCAGCTCCGAAAAGAGCCCCCACCTGTCGGTGTCCCATCTCCGAAATAACCACAAGCAGGGAACCGATTCGCACTGTCTGTCGCCTGTAGCAGTCCCAGACTTACATTGCGCATATTATTTAAACACTGCAACTGTCTGGCCGAGTTGCGTGCTGACTGAACCGCGGGAAGCGCCAGCGCAATTAAGATCCCGATGATCGCTGTCGCAACCAGTAATTCGACAAGGGTAAAACCTGCTCTCTGGCGAAACGCCTCTGTTAGAGAACTGTGGTTGATTCGTACGATATTTCCAGGTTTAGATTTCATCAGCTTGCGCCTCCAGCCACCAGGCGGCAAAGTAAGCCACTACAGCCACAATGACTACGGAATCTACAAAGTACATCCAGTAGGCAAACGTGGAACATTCTCCCAGGAGCGGAAAGATCAGTTTGGCTTCAGTCGGCTTGCGTGAAGGGAAAATCATGTTCTGTTTCTCTGACCAGTTCAGTAAAAATAAAACCGTGATATTCGCTGTTACCAAAGCTGCCCCCACTCGGTATCCGAGGCGCAAATAGGGCGCTGCAATATAGACCAGCAGTGGTCCCAGCATAAGAACCGTCAGCAAGGAGCAGCCAGCATATGCCAGAAACAACAGGGGCGAGGTATATCCGATAAGAGGAAAATAGAGTTTCCCCTGCCCCATCCAATCGACAAACCCATAGATCCCCAGACTCGCACAGAGGATGAAAATGCAGCCCACCAGCAACTTGCGAAAAGCAGGATGTTCTCGAAAGGAAAAGCTGAATGTGGGGAGTATTTGTCTGGGAGGCGCAGTCTGTTCCTGTTTGGGTGCTCGGGCATCGACGCGCTCGACAGCTGCATTCACCGTCGATGACCAGGTCTCTTCGGAATAAGCACCGATTTCAACATTGTCATTTACATCGTCTGAATCGCCGAATGCTTTCTCAAGCTGGTCCAAATCGGTTGCTGATTCCACACTGCCGTCGACAGGAGCATGAAGAGTGACATGAATCTCTCGCTGGGGGTCGAGAGGAACCGGAGGGATCTTACTGTCTCTCAATGACAGCAGCCGTTTCAGCCAGCCGGGACGTTCAAACTCTTGTTCCGGAAGGGCTGCATCAGTCGACTCACTTTCATCTGAATTTGCCAGAAATGCATCCAGGTCATTTTCATCAGCATATTCGTCACTGGTATCCGTCTCTTCAAGTTGAACGGGAGACATCGCCTCCGGTTCTTTCCGCGCCATATAAAACAGACCCACTACAGAATCTGCCCGTTGCCACTCATCCATATAGCTGGGACGCACCATGGTGTCAGGCAATAAACGCTCTTCACGCACCATGTCCACCATATCACGGAAGAGATATGGTCCCAGCTCTTCATCAGACTGCTTGTAGAACCATTCAGTCGCCATTGTCAGCTACAATCAATATGCAAGTTGAATATGAGTGCAATTATGCAATTCAATCCAACTGCAGACAAAGGATCACATGACCAGATAAAATTACCAGTGTACATAAGAGTGAAGTCGAATTGCAACATTGGTTCACTCATTTTGGCCATCCAAAGCGAACCAAGATGAAAGACTGATTGAAATGACCTGCTCTTCAAAAAGTGTTACAAAAGTTTTGAAGGTTCTTATCGCTCTGAATTTATTTCGAAGAGTCTGGATTGGTGGGCATACTGGAACCGAGTGATGCTTGACTTCAGTCGTCCGGGAAAGCCCTCTGATAATGCGTTTATTGAATCCTTTAACGGTTGACTGCAACAGGAATGTCTGAACCAGCACCGGTTCCTGTCACTGGCAGATGCCCAGGAAAAACTGGATTCCTGGCGGAAGGATTACAACTAGCGGCGTCCCCACAGTGCATTGGGCAACAGGACGCCTCAGGAGTTTGCGAAGTTTTCAGATCAGGCATGCCTAGACTGAAAACCCTTGTTCACTCGCATTCCAACTGGTACTAGGTTGGGGGCAAGGCCAAGGACGCTAAGAACCTTCATAACAATTGGACCAGTTTTTGAAAAGAAGACCACAGCACAGCGGCGCGAGTGTGCATGACAAGTATATCATTTTTAACAAGGAATGATAATTTGTTTCACCGTGTAAGGGATGACCTTGCCGTCGGCGTCCCGTTTGCGGGAATCCCAGACACGGGCTCCTTGGAGAAATTTCACCAGGAACTCTTCTGCTGTAATGCTCTCATTGACATGGAAAGCATCGAAAGTGAACTTGTAGCTGTTTCGTAGTAAATTTTCATTTCCGTAAAAACATTTGAGTTCACAAGTCGTGGGGACCTGCCCCCACTGTTTATCAATTTTATATTGAATTTGACTGGAGACCAATAACTTATCGGTATTGTGATACTCATATTTCAGCACGGTACAATCGTGCGATTTGGGTGCGATCCAGAGACTGGCTGTACCCTCTGAATCTGTTCTTTCCAGAACGGTACAGTCGAGATTCAAAATGGGTTCCGTCTTGTTTCGTACAGTAAATCCCTTCAGAGTTTCTCCCAAGTTGCGATCTCCTGCCAGGAGTGCCCAGCGAAGCGGAAGTTGTGATAGGGAAAAAATCACGTCACTCGTCTCAGGTATTTTGAATATATGGATCGATGGCGTCCCTTGTGACTGATGCAGCCTGGTCACTGTTTGCCCGTCGCTGAAGCAGTTGATATCGAACGAAACGGTCTTTTTCAGGCGGTCAGAAGGAAAACGTCCCCAGTAGCGGTATCGGATCCTGGGGGAGTCGAGTAGTATTGAATACCTAGCGTGATTGATCACCAGTTCTTTTTTGAGGTGCTCCATTTCTGCTTTAGTGAGGGGAGCATGGGCGCTGGGTTGATTGACGGGGGTTTCTTCTTCAGGATACAGGAGCAACTTACTGGTCGCCATTTCCAGAGACAGCTCGACCTTCATTGCCTGCAGACGTTCGCGACGCTGTTGCCAGATCTGGTTGATCTCCTTAATCGTGAGAGGCCGCGTTTCTGCAGCATCAGTAGTGGAACTGGCACTAATACTGAAAACGAGTTGGGTCAGAATGAGGAACGGAAGACAGCGATCCATGCCGGGAACCTTTCTGTTCAAATGACAAAATTCCATTTTGTCGCGCAGGCCCAATATAGATCATCTTTAGCAGAGAGACCAGAGCGGATTGAACGCCTGCGGAAAATTTCAGCTTCAAGCGACTGTCAAAACCGACCCGCAAATCGTCCTTTTTCGCTTCACCCATTGGGGCCCCCTGTGAGTATGGCATGAATTGGTAGAATACCCTTGTTTTGTAGTGCTTGACGCAAATCTTATGTCAAAACGCAGGGGGGCAAATGGGAAATGCGGGCTTAGAGATGTTGCAAAGCTTGTTGTAATGCGGGAGCCCTGGCATTGGGCTCTTTGGGGAGAGCGGGTTTGCCTGTTTTCAGGTTGTCTCAAACACAAAAACCCGACAGGGATAAGGTGTTCACACCTTTTCCCTGTCGGGTTTTTGATAGTACCGGAGGGGGAACTTCACTTGAACCCCCAAGAGGTTTTGAATCTAAAAATGATAGATTGAAGGGACACTACTTTTGTATTATAACTATATTGCTGTCAGAAAGATGTGTTGACTTCATATTGCGATGCCGTTGTAGGTAAATTGCCTTCATATTTCCAATTATGTCAGCGTTGGCATCAGTCTTACGGACCAGTGAAATGATTGGTTCTGGTCTGCGTTACGCCAATCCCATCCTGGTCCTCAAAGCCGCCAACTACTCAACAGATAACATTTTCATTTTTTGCCCCCATGAGGCACGAGGGACTAATATAGCTAAAGTTAAATAATTTTACTCATCATCCTCTTCATATTCGTTCCAAGATCCAGCGACGTCTTCCTTTGGATCACCTTCTGCACAGAAATAACTGAAATACTCTTGATTATAAAAACAATCTTGGCAACTGGTGTTAACCGCGGTCGGGCTAATTTATCTGAAACGTTGCCTGTCCCCTGAGAAACAACATTCAGCAGAGGGCCAGAGTTCAGAGGCCAGGTGATGTCGCAGACAAGCACGCAAAAGTCAGATGAAAAATCGCAGGACGCGTCGTCAGTAACCGTCAAAGTCTTGGTGGCCTTGCTATTGACAGTACACGCAGGACTGCTTGCTTGGAGTTCAACAAAGCATAGCCCTAATTGGAATGAACATGCCCATTTGGTTGCCGGCCTCAGTCATTGGAAGTTTGCTCGATTTGAACTTTATCGTGTCAATCCTCCCTTGGTACGCCTGGTGGCTGCCCTCCCTGTACTTACAACTGATGTAAAATACCAATGGAGTGAATTTTATGAGGCGCCAGGAGCGCGACCGGTTTTTACTCTTGGGACACAGTTTATTAAGGTGAATGGGACAAAGTTTATTTGGTATCTGACACTTGCCAGATGGGCATGTATCCCCTTCTCACTCTTGGGAGGATATATCTGTTATTGCTGGGCGAGAGACTTATATGGCCCCTGGGCTGGACTCTTTTCTCTGACGCTCTGGTGTTTTTCCCCAAACATTATCGCACACGGACAATGTATTACACCGGACTGCGGAGCCACTGCCTTAGGACTAGCAGCAATGTATTCATTCTGGAAATGGCTGCAATCCCCCCACTGGACGAAGGCAGTAATCGCTGGTCTTGTTTTGGGACTAGCGGAACTTTCCAAGTCTACCTGGATTATTCTTTTTGGGCTTTGGCCTCTGATCTGGTTGGTCTGGATCAGCAGTAGTACAACTACTCCTAACACTTCTTGGTATCGACAGCTTTCGCAGCTGGGAACTATTCTGCTTTTAGGTATCTATCTGCTGAATCTGGGCTATGGTTTCGAGGGCTCCTTCACACAGCTCAAAGCGTTTCCGTTTGTCAGTGAGGCATTGACTACCATCGATAATAATGAGGATTGTTTAAGCTCAGTGAAAAAGAATCGCTTTCAAGATTTCTGGATTGGAGAATTGCCGATACCACTTCCTCGCAATTACTTGCTTGGGATTGACATTCAGAAAAAAGATTTTGAAGCTTTTAACAACGTGTCTTTTTTGCGCGGTAAATTTCGAAAGAGAGGCTGGTGGTACTATTATCTGTATGCACTGGCAATCAAGGTTCCGTTAGGATTTTGGGTGCTTTTTGTTTTAACAGTTATTCATGCCTTATTGCCTGGAAAATCTAATCGATTTTCCAGGCAGGATAGTTTTGTCTTAGTAATCCCTGCTTTGGCCATTTTGATTCTAGTTAGCTCACAAACAGGCATAAATCAACATATGCGATATGTTCTACCTGCTTTCCCCTACGCTTTCATTTGGATGGGACAATTGGCGTTAGGGTTTGTTGAAAAAAGAAGGCTAGCCGCTATATTGACAACCTGCAGCCTTGCTTGGGCTATCAGCAGTAGTTTGTGGATATTTCCTCACTCACTATCCTATTTTAATGAACTTATTGGTGGTCCAAGGAACGGGCATTTTCACCTACTCCATAGTAATATCGACTGGGGACAAGATCTACTGTTCCTAAATGAATGGATTGAGAGCCACCCAGAGGCTAAACCAATTTACTTGTACTATTACGGTTACTTTGATCCAAGGGACTTGGGAATCAACTACCAATTGCCTCCATCGAATATAGATCAGAATCCTGACTTCCAACTACCCCCAGGTTGGTATGCTATTAGTGTCAACTATTTGAAGAGCTACGATTGGCAACAGCGCATTATCGGTTTTTCTTATTTCCAAGAAAAAGAACATGTTGGTACAGCCGGGTACTCCATCTATATCTTTCGTGTTAAAGAGTCTGATTTAACCTGCCCCCGAGAATGACACCAGTCACAAGACTCAGTGTTCTATTGTCTCAATGGCTGTTCTGCTCGCCTGTTGGAGCGGAGCGGAAACAGGCGAGCAGAACAGCTTCGCTTCCGGTACGGGGGCTCTGTAGCCCAGTGAACTGTGCGGCCTGATGGAGTTGTAATCTCCTCTCCAGCGTTCTGGTCTGCTTTTCAAAAACTGGCCCAAATGTTATGAAGGTTCTTAGCGTCCTTTTGACGAGGAGAACTTTTGATGAACAAGCGAAGAAAACGTCACAACCCCGAGCAGATTGTCCGCAAGCTGCGTGATGCAGATGCGATGCTGAATGCCGGTAAAGATCTGGCATCCGTGCTGCAGATCCTGGAAGTCAGTGAATCGACTTATCTGCGCTGGCGGAATCAGTATGGCGGCATGAAATCGGAAGAAGCCAAGCGTCTCAAACAACTGGAAGATGAGAATAAACGACTGAAAGAACTGGTCGCTGGTTTGTCTCTGGACAACAAGATGCTGAAATATATCTCGGAGGGAAACTGGAAAGCCCTTCCCGAAAACGAGCTGCCGTCAAAGCGATCCAGAATGAGTTCCGTGTCTCTGAGCGGAGAGCTTGTGTGGTTCTGGATCAGCCTCGTTCCACTCAGCGTTACCAGTCGAGCCCACGCAGTGATCAGCCGTCCCTGGTCAAACGCATGTATGAGTTGGTGCGGTCACGGCCCCGGTTCGGCTATCGCCGGATCGCCAGGCTGTTGCAGCGGGAAGGCTGGCACGCCAGTTTCACCCGTGTGTACCGTTTATGGCGTCGGGAAGGGCTGAAAGTGCCTCAAAAGAAGAGAAAACGTCGCAGGACCGGTGACTCTCCTAATGGCTGTCACCGGCTGCGGCCAGAACAGAAAGATCATGTCTGGTGCTGGGATTTTGTGTTTGACCGAACCTCATCGGGCAGTTCCCTGAAGTTGTTTTCCATAGTCGATGAATTTACCCGGGAGTGTCTGGCATTTAAGGTAGATCGGAGCATTCGCAGCGAGGATGTGATTGATACTCTGGCTGAACTGTTTTCTTCCAGAGGAATGCCGGAGTGACAACGGTCCGGAATTTGTTTCCAGAGCAATTCAACGCTGGCTGAGTCAACTGGAGATTAACTCGTTGTATATCGAGCCGGGAGCCCCCTGGGAAAACGGTTATGCTGAAAGTTTCAACAGTCGATTTCGAGATGAATTCCTGGCAGTCGAATTGTTTGAGAATCTGGGAACAGCCCGCAGGCTCACAGCTGGCTGGAAGGAAGATTACAACAGACAACGCCCACACAGTTCGCTGGGATATGTTACGCTGGCGGAGTTTTCGAGTCGCTGTGCAGTTTCCAATCGGGCTGCGCCCTCATTCCAACTGCACAGCGAAATTACATAAACCAACCTTCATGAGACTTGGCACAGGTTTTTGAGGCAGGTCATGGGCATGTTGCCTCATCCTCAATTAGTCCAGAATCCTGATTAGTATATCAAGTTCTGGACGTGGTTAAGGGGGGGACAGGTCATTCCGCATGGATGAAGTTAAGGGAGCCATACCAGGGGGGGAAGAAGGTCAAACTGGTTAGACTAATCTTACTTGAGTTAATTCCCTATTTATTATTTTTTAAGCTTTTTTCTTATACCAAATACCAACAAGACTAAAACTAGAATAATATTTATAGAAATAATAAATATCCAACGAAATTGGGCAGTGGAGTCTGATAAAGGGGATGTATTTCTTAGAGGTTTTTTAATCTTTTGATCTATTTCTTTCTTTGCTTCTTCGAGTATTGCTTCATCAAGGCGCTGTGGGCGGGTCTTTATCTCGACATTAGCTCCAGTTCGAGCGTCAGCAACAATTGCCCCAATGGGCCAATTGATCAAAAAATTATGCTCTTCGTTGGTGTTATATCTAGAGACTGCATAGGTAAACTCATCACGAATTGTTCCGTCCATACGAAAGAAAGTTATTGTTGCACTCTGTGGCAAATAATAAGATTGAACGTCAATAAAATCTTCCATATTTGCAGAAAAGAATTTCATTCCTTTAGGAGAGAAACCTTCACAAGAAATAAGTGCGTAATTGTCTACTGGTGAAAATTTAAAGATATAACGTTTGTGGGAGTCCTTTGGCTTGTGAACGAGCGACACAGATCCATCAGCATTGTTTAGGCCTTCGCATGCTTGAATGAATTCTTTATCAATCCACTCTTTTTCTCTTAACAACTTAAAGCCGATCGCTATATTGAAATGTTGTTCATCTGGAAGGTCAGGTAAATCAGATATAGAACCTCTTATCTGTTTATCTCCAGAGAAAATATAAAGTTTCTCATATCGATTGGTAGAGTTTGAAGCAATGTATTTCTTATAATAAATATTGTTATTGATGTCTAAAGAGTCATCTAAATTCCGATACACTCTCCACTGTTTGCCATCGCGCCATATCCCCCCAGTACCATGTGTGTTCTCGGTGCGAATTGAAATAGATGCTCCATCATCAAGTTTAATATCACTGTTCTCTTCTTCTGCCGGGAACCTTTGTACTTTAAATGAATAGTCAACAGTGAGTCTGGTAAGTTGCTCAACTTTGTTTTGCCATGCAGCTTTTGCTGCAGTAATTGAATCATCTTGACAACACGCTATTTGACTGGCGTATTGAAAAAAGACGAAGCCAAGGATAAGTATTTTCCACATAGTAATTTCCAGCATTAAATGTGATATAACCTTAACTTAGTTGTAATAGAGATTTCAGATATAAAAATAACGATTGTAAAACGAAAAAATTCCGTATTCCCAGTCAAGGTATAGTGTAATAGGTCTCAATTAATCGTCATAAAGCATACACGAAAACCCCATTTCTTGTAAGCACATCATGTTGGACGGTGAGACCAAGAATGGTAATTCTTAATTTTAAACGGTAAAAACACATTGCCACCCACAACAATTAGCAATAGTTCGATAAGCGGGTAGTTCAAAACCAGAGTCATCACAATCTGTGGCTGGAGCGGGCCACATCCAAATTTCTGCGCAGGGTACCATATCTGCGGGGTCAATGCCGCATTGATTATAGAGTTTAGGATCAGCTTCAACAACGTGTTGGTTCATACAGAAACTGGCAGCAACTTTTGATTTGACTTTCATATAACGACCATTTAAATGGTAACACGTTCCATCATCTTCAAGTCCTGGACAGCCAACTTGGACAACACAGCAGTAGTCTGGAGTTGTATTTGTACATTCAGCATATAGTATGCTACATTGATTCGCTGTTGCGTAAATGCAGAATTGAAGTACCACGAAGAATAAAATCACGCTGTTTTTTGCCGAGACAAATGACATTTGAGGCTCCTTTTTTGTTATTTTCTGATTGAACCATGAAGAATTGGTAGTTTTAAAATCAATTCTTCGCCACCTTCTGTTTTCAATGTTAATTTCAAAAGATGCTTGTGATTTGATTTAAGCTGAACACATCCATTTTTTGAGAGAGTAACCTTGACAGTGCTTGAATCAATATCGTAAGTAGAATTCCAATCCTGACGGCCTAATGGAGTAACATCAACTACTCTAATATCCGAACCGTCAATACTATTAAGAGTAAAACTGGCCCCTTTGTTGAAATTGGAATCTGGCAGCCTGATAATTCCTGGATTAATACGAATATTATTCGAATTTTCAATCACTATCGGTATTGTTAGATCGCATTGCTTTCCCTTGAAAGCCCACTTCACATTGAGCGATTTACTTCTAATGAAACGGTTACGATCAATGCATCCAACTAGTTTGCAATCTTTAGAGACTACTTGTCCAGAAGATATAATATTTGGCAAATTAAAGGTAAGAGAATCTTCGTTAGCCAAGTTTAATTCATTTGGAAATTCAGAAACTAGAGTTTTTGCTCCTGTCACCGTTATTTTCAGAGTATCATTTACCTTAGGATTTACTCGAACAATCCGAGGCACAATATCAATACCCAATGATTTATCTACTGTTGCAATGACTTGAACTTGACTTTTTAACTGCACATCACTACTGAATCCTTCAGTAATTACTGCGATATTTTTTGAAATTGAATAAGGGTTTGCACGTGAAGTTCCTAATGTAAACTGGATAAAAATCTCAGATCCTGCTGGTACAATTGGATCGTAGCTCTCAACAACCGTACAACCACAACTGGCTGAAATGTTTTTAATTCTTACTGGAAAGTCATTCTCATTTTTCACTGAAAAACGACCAACTGATTTGCTTTCAGGAGGTATTCTTCCAAGATCTACTACATTCTGAATGGTTAGATTACCTTTAAATGAAGCGACATGGTTAGCTGATCTTCTAATTTCTTGTGCTATCGGTTCTGAAGTGGTGAAATAGTATACTAGTGAACTTAAAAAAAATATCACCAAAGCAAGAACACAGTAATAAAAATTAATTCCCTTTGAAATGAGAGCTAAAAGTAGACTGTATATCGAGTTTTTTGAATTTATTTTTTGTAACATTCTTGAGCTTAAAAAATGTAGTACTGATACTCTGACCTCATATTCGGTATTTAATAGATCTGACCTATTAAACAGTGGTGGTTATTGGGTCATGTGCCATGTTTAGTTGGTATATCATTACTATCTACAAGTTCACATTGCAAGTATATTCATTTAAAAATGGATTTTAACGTAAAAAGAATATGATTCTTCACCAGACTTTTTGCAGGTTAGGTTTTCTGATATCTACCTCTGAGAAATTCAAGTCGCTATTATGAAATCTGGTAAGATACAATGATTTTGTACCAGTGAAGCAGAGTTTAGCTCTGCGGGACGCAACCGAACTACGAATAACTGGACCGACAATACGCCGAATGCGTACGGTTTTCGATGAGGCTATTCCTGATCGGAAGTTGTTTTCAAGATAATCATGATTCGTTTCGGACATCGGAGCGATGCCTCAATAAAATCTAAACTCGTCTTCTCCAATAAAGCAACAAACATTCTGTAAATTCCCGGGACCTTCGGTTTCGCTGATCAGTATTAAATCGTCAAGTATTTCATGCCGGTTTCCCAGTCGTCGCTGAGTTTCACCAGTACCGCGGTTACCAGTCTCAGCAGCGACTCCTCATTGGGAAACAGTCCCGCCACCGGGAGCGTCGTTTTAATTCCCTATTCTGACGTTCCAGCATGTTCATGGTTCGCATCCGCTTGCGATGTCCGCCAGGAATGGTAAATACGGTCAATCCTTCGGGGATGTTTTCTTCCAACTCGCCAGTTTTGGAGCGGTTTTTCATGAATGGAGACGAACCGTTTCAGTTCATTCAGGGCATCATCCAGATCTCTTGACAGCCCCCCATTTCCATACCAGTTGTTATGAGAGCATTGGGGTCTCTTGACCTTGCCCCCAACTCTGTACCAGTTGGAATGTTAGAGATCCAAGTTAAAATCATCCCTGGCGCGCCAGGGATGATTTTTTCGCGAACTCCACCGGGGTCTGATTTCCCAGCGAGCTGTGTGGGCGGTTTTCGTTATAGTCCAGCCGCCACTGGTCAATTTGTTCCTGAGCGTCTGCCAGGCTTAAAAACCAATGCTGGTTTAAACACTCCTGGCGAACTCGCCCGTTGAACGATTCAATATACGCATTGTCGGTTGGTTTTCCCAGTCGACTGAAATCCAGAGTCACTTTGTTGAAGTAAGCCCACCAGTCCAGACTCTTCGAAATGAACTCAGGGCCGTTATCCACGCGGATTGACTGAGGACAGCCTCGGGCCTCTTTGACGCGATCCAGAGCTGCCACCACTTCATCTCCAGTCAGCCGTGTTCCCACCTGTATGGCCAGACTCTCACGACTAAAGTTATCGACTAACGTCAACAGTCGGAACCGCTGCCCGTTAAACAGCTGATCGGCCATAAAGTCCATGCTCCAACTCTCATTGGTGCGACTGGCTTGCTGACGTGTTTTCCGGACCTGACAGCTCCGATTCCGCCGGGGGCGTTTTCGACGCATTTGCAGGCCTTCTTCGACATAGAGCCGGTACACCAGCTTGTGATTGACGTGCCAACCTTCTCGCGAAAGCAGGATATGCAACCGCCGATAACCGTAATGCACGCGGGTACGGGCCAGATCACGTAACCGGATACGTAATTCGGTCCTCTCGTCTCGAACACTTTTGTAGCGGTGGCTGGTTCGTGGAAAGTTCAACGCCCTGCAAACACGACGTTCGCTTTGGGAATAACCTGCCTGAAGCCGCTTCACCACTACGCGACGACGATCAGACCTCATACCTTTCCCTGGACGACATCCTGCAGCATCTTCTTATCGAGGCTGAGGTCGGCCACGAGCTGTTTCAGCTTCTTGTTTTCTTCCTCGAGTTGCTTCAGACGCCGCAGTTCAGCCACCCCCATCCCGGCATATTTTTTCTTCCAGCGATAGAAGGTCTGCTCGGAAATGCCCATCTTGCGGGTCACTTCCGCCACTGTGGTTCCTGATTCAGCCTGGCGTAAAGCAAAAGCGATTTGTTCTTCTGTGTAGCGTTTTCGTTTCATAGATCTGATCCTTTTCCAGAATACAAGATAACAAAATCTCTCGCATTCCACATGGATCAAGAATCGGGGAGAAGGTCATCTCAGCAGTGTTTCTCTGAAAGGTTGTGAATTCCGTAAGAGATTCCCTGGGACACGATCAGGTTTCGGAACGCCGTGCCTGTCGTGTCCTGGGACAATCCCGTTCCACGCAACGGAGGCAGCCTGTGGTCCCTTCAGATGAACCTCGGCTGGTTCGGGAGATCATCGATCTGGCGAGTCAGTACGGCCGTTATGGTTACCGTCGGGTGACCGAGTTACTGGGACGGCGAGGCTGGAAAGTGAATCACAAGCGCGTGGAACGACTCTGGAGACAGGAAGGCCTGAAAGTCCCACAAAAACAGCAGAAACGTCGTCGACTCTGGTTCAATGATGGTTCCTGTGTCCGGCTACGTCCCCGGCACCGGGATCATTTCAGGAGCTACGATTTTGTGCATTGTCGCACGCACAATGGTCGGGCCTTCCGGATGTTGACCGTGCTCGATGAATATACCAGAGAGTGCCTGTGCATTGATGTCGAAAGGAGGTTGAACAGCGAAAGTGTTCTGGAACACCTCAGTGACCTGTTTGTGCGTCGTGGAGTCCCGGACCATATTCGCAGTGACAATGGTCCCGAGTTCACGGCTGAGCGGGTGCGTGATTGGCTGCACAGGGGCGAAGTGAAGACTTTGTTCATTGGGCCAGGCAGTCCTTGGGAAAGCGGTTACATTGAATCCTTCAACGGAAAGCTGAGATATGAATTGCAGTGCGTTGTGGAACGATAATGCTCCCAGGGTTAAGAGGAACGTTATTGACATACGGAGACAACAAGCTTTAAAGAACTGGAAGCCATACTGCCCTCGTTGGGAATTCCATGATGACTAAAATATTCTGATAGCTAAAAAAAGCAGGCAGACCACCTTCAAAGGTGGCCTGCCTGTTCTGGTTATTGCGTTATAGGATGATAGAGAAAATAGTATCGTAAGTTGTCAATTTACTACAGTCTCGCCTGCCAACAGATTTAGAGTCATATCGTGCTCTAAGGATATTCCACGCAGCCAGCGACAAAACTGATGCACCATCAGTCCCGCTGCGATGCCGGCTGCATACACAGTACTGCGTGAGGTACAACTGCCCGCCTGAGCCTGGGGTTGAGGAAAGAGTGTCTCTGAATACTGGTCTATTCCAGAATTCTTTGTGGCAGTCAGCACTCGGATCGTTTCTCCCAGCATTCTGCCATCTGTCCAGAACGCACATTCTCTGCTGATGGATCGCCAGATCGCCGCACGGGCAGAGATCGAATCCACACAGCAGAAAACAGCCTCTCCTGTATTGATAGACGAACGAAACCGATCCGAAACTGTCTCCACTTGAACCGAATCATCGAGCTCCCGGATCGCCTGAGCTGTTGCTTCGACTTTAGCTGATCCCAGATCCTGTCTCCGATATCCCTGTGTCGTGATATTGGTCAATTCGACCAAATCAAAATCAACAAGCTGAATCCGCGGTGTCCCGATCGCCGTCAGCTGCAGGGCCACCTGTCGTCCGATGGCTCCCACACCGATGACAGTCACCGAAATCTGTGAAAGCCGTTCAGCGGGTACCAGACTACTTTGGCTCTGAAAACGGTCTATCGTTGTATTTGTCACTTCAAGTCTCCTTCCCTATCAGGTTCATTGAAAAACCAGTCCGCATCCCATTCAAAATTGTCGAACGCCGATAACGGCCGGCCGGGTTGGCGTTGCTCCGGATGCACGTTCGTTAAATATTCCCCTTCCCAACATTCGGGTTCACAGCCTGGAAAGGGCTCAGAGTAATCCCGCCTGACTGAAATCTCACATTCAAATGTGGGACCAGAATTCATCCGCAGGCGGGCATATGATCGCCCCTGCCGCGCCAAGATGAACATCACGGCCCAGTCAGAACGACCGAAGACGCGTTCAAAGGTCTCCTCATCAGTGGGGCTGGGTTCCGGACAAGCTCCCGGATGAGTGTGGATCCAGATCCGACCAAACTGCTCCGGGCGGAGTCCTGCATCGACCTGATCGTCAAAGAAATTCGCCACCGCTTCATCATCGAAGGCAACATGGACCAGCGAGCAGGTCTGTTTCACGAGTTGCAGGTCCTGGACCAGCAGCAAATCCGTCGAGGCCGCGATTCCAAAGCCGCCGACCTCCGTATGTCCATAATCACGCAAAAACAGCAGTTTGGCCCAGGCGGTTGGGCTAAAGCGGAGCGCCGGCAGGGGGGACCGTCTCCGGCGATGTGGTTTCCTGGTCCGGTTCGTACGTTTCTTCGTCTTCCTGTGTTTCACAGATCGGGCACCTTTCTTCATTATCGAGGCAATTTGAACAACAGTTGGAACCACAGAGTCCACACTCTTTCAGGCAGGATTCACAACAGTCATCACGGCAGATTTCACAGCGGGTCGAACAGTCGTGGCAAAATGAGGAACTACAGCCGCTACAGCGATTGGCGCATTGCCGACACAAGCGGTTTTCGCAACTGGTGCAGTGAGTCTGCTCATCTGTGGTAACGACATCCGCACAATCACTGCATTCTGCACTGTGCCAGTCGCTGAGGGCGACATAGGGACTTTCCGGGTTGTAAGTGCGTAACAAACGGGACACCAGCACGAAAAAATCCAGCAGCCGCCCCTGATCCAGGGCGCGTCTGATGGGCATACGGGCGTCTCCTTCACAGACGTTGTCAGACTGCACGTGCGGATGCGTGACTGCATCATCGGTGATCGGCGGCTGTGGATCTTGAGCAAACACCTGGTAGTGAAAGTGTGAGTCTGAATTGAGATCTGCAAACTCCAGCCGAATCTCAAACGCCCCCAGATAGACGCCTTCCAGCACAATTGGCTCTGTCACCACCGAAATCGTCTTACTTTTCAGATCAATGCTGTATTCACCAAACTCCTCTTCCAGGGCCAGCAGATCTTCGAAGATGGTGCGGATCACAGAGACAGGATTTTCAGCAGTGGCTGACTCCAGTTCCTGCTGTAAAGTTACCAGATGTTGAGTCAGCTGGATGACATCAGGTATCAGTACCCGCTTCAGCTTGGAGGCAGCACGGAACCAACCCCGTTCCTGTACCTGTTGTCGCATACGGATCAATCGCAGACAGCTCAGCCAGGCCGCTTCCGGTAGCGCGATATTTGACTCACTTCCCTGTGAGCCGAGTTGTTGCTCAATGAGACTGGCCATCCGCCAGACCGTTTTCAAACTCTGTTTCATTATTCGTTTACTCCTTTTACATTAATAGAAGACAGGCTATCGGGACCGTGATCCCGACAGCCTGTCAGAGACAAAATAATTCACTTCTAAAAAGGCTAGCCTTTCGCACCCTCGATTTTTGTCGGAGTGATCGAAATCCGGTCCCCGTCCTGTAACGGCTGATCGGGAGGACACGGTTGGCGATTGACCCGGATCAGATAGTCCGAGGCGTTCGCATCCGGCATGCGTTGTTCGAACAGTTGAGCGACCGTGGTTCCCGCGGCGACTTCAATGTAGTCCGCGAATCCGCCACCATCGTTGTTAATCAATAAAACTTTCATAGCATTCCTTTCTGGAATTGATTTGGAGATGTATTAATAAGAAGTAATGCTTTAACTAAGCGACTTTCGTTTGCGACGTCGTTTTCTGCGCCGAGACTTAACGGCACGTCGTCCCCGATGCCGCCCACTATGGAGCATCTGCAGTCGATTTGATTGGAAGGGACCAGCTGCCTGGCTGGAGCAGCGAATGATCTCGAGATCACACCCATGAAGGAACATGATTCAATCCCTCTGTCTGTGGAGCCATTCGCTGGTTTTCCAGTTCGTCCCAATCGATGACCAGCGGTCCCGATGTTTCCGAATCCGGATCAACGGTTTCCTGGGGTTCCGCTAATAAAAAGCCCAGGCGTTTGACGGTGGCGATTGTCTCGCCGGTAGCTAGGGCGACGGCCCGATTCAAGTCTGACTGTTTCATCTAATGTCTCCTTTAAAGCATAGGTTAAATAAAAAAAGCCCCAGCCCTGCAGCGACAATTCTGCAAGACCGGGGCACATTTGGGGGTTATTTCATTTTCAAGGACTGGGAGTGAGCCAGTGCTGCTCCAACCAGTCAACTTCTGACTGCAGGGCCGCACTCCGCTGCGCAAACGGCCCCAGCCGCGGTCCCTGGACGGGGGACAGATCGACGATCCATTGACCAGCCGCATTCGGTTCAACAAACGAGCCGCGTGAGATCTGCAGTCGACCGATGGCGGCCAGGTCAATGTCTTCCGCGTAAATGCAGCGGACTTGTCCTTCAGGTGTGATGATGAGTTGCATGTTACATCCTCACTTCGGAGTCCGTATGATCTGACGCCGCGGCCGGTCGACCAGCAGGCCATCCAGGGCAGCCTGGACGCCCGACAGTTCGGAAGCCACCTGTTGCCGGAGGGCGTCCCGCTTCCTCAGTTCCTGGGGTTGAATTCCCTCCACAATGTTCTGACACTGAGAGACCAGGGCATCCAGTTGCTCGTTGGACCGCACATTCAACGACCGGAAACGTTCAAAGAACTCGTGCAAGTTGCCGATGGCAGAATCCCGGAAGACCTTGGGACGGCCGTCGGCCTGTCCACTCAGGCGATCTGTCAGATGCGACACCAGTTTCGACAACTCATCCAGAAAAGCGTCTTCCGCCAACCGGACCGCCTCCTCGAATCGCGACTGCACGCGCTGGCACTCTTGTTCGTAGAGTTCGGGATTGAGCTGTCTGAGATAATTCGGCGGTTCGATACTGGGGAACTCCCAGGTCACTTCGAATAGCCCTACCAGCGTTGTGGGGTAATCATCGTCATTGAACAGACTTCCCAGACGCTCCCGGGCCGCCGATTTCATGGACAGGTATTGTTCATCCAGTTCCGCAACCGCCTCGGCCAGTTCCTCCGTAAACCGATGCATCTGTTCCTGGAAGGCGGTCAGAGTATCGTGTCGCAATAAGCGGATGCCCGGTTCCGGAAAGGGGAGACTGACCGAGGTCCAGTATTTCCGTACCTGGTTACGAACGGCACTTACGGCCCGAAAACGGGGATGCCCTGTATCCAGCAGCTTCTTGCCGGCACTCAGGAACGCTCCTTCCGCCCCAAACGATTCGGCGGCCTGGGCCTTCTGGTCACGTGTGAGCGACTTCCGGGTACCGAACCATTCAAAACTGACCCGCGTGGCACACATCGTAGCTCTGAGACGGTCGATGGGATCGTGGTGAGTTTCCACTTCTTCTATCGTAGCCATAGTCATCATTTCTCCTTGATTCAAAGTCAGGTTTAGTTTCTGCGGGGATCACGGGAGAGTTTGCGCTGCGCTCGGCCTTCCGACCGCTCTCCGTGAACAAAGACGCCCGGCTGCTCTGCAGACAGGCAACGGTTGCTGGCCCAGCGTCTGAGTCGAGCCACTGATTCTGCGGCAGTGACGGCCACGGGGACCACGTTTTCAGCAGCCTGGGTTAACGGGACATCCAGCAGGGCTGCCAGGCGACAGCAAGCCCTGATTTCGGAACCGGTCCAGTGTCGGTCTTCGGGCAGCTTCTGATCCTCTGTGAGTCCATACTGTTCTCGATAGATGTTCCAGATCACCTGCTTCTGTGAATCTCCGGGCAGATCCAGAAAGAAGAGACCGTCAAAGCGTTCGGCACGGATCAGCTCGGGAGGAAGTTTTGAAATGTCGTTGGCAGTACAGACCACGAACACGTCTGAAGTATGGTCGTTCAGCCAGCTTAAAAGTGTCCCCAGCATGCGTGTGGAAACACCGCTGTCGGACTGTCCGGACGAGGTGGCCCCGCTCAGCCCCTTTTCGACCTCATCGATAAACAGGACGGCGGGCTGTATCGCATCAACGATGCGGAGCGCCCGTCTTGTTCGCTCCTCGGTCTGACCGACCAGCGCGCCCATCAGGGCTCCCACGTCGAGTGTCAGTGTGGCTCTTCCGGTCTCTTTTCCCAGTGCTTTGGCGAAGGCACTTTTCCCGGTCCCGGGAACTCCCAACAGCAGAACGCCCCGAGGACGAACATGGGATGATTCCTGTGATCTGGGACGCAGCGCACGCCGGCAAAAGGCTTTTAAAGATTCCAGGCCTCCCAGGTCATCAAATGATTCCGAGCCGCTGTGGAGCGTTAGCAGACCGCTTTTTAGCAGCGTCTGAGCCTTCAGCTCCAGCACGACGGAGACGTCGATGCGTCCGTGTCGTACCAGGGAGAGGCTGAAAGCACCCTCTGCCTCGTAGCGGGTCAGGCCGCAGGCAGCGTCCAGAACACGCTCCAGTTCCGTTCCTTCCGGTAGTTCGCCGGGTTCCGTGGCAATGCTGCGAGCGATCTCCTCCAGCTGGCTCCGGTCGGGGAGATCGTGTTCCAGACAGACGAACAGCTTTTCCAGTTCCGGGGGAATCTGGATCAGACTGGATAGTATGATCACAAAGGTTCGGGTTTGCTTTCCCAGACCGATCTGTTGCGTCAGTGCCTGGATGATTTCGGGAGAGTTAATAAAGCGGTGGAAATTCTTGAGGACGAGCAGCGTGGGCCGATCTGAATCGGCCTGGCTGTTGAGGCTGTGTATGGCTGCCAGGGGATCAGGGTACGACGCATCACTCTCTTCAATGGCTTGCGTTCCCTGTAGCCCCCGGTCAATATCCCAAGAGAGCAAGCCCCAGTCTTCACTGTGGCAGAGCCGGGTAATTTCCAACAACGCCTCGTCATGTTCGTGGCTCTGAATCCAGATCCCGGTAAAGCAGGCGCGTACGTTCTCCGCCAGTCGTTCGGTTAGTAACATAAGTGTTCCTCTTAGGTTGAAAGAAATAGGTGTGTGAAGTGTGCTTAAGCGGTCTCAGCCAGTTGATGGATCGTCTCCAGCCAGGAGATGATTTCTCCGTCCGGATCACGTTCCTGCAGCAGGGGGACCGTCATCTCCTCAACGGCACTGGTGTTGAGCCAGTGCTTGGCCCGATTCGTTAGTCGCACCCGAGCACGACGAGTGAGCCGTTGCCAGGTGGATTTTCCATGACTGCTCTCAAAAACTTGTTGTGCTGCCAGAGTTGCCACACAAGCATGGTCATCGAATTCCAGTGGAACATTAGTGATAACCTGAATCGAGTGGGGATGCAGATAGTTCTCCAGACTCCGTTTCTGCGTCAACATGCCGCGGCAACGAGAGCGTTGGTTGATCCTGTCGACGGTCTCCAGACGTTGTTCTGTAACCGGTGACTGCTCGCGATCGTACAAATGAAACTCTGGCAGATTGAGTGGCGAAAGTCGTCTAATCCAAGCTTGAGGATGCCCACTGATCGGCAGGAAGATAAGTTCTCTATTACGTTCCATTGCGGCCAGATCAGGCAGTGCGGGATGCGCAGAATGGAGAAGTGCCGAGATGCGTCTCAGGAACTTGATGTCGTGTGTCCCTTCGACGACCACCAACACACGCACCCGTGAGGGAGCTCCGTCAATTCGTTCAGGTAATTCCTGTATGTGTTGTGAATTGAAAGCTAATTCTCCTGTTTGAGTTGGTTGGGTTGGTGTTGAATGGATTGGTGGTATTCGGCAGTCAGCTGTTCCGAGGAGACTTTTCCCAAAGCTCCTTCCAGAAACCGACTGGCATCCCGACAATGGGAACCGGTAAAGCCGCGGGTCTCGATCCGGGACTGACCGTCGGTTGAAATGATGATTTCAATGATTTTCACTAGCCTTCTCCGATCTGAATGGTGAGTTTGATGGAACCGTCGCTGAGCCGATTTTCCAGGACGGAATGTCCCTTGCGGCGCGCTTCCAGACGGCATTTTTCAACGCCATAGGATTGCAGTAGCCGATTGAGGTGAGTCGGCTCACCCCAGCGGCCTTCAAAGTTGTCGTAGCGGACCTGGCCCTGTTCGACGTCAAAGACGACAGGATACCGCCAGTCAGGGAGACGGACCGCGTAGCCAGTGACTTCTCCGCTGAACAGCGTGACGCTTTCGTGAACGGGTTCGCCCAGATTGAGTCGACGGCAGGCCAGGCCCAGTGCTTCCGCGTCGCGGACCTCTGTCTGGATCGTGACAATATGTGACATTTCATGTGCTCCTTTCTGTGGGATCATCAGGATCGAGGGGCTGCGAGAAATCCGTCAGCCGTGGTTTGTCTGGATTTGTATTTGCAGGTGGCATCAGCCACGGTTCTGCTGAGACCAGGTCATCTAGCAGTAGCTCTGTCATTTGCTGTTCGTCTGCGGGTTCGATTTTCTGACTGAGTAGCAACCAGCAGATGAGTAAGGGCAGCAGGCTAACCACCACCATGGCTACCCTGGTGATCGCAGCGGCAATGATCGGATCACGGTGGCGGATGTCGGCGATGTCGCGGCGTTCCGCTTCCAGCTGGTCCCGCTGGTGCCCAATCTCGTTTCGCTCAGTTTGCATCTCGCGTTGTAGGGTGACCATCTCCTGCCGGGATCTGGCATCCGCTTCCACCAGTTCCCGTGAACCAGAGGCGACTTCCTGCTGGAGTTCCGCCATGCGCTGGTTCTGTTCGGCCTGGCGCTCCAATTGCCGCGTGGCCAGTTCGGCCACACGACTGTTTTCGTCGGAACTACAGCCGGCTCCGGTCAACAGGATCAGTGTTAGTGTGATTGGTAGAGTCGGTTTTTCCATGTGCCCTCCAGCGTTGAATCAGGTGTCTGAGAATTCCCTGCAGCGCCAGCCGCAACCGCCGTTCCTTGATCAGAGAGACGACAGTCAGCAACAGGGCGACAGAGACGAACGTTAAAACCATGTATTCCAAGCAAGGCTCCT
The DNA here is from genome assembly GCF_009720525.1 of Gimesia benthica. Lineage (NCBI taxonomy): Bacteria > Pseudomonadati > Planctomycetota > Planctomycetia > Planctomycetales > Planctomycetaceae > Gimesia > Gimesia benthica. The sequence continues at coordinate 6,608,047 of NZ_CP043930.1, forward strand.
TTCTATTGGAGATGTGAAAACACAAAACGCCCCGCATACCTGTGGCATGCGGGGCGTTTTTACTGACGACGAATTTGTTTTGGAGATCGACTACCATCGTACAATAGGTAATCTATCCCCTATGTATTATGACACGTTTTAGGCCAAAATTTAGATATGGGGACTCACCCGAAAGTGTGGCAAGAATCACCGTGCGTACCTGATATTTATTTTTTCCAGCTTGTCATTTCTCCTGGCTCTTTCTCTCTTCTTCCATCTATTATGACGCGTTTTTCGTCATAATTTAGGTTCGGTGGATACAAATAGCTGAAGCGACTCTCTGAGCAACGGCTCCAGTTATTTACCTACGGGTAAAAAGAAGTTGATTCCACCACCGATCAAGTAAACACCAATGAGAATTACAAACAGCCCTGCAATTCTGTTGGCCACCGGTCTATGTTCCGGGTTCCCTCCGGAATCATGGGCTGTTCCGGTCAGCATCGTGTAACAGCCAATCAATAGCACAGCGCAGCCCCCAATAATCATCGAATAGGGTTTCACTCCGTGGAACCAGTGACCACCTGGGATCAACGCCAGTGCGTTGACTGTAATCCATGACAAGAGTGCCACTCCTGCCAGGAAATTCCAGCCAGGCAAAGGGAGGACTTTATTTTGCTCGTTGGCAGGCTCTGGAATCACAGGGACGAATCCGGGAAATAATCCGATTTCGAATGCTTTATATTTCCTACCGTCCTGGTGAATGATCTCCGTATCAGGCTGGATGTAATCCAGCTCAACGTATTCCATCAGTTCATTATAAGAGTAAGGGCCTGCAAGCAGGCCCTGGTCATCAAACCGCCATTCAGTGGCTTCCCTATTTTCAGGAATCATATTATCACTCATAAGAGCCTTTCTTTGTTACCAGATTGAAACAACATAATTCTCTGTCCTGTTTGTACCGCTTACTCAGGTTAAGGGGAGAGACCGTTCATTGCGTCGCAGCCAGAGAAGTGCAGTGACCATAAAGGCTGCTTCACACAACCCGACAATCACAGCTAAGAAATCGATCAATTCGACTGCCACTGTTTTAGTGGCATAGTGAATCGGATCAGACATGGCGAGAAGTAGCATCACCCCGAAAAGCATCAGAACCTGTACCGCAACGGCCACGACGATACTGAGAATAATGATCGTGGTTCCGGAAAGACGTAATGCTCGGAGTCGCATCCCACCGATGAACAGGGCAACGGTGATAAACAGTGATGTGAGCATATCGACGAACATTACTAGTGCATCCACGCCGGCCAGGGGAGCGTTTTCTACAAACGTGAGTCCACTTGTCAAATCTGAAACTACATAGAACCCCCATAACCAGGGAGATACCAGGAGGGTGTAGATACAGATCCAGTTTGCCATGGCGGGCAGCCTGGGATTCGTGATCAGAGGGTCGGTGGGATAGCTCTCCAGAGGGGGAGCTGGAGGAGATTGCAGAGCGGCATCTACAGTATCAGGCTCGAAGTTATTCCAGTCAGACAGTGGCTTCCATTCTTTCGAATCTGATGAGTAAACATAATCAGCCAGACTGATTTTGTTTGACTGTAAGGAATCTCTAATTTGCTGGTGAGATAGAGGACCTTCAGCCACACCATTCTTCGCCAGCCACCACTGGCTCTGGGGACTTTCCATTGTTTTGTTATTTTCTTCGTGCATAAAACCTACCAATCTTATCTAGCTGAAATATTTTGTTTTTACGTTTATTGGGGGACTGCATGTTCTGCTGCATTCCCACTGAATCCTGGAGAACTCTCCTGGTGAGATTTGGACAGCGGGTCCTGGAGCTGCGCAAAGAGCAAGGTTACTCGCAGGAGAATTTTGCTCGCGTATGTGAGCTGGACCGGACCTACGTCGGCGGGATCGAACGGGGGGAGAGAAACTGTCCCTGCGAAATATTGAGCGGATCGCAAAGACACTCGAGATCAGCCTGGCCGAACTGATGGAAGGGGTTTGAGGGAGCTCAGACCGCTGGGGCGACCAGAACGACTCCCAGGCGGTCAGACGCGTCTGCCATCGCCTGTCTGGCAACCTCCGGAGAGTTAAACAGACGGGGAGTCTTTATGCTGGCCGCATCAGAACGGCACACAGCATAACGTAGCCGCGCTGCCAGCAACTGCTGGCGAAGTTGTTGAATGTCTTCTTCTTGCCAGGATGGCTTGATTCTGGGGCCACCTGAATAGATCGTGAACACGTCTGCGTCCTTGAGATCCATCTCTTCGTACCAGAACTGCAGGGCCCCTCGGATCAACATGAAATCTTGTTTCTGTATCATTGTTCTCCTTTCTGTCGAAGGGACTTTTTATCAGGGCATTAACTCCATCGTCAATCAAGCAGACTGCCGGTACAGAGCAGCTCAACGATTTCAATAGCTATGTATTCCCTATTAATTGAACTAAACCGCTTCGCGGTAGGCCTGGGATCGGCAACTGTGATTGATCCCTCCGCTGAGGGCTCGTCCCACCGGACTGCAAAGTATACGTAGCACCCCGGTCCGTCTGTATGGCCTGTTCCGAATATTCCGATTTGCGCTTCCGCCATTTGTGAGGCATAGTTTCAGTACCTTCCCGGTCTCTGAAATCTCTGTTTCACGAAAGGTCCAGTGATGACTCCACTGCGGCAGCGCATGATCGAGGACATGGAACTGCGGAACCTGTCTCCGAAAACGATCAATCTTTACGTCGACAACATATCCCGCTTTGCCCGGCACTTCGGTAAAAGCCCGGAAGTCCTGGGACCAGAGGCCATCCGGACTTATCTGCTGTATCTGGTCCAGGAACGGCAAGTCGCCTGGGGAACCTATAAGCAGGTGTTGGCCTCGCTACGGTTCCTGTATCGGAACACGCTCCAACGCGGCGAGATCGTGCACGACATTCGCTGCCCCCGGCCCGAACGGCATTTACCGGAAGTACTGAGTTTTGACGAGGTGCGCCGCTTCTTTCAGGCGGTGCACTCCTTCAAGCACCGCACCATCCTGATGACGGCCTACGCGTCGGGATTGCGGATTTCCGAGGCAGTGCGTTTGCGGGTGTGCGACATCGACAGCCAGCGAATGGTGATCCATGTTGTACAGAGTAAGGGAAACAAAGATCGCTATACGCTGCTCTCACCCCTGTTGCTGCAAATGCTGCGGCACTACTGGTGGGCCGCCCGTCCGGACGACTGGCTGTTTCTCGGTCCTTCACGGGTCAAGCCGATCGCCGTATCAACGGTGCAACAGGTCTGCCGGGACGCACGCAACGAAGCCGGCCTGGACAAAGCCGTCACGCCGCACATGCTCCGTCACAGTTTCGCTACCCATCTGCTCGAAGCCGGCACGGAACTGCGAGTCATCCAGGAACTCCTGGGGCACGCGAGTCAGCGGACTACTGCGATCTACACGCACGTTTCCACCCACTTAATCGGCCGCACCCGCAGTCCCCTGGATCTGCTCCATGAGCAGGACCAGCCAGACACCCCCCAGGAGGACTCATGACGCGCCCCCGGTGGGAACTCGCTGACGTCGTGCGGCAGTACGGCGCGGAATACCTGAAGCGATATACCACGTCTGTTGCCCAGCGCCGCGTCATGCGGGCGCTGCAGAACTGCCGGACTGCGGTCATGGGAGGGCACGTGGAAACGTGCCGCTCCTGTGCACATCGACAGATCAGTTACAACTCCTGCCGGAATCGCCACTGCCCCAAGTGCCAGGGTTCCGCCTGTGCGCAGTGGATGCAGCGGCGGGCGACCGAACTGCTCCCCGTGCCCTACTTCCACGTGGTGTTCACGCTGCCGAACCTGCTGGTGGATCTGACGCTTGCCAACCCGCGGCTGATGTACGGGATGCTGTTCCGTGCAGCCAGCCAGACGCTGCTGGAAGTCGCCGCCGATCCCAGGCACCTGGGGGCGGAAATCGGGTTCCTGGCCGTACTGCATACCTGGGGACAGACCCTGATGCCGCATCCCCACCTGCATTGCGTGGTCCCTTCCGGCGGACTGGCGCCCGACCGCACACGTTGGGTCGCGGGACGGGCCGATTTCTTCCTGCCCGTACGCGTACTCAGCCGGCTGTTTCGCGGCAAGTTTCTGGACCTGCTCAAGCAGGCGTATGTCGCGGGGAAACTGGAATTCCCCGGGCGGCTGGCTTCCGCCGCCGATCCCCAGGACTTCAAGCGTCTTCTCAACCGGTCCGTGCGGACCGAATGGGTCGTGTATGCCCGGCCGCCTTTCGGCGGCCCCGAGTCGGTACTGAAATACCTGGCACGCTACACGCACCGCGTGGCGATCTCGAACAGCCGGCTGTTGAACGTCGCAGACGGACAGGTCACGTTCCGCTATAAAGACTACGCCCAAGGCAGCCGGAAGCGGACGATGACGCTCGCCGCTACGGAGTTTCTCCGCAGGTTCCTGCAGCATGTGCTTCCGGACGGGTTGATGAAGATTCGGCATTATGGCTTTCTGGCCAATCGCTTCCGGGCAGAGAAGATCGCGCTGTGCCGCGGACTGCTGGAAGGGTCGGGACCTCTGAGCGAAAAACGTCCCCGGGCAATGTCTCCGGTTCCCGGTGAGTCGTCTGCCATCTGTCCCTCCTGTGGTCAAGCCGCGCTCCAGAGGTCGCAGGAATTGCACTCCCGCTGGGAGCGACTTCCTGCTCCATATTTGGTTCGTGCCTCGCTTCCGGCTTCCGAACTCTGGGAGGTCTGTGATACCTCATGAGTCTTCTGCAAGAGAACCGGCCCCTCGTTTTGATCTCCCTTTATAGAGTGTTCCGGTCGGGGTCTGCGCCGGTGACGGCACCCGTCTTCGGGACGCCCCGCACAACCGTCCTGGCAATTACAACCCGCCACAGCGGCCTGCCTCGACACTTGAGCGAACGATCCCGTCCGAGAATTATGCCCGCAATCACAGAGAAAACAGAACGCTGTTTTCACCCTGCGGGCATTCAATCCCCATAGTCGAAAACGCCCCTGCGGTTCAGTCCAATAGATCATATGCAGCGTGTTGAGTACCCCGAAAAACCGCTCCACCTGAATGCTAACACGCTGCATATAATCCTATTTATTATGACACGTTTTGGGCCAAAATTTAGTTTTTACGGGAATCCCGTTCTGCGTCGTCCGGTTCATACTTTTTGACAATTGATCTGGCAAGCAGCTGTAACAGCCGATGGACGGGGCTTCCCGGAATGACGGGGCCGGTTGGCTTCACGTTTTTCTTTTTGGTTTTGGTGTGTCTGGCTTTCAAAATAGCTCCTTTCAGATAGCGCATTAAAAAACCCCGGCAACTTGCCGGGGTCGGATCAGGAATCAATGGGGGTGTTCATTTTCAGAGCGGAGGTCGCTGATAACCGGGCTTCGGCTGAAAAGAATACTTTTTGTTCTTGTGCCTGCGTAGTTTGTGATAGTCTTCAGGGGGTTCATCAACAAATTTATAAGGACTTGTCAGCCCCTGTTCCAGCATCTGCTGATGCAGTTTCAAGGCGTTCCAGACGGCTGTCTGAGTGGGGTTGCCTTCCAGCCGACGAGCAATCTCACGCTGTTCCAGACCAGCGGTAGCCAATCTGACAGCCTCCGGTCGGATCAGTTCACGTTGAGGGGGTTTAAACAGATCCAAGGTCAGTTCCCGAGACAAGAGCTGCTGTAACTCGGGAATCGAAGCCACATCCGGAATGCTCCCGGCCAGATTGAGGCGGATTTTGGCACGAGGCAGCAGATGACCGCCATCAATGAGTCGTACCAGATAGACATGGATTTCAGGAACCAACTCTCGGATCAAGTCACCGAACTCATGAGAGTGAATATCGATGTCTTCGAGGTGATGCAGCAGTATCTCCTTGATCTCTAATGTTGATTTCGGAAGATCGAGTTGCCGATTTTTGGCATACATCAGTGCCAGACGGTCCTGCGACAACTTCTTTTTCCGTTCAGTCAACTCCGACATCATTTCATATAGAATAGTCGGATCAACATCATTAACCTCTCGGATCAATTTTTTGATCTTTTCATTTTCATGCTCAATCTTTTTTTCGTCCCGGTCCAACTTGTTTTCGCGGGTACGGAGGTTCGAAGGACCACCAGCTTGAGTTTGCTGTAATAATTCCTGATACTGAGCATCAATCCCCTCCAGCGACGAAAGGGCCTCCAGGATCACACCCAGCATATTGTGTGCGGCATGAGGCCCATTAAACCCAACGGAGTTCCAGCAGTGCCACTCGCGGGAATTGGAGCACATCAGGTTGTCCGTCATGCCGTTCCCTCCCCACACGTAATGAAAACCACAATAGAAACAGGTGGCATGCTGACCAAAAGCCCGGGTCCGTTTCTTGGGAACAAGAGACCTGCAATCGACGCCATTTGTGTTTTTCTTACGCTTAAAATGGGCATTCTTCTTCTCCAGTGCTTCGAGGACCGGGTCAATTTCATCAGGGGAGAAAAAAGCCAGATGTGGTTCTTCTCGATAGGTCGGCCCCTTCGGGTTGCGACTAGAAGTTCTTCTACCCGTTATATGCTTCTTGGTGGTATGCATCGTACCACGTGCGGGTAACCCCTTTAAAATTGGATTGCGGTAGAAACGGAGAACCATTCTCCCGTCCCATTTATCCTTTCTACAATAGGGGCCTGGAGAGAATCCCACCTCATTAAAGTATTCCGCGACTGCAGCACCATTCAGCGTCCTTCTCAAGATTTGTAAGCCTTCCTTGAGATACTCGGCGGCATCTTCATCTTTAGACCAGTCTGAAAACGTCTCGGCCCCATCTGGTTTAATATAACCGGCGATGGGACAGGGAGTCGAAGCTCCATATTTTTTAAACCGGTTCATTTTTTTCTGTTTGATCCGGCGTGATGCTTGCTCGTTATGCTTCACATGCTCTTTGCATGCATCCATCAATCTGGGTTCCCAGTCCGGATGGTTCGTATCAATATCATCATTCGGTGAAATCACTCTAGTACCATGGTCCACCGCAATGCCAAAAATTAAACAAGCCGTTACTCCGCGAACCAGACGCCCGACATCCTCAAAAGTCAGTAAGTCAAATTCGTTTGCTTCGAGTCTAGTTTCAACTTCGGCAAGCTCAGGACGGTCAAGTCGTTCCCCCTTTCCTTTGGTTGCGATGATCCTGAAATCGATTTCGCCATCATAATATTCACGCGCGATTTCTTTACCGTGGTCCACCTGGTCCTCAAGGCTGAGTTCCTTCTGGTTTTGACACCCAGAGATACGGGCGACAATCCCGACAACCAGGGTATGACCATTCCGTGGTACAAGACTAGATTCATTTCGATAGTTCATAGCTATTAACTCCATTTTTATTGAATGAATATTTTTAACAGTGTTTAAAGCAAGTCAGTATTTTTAGACTCAGGACTTGATAGTACTGGCCCATTGCCTCGCATAAGCGAGAGGCTGGGGCCAGAAGCGAAGAGCACGTTCGATCTCTCGCTTCTGCGTGGTGGCGCGAGTGTGCGTATACACGCCTGTCATCCCCAGTCCGCCACTGCGGACGTCCTCGCTCGGCTTATGCCCCAGTGTGATCTGGCGAATGAGTGGATCGACGTTGGCATCCTGAAGCAGTGTGGCAAAAGAGTGCCGCCAGCTTTTGGGGCAGGAAGACTGTTTCAGACCTGCAGACTTGGCGGTACGGATAAATGATGTCCGCACACGCTCCGAGCGAATCACGCCGGCTTCACGCCAGACGGCTCGGGCGAGCTTCTCCTCCATGGTTTGCGAAAGAGTCAGCACACTTCCTGAGTCAGCATGCGAGATGCGTTGCCGAAGTTCTTCCTGGAGTGCCATCTGGTCCAGGTTTCCCAAAGGCGAGTTGAGGGGATCAAACTGGTGCCGGATAAATACAGGACCCGCTGTTCGATTACCAATCACCCTGCGTAAGACGGCGACCGCTTCCTCAATCAAGGGGACAGAGCGTTCGCGTCTGGTTTTGATTTTCCAGTGCAACTCTGGCTTGTTGCGAACATGCAGCCATCCGTTTTCCAGGTCGACGTCTTCGATCAGCAGATGGATCAGTTCGCCCGACCTTAATCCTGTCTTGGCAAGAATAAAGTGGATGGGAAAAGTCCAGTCATCCGCTTTCTGGAAGAATCTCAGTTCATCCTCCGCATCGAAGACAAAGATGGGTTTGGCATCTTCGATTCTCATCCGCTCCAGGTTGAGCTTGGAGAAAGGATTTTCGAAGTAGGGGGGAAGAAATCGTTGCTGGGCGGCATAGATATATACCGACCGACAGACTTCCAAAACGAAGCGCAGGCCTTTATCACGAAGTACCCGTTTGGCCGTGTTGGGATGGCCGTTTGGGGAAACTTTCTGCTTCCTCAGCCAGGCTACAAAATGATCTGCCCGGATCGCATGCGCCAGGTCAGAAGGACGGCATTCATTGAAATAATTCTCAAGATGCTGGGTCGCCGATCGATAGCGCCTGATCGTGGCCGGAGAGGATGGAGCCACGTTTTCGTGATGGTTGAGAAAGGCCTGTCGCAGTTCTGAAAAACTGACAGACGTGAAGGAAAACAGAGTAGGGCTGGACGAAGCCAGCTGCGCGTTCACTTGCGCCGCAATCTGCTCGGCTTCATCCTCTGTGTCAGCGACTCGCAACCGGACTGGCCGGTCTCCATCACGGTAGTAAAGATACCAGGCACCGTGATGCAGATAGTACGAAACACGCCCAACGCGTTTGCGTTGCGCAGACTTTTTGCGTCGTCTCATCAAAACCTCCTGTGCACACTGTGTGCACCAACTGTGCACCAGGGGGTTTATTACGACGCGCAAAAAACAACGCTAAGCTATTGAATTCAATAACTTAGCGCGTTTGGTCAGTTTGAAAAGCGGAGAGAGGGGGATTCGAACCCCCGGTCCCGTTTCCGGGACACAGCATTTCCAGTGCTGCACAATCGGCCACTCTGCCACCTCTCCGGTTGAGTTGCACTCGTAACGAGGCGACTCAGATGTTTTGATTCACTTCGAAGCGGGGCAGCTTATTCGTCTGCAGCTTCTGTGGAAGCGCCTGCTTTGATTGCAGCTTCCCGGTCTTCGATCTTCTTCAGGGACTTGATACGGTTTTGAACCTGAGTTTTCTGAGCGTTGATCTGCCGCCATTTGGGGTGTTTCTTACGCGCTTCTGCAGGAATGTTTTGCTCATCCAGGACTTTGGCGTAGTCTGAAATAGCGGCTTCTGCATTCTGTAACTGACGTTCTAACTGTTCTCTGCGTAAAGACATTGTCTTCCCATGTCCCTTTTGATGTAGTATTGACCGTTTATCTCTGGAAGGGGTTCGGCCCCTTACTATGCGCAAAATAATTGACTTCCCAAGGCCGGCAGCCAAAGGAACGAGAATTCTAACAAGATCAGCCCGGATTTGACAACGGTCAGGGGACGTAACCTGATGTATTGTCCTGTTTTTTGCTCAAAATGTTGCAATTGAACATGTTAGCAGCATTGATCGGAGCCCGATTCAGGGGAGATCCACACTGAGAGCCGCTCGGGAGGCTGGTTCCACATTGAGGCTGTTGTGGACCTGTCTGACCCCCTGGATGCGGCTCACTGACTCCTGAGCCAGCTGTTTCTCATAATAGCTGCTGACAATTCCGGTCAAGTAGACCTGTTCCTGTTCGACTCGATATTGCACATTCTGACGAGAAGCCAGACTGGTTTGCGATATGGCATGGCTGATCAGCTCATTCAACTGATGGGCGCGGTCAATGCTGATGTGTTGCGACATGGGAGACCAATACTTTAAGGATTTTAGAAATTTCACCTTATCCTTATACATGCTTCTCATCCTGAGGTTAGAAATGGGTGCAATCAGTTCATGCACTCTTTGACTGTTCGGCTGATTGATTTTTCCCCAATCAGGAAAAAGATGAGGAATGCAAGGGTTCCGTAAAGCTGGTCAGGAATCAGGATTAGAATCAGAAAAACAGGTACGAAAGGACCTGGTCAGGAGGGAGATCTCCCCCACGCTCCGGTTACGTACATGTGATCACCCGACGTTCCGGGCTTTTCTGACAGTGAGGTGTTCCTGTGTTTTGTTGTCATGTACAATCAGGGAGTTACAATCAGTCCGGGGATCTGTGGGTTTAAACATCACGGTTGCCCTGCCAAGTCAGGTTCGAGATTCTGAGAAGGAAACAACCTTGGTAATCATCAGTGATCAGGAGCTTTTGCAGCGATCTGCAGAACCTGCTCATGATTTATTTCCCGTGATGCGACGTGCTTCCGTAATGTCGCCCCTGGTGGCGTTACTGGCACTGGGGCCGGGGTTACTGGCTTTTCATTCCTACCGGATTGATGAGCTGTCTGCCTGGTTCGGATTACAGTGCCTGGGGAAGTCGCATCTGCTGGGGGACAGCGGCAATGCATTGATTTCTCAGCCTCCCCTGGTCGGCTGGATCTTCTCCGGTCTGTTATCGATTATCGGGCACTGGTCTTCATCACTGGTTCTGTTTTCCTACTTCTCGACGGCAGCGATGTTGTATGTCGCATATCGACTGACGCGTAAAGTCTGTAATCCGCGGTATGCGCTGGTCTATTGCTTCTTACTTGCATTCCATCCGGTGGTGCTCAAGCAGATTCAACTGATTGAGGCGCCTGCGTTCCCCATTCTGTTTGCCCTGCTGACGATCTGGGGCTTCATTACGCACTTGCAGTCTGAATCGGGTGTGGTCTCGTACAAACTCCTGTGCGGAGGGATTTCGTTGGGGCTCTGTTTGTTGTCGGGAGGAGTCCTGGCACTGGGAGTGTTACTGATGCTCGGGGTGTTTATTATCAACCCCCTGTATCTGCCCCGCGGTCGTTCCCTGGCAGATCAACAGAAGATGCCCGGGGTGAAGCAGGTATTGAGAGTCTGGAAATCACTCCTGGTTCTGGCGTTCACGGGTTTTGCCGTCGGGGGCTGGTGGGAACTGATGGCGGCTTCTCAGATTGAAGGCTTCTGGTCCAACTGGTTCGCAGGCACCGGTCAGCCCACGATCAGCTTTTACTGGAAGGCGGAATTTTATCCGTCTTATCTGGCCCGGGATATCATTTCTTCCATGGGCTTTCTGTTGGGGTTTGCCATTTTCGGCCTGTTTCACGGTATCAAACGAGTACTGAACCCGCAGGGAGGAAATCTGCAGGAGATCGCCTGGTTGCGTCTGGTCGTCATCTGGGCATTGTGTGGTGCCTTATTCTGGTGGGGCGTGCAATACCTGCCGCAGATGAATACCAGTACCCGGGCCATGTGGAAGCTGTTCTTCATCATTCCATGATGGCGGTCGTTGCCTGGGAATTCCAGCAGATCGCTCTACGACGAGTAGGCTATCCGACTGTGCTGGCGGTATTTACCCTGGGTGTATTGGCGGTGATTTTCATCAACGCTTCTAATACGGATACGCTCAGTCCATTGATCAGCTCGCGTTTTCTGAGGCAGTTGATCATTCTGGGTTTATCACTGGTGATGGTGCTCTGGTACAGTCATCGATTTAAGAAAGAGCATGCCCACAGGATTGTCGAAGTCGCGCTGGTGCTGGCTTTGTCTGTTTTGCATGTGGTCTATGGTGTCTTTTCCATTCCTAAACCTCACCCGGCTGGCGAACGGCTGCTACAGTTTGAGAATCAACTGCGATTGACTGAAAATGTGGGAGATTGTTTTCTGGTCAGCAAGAGTGACCAGGTGCCCCTGGAACTGAAATTTCTGGTGTTCTATCTATGGGGGGATATCGAACTCAAGCAGATACAGGGGGCTGTGTTGCCCCAGGATCTCCAGATTCCTGATCGCACTCATGCTGATGAACCTGGTGAGAAGCAGGTGATAATTCGCTGGGGGGCATCTCCTGTTGCGTTACGTAATATCCTGAACGCGGATTTTGTCTTAAAGCCTGTTGCACAGCCCGATGTTTACAAAAATCAGGAATTGCAGGCGGATCTCGTCAGTAAAGCACCACCTGGTTTCTGAATTAGTTATCTCAATGTTTTCGTGATATTTTGCTTTGGAGTCAGCTACATGAAACTTCTGAATCTTTTCGCTTATTCTTCACGAGCCCGGCAGGCCGTGGTTTGCTTTTCTTTATTTACACTGTGCCTGACCGGATTGAGCTCGTTCACTCTCGCAGCTGACCCGGTCGTGCTGGAAGAGACTGAGCAGCAGAAATGGTACAAAGGTAATCTGCATACGCATTCATTATGGAGCGATGGTGATGATTACCTGGAAATGATTGCTGACTGGTATAAGTCGCATGGGTACGACTTCCTGTCATTTACAGATCATAACGTGCTCTCAACCAGTGAACGGTGGACCGTTCCCGAAAAAAATAAAGGCAAACTGCACGCGTACGAAGAATTAAAGAAACGTTTTCCCGACTGGATTGAAGAGCGAAAAAATAAAGAAGGGCAGATCGAAGTTCGGATGCGGACTTTCGATGAGGTGTCGGAAAAACTGGGAGAGCGCGGGAAATTCCTGCTGATTCTGAGCGAAGAGGTAACGGACCGTTACAAAAATATGCCCGTGCATATGAATGCCACCAATGTGCATTCCCTGTTGACGCCACGCGGAGGGCAGAGCGTGTATGAGGTGATGCAGAACAATACCAACGCACTGCTGGCCCAACGTGAGCGTTCGGGTAAGTCGATGATGATTCACCTGAATCATCCGAATTTTCATTATGGGGTCACCGCTGAAGAGCTGATGAAGGTGATCGGCGACAATTTCTTTGAAGTCTATAACGGCCATCCCGGTGTGAATGACTCAGGGGATGAATCTCATGCCAGCACTGAGCGAATCTGGGATATTATTCTCACGAAGCGGCTGGCTGAACTGGACCTGCCCATGATGTATGGACTGGGGACCGATGACGGACATAACTATCACAAGATTCCCAGTCGCGCCAGCGAACCGGGGCGGGGTTGGGTTGTCGTGCTTTCCGAAACTCTGGAGCCGGAAGCCCTGGTGAAGGCACTGGAAGCCGGGAAGTTCTATGCATCCTCCGGTGTGAAATTGAAATCAGTCCGGCATTCTGACAAAGGAATGCAGGTGGAAGTGGATCCCGAGAAGGGGGTCGAGTACACGATCGAATTCATCGGGACACGGGAAGGTTATCCCAAACGAGGGATTCCCGTGCTGGACAGCAAGGGCCAGGAAATGCATGCCACCAAACGCTACAGCAAGAAGATTGGTGAATCGTTTAAATCGGTGAAGGGGACTTCCGCCAGCTATGATTTTGATGGAAGTGAGATTTATGTGCGGGCAGTTGTGCATTCGTCAAAGCTGCATCCCAATCCATCAGAGGTGGGAGAAGTCGAGCGTGCCTGGGTGCAGCCGATTACTGGTCCCGGAGCACCGAAGAAATAGGTTCATTGAACTTACTCGGTAGTATCTGCTGACTTTCCGCTGGCACTGGTGACAATCAGTGTCTGGCGGCTGAGCAGCTGTCCTTTGGAACCATCATAGACCGAAGTTTCGAACTGCGCGACTCCAAATGGAATCTGGTCAGTAAGCCAGAGATCCGTGCGGTAGCGCAGTTTTTTTTCTGCTTCCGTATCAGCGGCGATGGTAACCGCGACTTGTGACGCTGCCAGTTGACAGCGATAGGCGTCTTCCCGGAGTGGTGTAAACAGGTGTCTGATTTTGCCAGGGTTATATGCTCGACGGCGTGGCATGCCATAGAAGAAACGATAGGCAGCATACTTCTCTGCGTCCGAGACATTTTCATCCGGCCATTGGAGAAATTCTTCCGGCCATTTTCCCGCATTAAACTTAGCGACATCGATGGTGTAGCGACTGGACTGAACCTGATCACTTCCCAGATGACGAGTGACCTGAATTGTGCGCAGGTTCGGTGCTTTGCTCTGTTGTTCTTCCGACTTGACGACGCTGATTCTGAGACGGATCAACCGTCCGTCGTTGGCGGGACCGGTGAATTCGACAAACGGTTCCGGTACCTCCGGAGTTGATTCCGGAATCGATGCCAGCCAACTGGAATGGGGGCGTTTGAATGCTGTGGGACGCTGTTCATATTGAATCCAGCCAGCCTCTTTGAACCAGGAGAAAATCCAGGGGGCGCGCCAGGGGTTATGCAGCGGATGATGTGCGGAGAAGACCGAAAGCAGCAGGCAAAGGACACCCACGCACTGTAACCAGCGCCTGTTTGCGAACTGGTCGAGAAGCGGGATCATGCTGATCAACCAGAAGGGAGTGAGCCAGAGCATCCAGCGAAGAGCGGCACTGTTTCCACCATAATTGTAGTTGCCGGTTCGAGTCATATAGAAACCAAAAACGATGACCGTCAAACCAAGACTGATCCAGTGCAGGGGACGCAGGCTATGTTGGGCAGCCTGTCTGATGCGCACCCATGAGAAGAGTGTTAAGAGGTAAATGGGCGACAGCGAAAAGATTCCATGATGTCCCAGCGTGCAATGAAAGAAATAGACCAGCGGGGAATCGAGATTCTGGTCCAGACCCTGCGGGTTGTTCCAGTAGCTGGGGATGCCTTTATGTTCGTAGAGATATTTCTCGGTTCCGTAATACATATAGAAGGGCTTCCAGCCGCCGGTAGCTGCGTAGTTGGTGACGAAAAAACCGATCAGTGGAATCAGGGCTGCGGGAGAAAATACCAGCAACGTCAGTCGTGGATTGGCTTTAAACAGCAGACCGAAAGTGACCAGTCCAAACAGGGCTGCCGGCAGTTCATTGCAGCACGTAAACATGGCAAAGAATCCAGCGAGGGCAAAGTAGCGTTTCTTCTGTTCTCCGTCGAGGATGATTCTCATCAGGGGATAGAGCGTAAAGACAGCGCAACTGGCGGCGATGGAGTGATTGTTCAAAGTCAGCAGAAACGGAGTCAGTAATGTAGCGAAGCAGGAGGCGATGACAACAAAGAAACGTGTGAAATCGGTCTGGGCATACTTTTCGACCATGCGACAGATAAGTGCCAGCGCAATGAGCATCGGAATCAGATTCACGATTATCAAAATCAGGTGGGCTACATCATAGAGATTCTGATTCAGGTTCAGCCCGGTGACTGTTTTGATCAGCCAGTACAGGCCCGCTACCATCGTAGGAAACAGGGGCGGCTTGGATGAATAAAAATGATCCTGGTGACGGACCTTGTCGATGCTGGACCAGCCGGAACGATCGTTAATCGTATCGATCTGATAGGTGCCTTCTTCGACCAGTGACCAGACGGTGCACCAGCGAGAACGGTCATTCGCACTCTGCAGAGGAACGCTGTTCATGATTGCAGCCAGATTCTGACCTGCCGTGACTATCAGGAGCAGAATGTAGATACACCAGCGAAGTCTGGTGTTGTGAACGATCTGATCTGATGTGGGAAGATCTGTCGTGAGGGCTGTATTGGTCATGAGCACAAAACGGTTTCTGAAAGAACGCAGTGTGAATTGTCAGTTCAAGTGAGGTCATCCAGCAGGAGCACAGTGGGACTGGACTCTGTCTGCAGCATGCAGATTATCGCATGGCACTCGAAATGCAAACGGGGAACTGGTGTCAGTTCAGGCGGTTTTTCAGAAAATCAGCGACTCACGGCTCTGCGGCGAAACCGGAGTAAGCTCCGAAACTCACGAATCAAAACAATTCGTGAATCGGAGCACCATTCTCGATTACGGGGATCGGCCGTCCTTTGTCATCGACATAATGCGTGTCGAGGGGGACACCCATGTAGCGGTAAATGGTGGCAGCCAGATCGCCCGGACGAACGGGCCGATGCTTGATGTTACTGCCATCATTTTCGCTGGCTCCGATCACCTGACCATGATTCAGACCTCCACCTGCCATGCACATAGACATGACGACCGGCCAGTGGTTGCGCCCATCGGTGCTGCCCTGAGTTCCCGACATGGGGGATCGTCCGAACTCGCCCATGGCAATCACCAGGGTATCATCCAGTCGGCCTCGTTCTTCGAGATCGAGAACAAGGGTGGTCAACAGATGGTCGAACAGTGGGAGCAGTGGCCCCAGCCCGTTCTTAATGCCACCGTAGGGAGGAATATTATCGCCGTGGTTATCCCAGGTTCCGGAAGCGGTATGATAGCTCAGGTCGAGGGTGACGAACGAACTGCCAGCTTCCACCAGTCGTCGTGCGAGCAACGCCTGCTGGCACCAAAGGTGCTTGCCGTAACGGTCGCGTGTTTCAGCCGACTCTTGTGACAGATCAAATGCCTGTTGTACCCGCTTTCCGAGGACCATGTTGTAGGCACGCTGACTGTAACTGTCGATGGCGTTCATGGATCCCGCCTGATCGATATCGCTGCGCAGATTGTCGAACTGCAGCATCAGATCGCGTCGACTTTTCATACGCTCAAAGGACAGGCCGGGAGCGAACTGGAACATCTTGCCGCCACTCATTCCGCCGGTGTCTTTACCAACCATGTCGTACACGGGCAGGTCGGCGGCATCGTTGGCGATGAAGGGATCATACTGTTTGCCGAGATAGCCTCCCCATGCTATATGAGAATCGTGTTTCATGAAGGCGACGTAGGGGGGCATCCCGGGATGATTTGAGCCATGATGCTTGGCGACGATGGAAGCCATCGCCGGGTATTTGTCACCTTTGCGATTTGTACGCGGCGTTGCCAGCAGATTGGCGGTCTGCATGACCTGGTTGGGTTGATGGCTGCTCATCTTGGGATCGACGGAGCGGATCAGCGTAAAGCGATCCATCATGGCTGCCTGTTTAGGGAGTCGATCGGTAATCGTAATACCCGGGACATTGGTCTGAGTGACACCAAACGGTCCCCGGTTCTGAATCGGACGATCCGGTTTGGGATCCCAGGTATCGATGTGGCTGGGCCCGCCAGTCATCCAGAGCAGGATGATACTCTTCTTGGGGAGTGAAGATTTACCTTCTGAGAGCAGAGAATCAGAAGCACGCAACAAGTTCGGTACAGTCAGACCTGCCAAGCCTGCCAGCGAGGCTTTGAGCATATTCCGCCGACTTTGAACGACCAGACCTTCCGGTACCAGCGGGTTAAAAGCGGTAAATGCATGCTGTGAATGTGTGCGCGAATGTAGATTGAACTTCATTATCAATTCCACTTCCCATATCGGGGTTGCAAAGCGCGAGCGAACTTGCAGTTAGAATTTCATAAATATTTAATCTTATTTAATATATCGTCTGTCTCTGATGTGTTCAATACGATTCTCTGTCGCACCAGAGAAATTCAGACAAATTATAGCTCTCGAAATCTGATAATTCTGTCTGAATGGGTTGGCAACTGATCAGAGTGGCTGTTCAGAGAACCGGCTTTTATGGGGCTGGTTCGAGCACAATCCAGTTCAGACAGGTGTTTGTTGTTGAGCCAGTCTTTCCGATTTCGACCGTCAGTCGGCCATCGGAAACATCGACAGTTGTGCTCTGCTCATGAAATGCTCCACTGACTGTGGCCCGGTCCTCGATGAGCGGGTTGCCTTCTACCGTGACCCATTGCCCGACCTGTTCGTGGCCGGCATCTCCGACACAAACAGTAACGCGATAACTGCCTCGAGGGAGTACGCATTCCCAGGTGGCATGACTCCGTGTGAAAATAAATGTGTCTCGATAGGCTTCCGGAACCTGCTTTCGTTCGCGCACATTCCTGCTCAGATCCTGTTGCCAACCAAAACCCCGGGACTCTTTGAAAGGCAACCCATGATCGGCTTCAAATCCGGAGATGGCAGGTGTCTTGCTGCCGGCAAAGTTGAATTTACGAGCCCGGTTTGAAAAGTTTTTTTCCAGCAGGCCATCCTGGTCGGTGGTCAGTTTTTCAGGCATCCATTGCAGTGGTTCGCCTGGAGTGAAAAGGGAGGGATCATCGGCATCCGCGATACCGTCCCCATCGGCGTCGTCTGGTGTAAGCCGTTGGTAGGGACGGATGGGAACTCCTTGAATGGCAGACCAGAGTTTTTGACAGAATTCTCCTCGTGAAAGGTTGTCTGGAAGTGACAGAATCAGGTCGGGTTCCTGCAGTGTCTTCATCGTCAGCTCCATCGTGGCTGCACGCCACTCGGGAGTTGCGGGTTGGTCTGGTCGGAAGTCGACTTCACGGACCTTGAGGGGGAGAGCCTCGCGGGCAGCGAGTCGATTGACGGCCACAAAAGCCGGATGTGCCGGAGCCAGATCGCGGAACGGCCAGATTAAAACTGCCATACCGGTCTCCGATTCCCCACAAAGTGCATGCCGCACCCGTTCCAACTGTCGACGGTTGTAGGGGATTTCGCGTGGCTGGACCTGCTCTTTCAAAGAGACAGCAGCAGTCGCACCTGCTGCCTGACCAATGGCGATGCACTGATCGTGCAGACGAATCGCGGCACTCACAATACTGCTGTAGCCAACATTTTTCTGTGCGCCGAGCAAGCCGTCCATTTCCACAGGAACCAGACTCCGCAGGGGAAACAGGCTGCGATCGCTGACCAGGCTCGTGTTCCGGCCCGGTTTCTCATAGTCGATCCAGGGGCCTCTGTTCCCCTCGGATTTCAAGTAGGTACGTCCGGTACGGTGGAAGTCGTAATGGAACTGCCAGGCGAACAGCCCATCCGGATACATGACATGGGAGAACCGTTCGCGAGCGAATTTCTTGGTCGGGCCGTCCATATTACGGCCATCCTGCTCACGCATCATGTACATGGCTTTCAGACGCAGTGATTCGCGAATATAAGGTTTGGGGGGCAGCTGGTCGGGCGTGTTGAATTCTTCACTCAAGTGGAAGTGCCTGAAACTATTGGTCTGGTCGTCTGCACGATCATGAACGAAATTCTGCAAGTGATACAGCAGGCAGAGCGAATGCCGTTTCGCGTCATCAAAAATAATCTCTCTCTGGCGACGGTTCATCAGCACAATGTTCTTCATGGAAGCCCCTGGTTCGGTTGCTTCCAGAGCTTCGCTGACGTGGTGCGGAAGTCGTTCGAGGGGGTAGTCCTGGCCCAGCATATAATTCAGGAGAATACTGGTTTTATGATGTTTACTGGTATAGCCGTCCACGATTCGTCGGACTGTGAAGACAGAGAGCTGGCGGGGGGAAGCCTGTCCGGCGGGCGGCCAGTGGGGGATGGAGCCCATTTTTTTGAGGGGGCGATCCCATTCGAGATGTTTCATCTCCGCGAAACTCAGTTTGGATGTTCTTACGAAACAGCGATCATCGTAGCGTTCGGGTTTGGGAATCGGGGTATCGCCGTCCGATTCTTCTACGATCATGGCCCAGGTGATCGGATTCATTTCATTGGGCGGGTAATCCTTCAGAGTCAGGGGAGCACTCGGTTCTCCGTACCGTGATTGCGGGTCGGCTCCAATTTCGAATGCGGCGCCGGCAACCTGGATTGCTTCTCCCCAGTCAGAAGCGTCAATCGTCAGCCTGGCCCTCACGTGCAGGTCAGGTGTTTCTGTCCCGACCGGTGCAAACCAGAGACCTGTCAACCGGGGATGAGTTCCTCTCCGGTCGATGTCTGCCTTGACGGGATAATGGCGGGTAATCAGTCGAATCTGGCCACTTTGGATGTAGGGCTGGAGCAGTTCGCGAAAGATGGCTTCAGCTTCGGCGGGGCGAAATGTGGAAGGTCCATGGAACGGGCGTCCCGGCATGGGAGAGCCGTATTTTTGTGTGTTGAAAGCTTCGATCCGATCCATCAGTTCTTTGAACAGGCCACTGCGGTGGAAGGAGCGTTTCATCGGATGCCAGTCAACGCCCCAGCCAACTTTACCCGGCCCTTTGTTTTCGTCGACACAGGCGAGCGCCTGTTCTGTGTACTGGCCGCCCAGCCAGTCTCCATCCAGAACGAGGGTAATGGATTTCACCCCGAGTCTTGCCGCCTGAATGGCCGCCGCCCATCCTGATTCCGTTCCACCGACAATCAATAAATCGGTTTGCTCTTCGGCCTGTTGAGCGAACAGGGAATTTTTTGAAAAAAAACAGAGTAACCAGCAGAGGAGCACGATCTTCTTTTTCATGAGCTGTGTTTACTTATTCAATTGTTAACAATGATTTGATTTTCCCCGGCAGATGACAAAGCCTGAAAGAACGGTTTAGCTGCATCATACGACACCATTCATTGAGTTGTCATCTCTCTTCCTGATTCTGGCAGCATTTCTCGAGTCGGACCACACGCCTGGCGATCGCACGATCTGAGTGTTCTTTTCGTCAGCAGCATGCTCTGGCACTGATTTTGCATGAGTAAAGCGTCGTTAACAATTCCTTGATCAATCAACCAGTTGAGCCTGAAAAAACAGCATTCACTGCAGGTTCAGTAGGCAGACAACGACAGGGATGAGTTCATTTCAGTTCTGATTTAAAATTTTTCAGGAGTTCTTTTGATGTCTAAGATGCAAAGGCCAAAACGGGGTTTTACCTTGATCGAATTGCTGGTGGTCATCGCCATTATTGCAATTCTGATTGCCCTTCTGTTACCTGCTGTACAGCAGGCCCGTGAGGCAGCCAGAAGATCCCAGTGTAAAAACAACTTGAAGCAGCTCGGACTGGCACTGCACAATTACCATGAAACATTTTCGGTTCTGCCCCCGGCGCACATTGGACGTTGTACGACTCCCCGGCTCATGGCTACCGGTCTGACCATGTTGCTGCCTTATTTAGATCAGGCTCCCTTGTACAATATGTACAACTCCAGTGGTTCTGCTACGACTCACTCCAGTATTTCTACTGGTGGGGGCGCACTTTCCGCAGGTGATGACCCCGTGACCAACGGAAATGCCGCTGTGGTCAAAACACTGGTCACTGTCTTCCTCTGCCCGTCCGATGATGGGACTTACTTCATTCCTTCCGCTACCAGCAGCTATGGTATTTCTGCTACGAATACCGGAACAGGGGGCGCTAAGACCAACTACGATTTCATTACCATTTCCCCTTACAACTCCTGCGAAAACTGGACTCTGACCGCACCAACCAGCCGCTGCATGTTTGGCGACAACAGTAAGTGCCGATTGGATGATGTCAAAGACGGGACGAGTAACACCCTGATGATGGGCGAAACCACCCGTACTGTTTATAACGGCGGAACTAACGCCTGGGGATACCGTGGACACGTAATGGTCGGTCTGAATCTTGTTTCTTACCCGATCAACCGCTTCTATTACTCATCTGCCTCACCTCCGGAACAGCCCCGTGGAAAACTGGGAAGCTGGGCATACTCCGGAAGTCTGCACACTGGTGGTGCTCACTTCCTGCTGGCAGATGGTTCGGTTCACTTTCTCAGTGAGAACATTGACACTACTACCCGCCAGAATCTGGCACGTATGTCTGATGGCAATGTCATCGGAGAATGGTAAGGTCGACTGAAAACTCAAATCGAATTTTCAAACCTCTCAATTCATAAGTTCTTAAGAGGAAACTCCAAACGATGTTACAGCGTATCAGCTTATGTCTGGCAGTCTGCGGTCTCCTGGTGGGGCTGTCGGGCTGCGGCAGCGGTGCTGAAGAAAAGCCGCTACCGAACACTGTGCCTGTTACAGGTGCAGTAACTATGAAGGGCAAACCACTGGTCTCGGCGACAGTCACGTTCGTCCCGCAGGGAGAGACTAAGGGGGTGGAATGCGTTGGCTTTACTGATGAAGCCGGTAAGTACCAGCTGAAACAGATCCGAGGTGGCGAAGGAGCTCCTCCGGGCAGCTATAAAGTGGTGATCAATCACTTCGTGAAGGGAGACGGTTCTCCTATCAAGATTGATGGCTCTGAGCCCCCGGCGAACCTCGGTGCTGTTGAATCACTGCCGATTCAATACAGTAGCTTTCTTGACTCAAAACTGACTGCTCAGGTGAGCGATGCAGGAGGCGAGTTCAATTTTGATCTGAAGTAGTAGCGTCTGAATTCGACTTTGTTCGAACGTAGTAAAGACTCGCTCTAAAAACTCAACGGCCTTCGGTTTTATTTCACCTTGGAAATACAATCGGGGCCGTTTTTTATTTAGATCAGGGACGGACTCAATGGTTTCCCTGGATCAAGGTGACCTGTGGCTCAACTGGTATCTGTTTCCAGTGTTCCGACTTTCCATCGGGCCAGACGACGGTCAGGCGTTCAATCTGTTTGGCATCTCCTGTGGGAATGAGTACACGTGAGTCGCTGGAAGCCTGAAAGCTGCCCCCTGCCGGCACACAGTATATCTGTTCGACACCATTAATAGTCGCTTTCAGCGTCACCCCGAGGGGCTCTCTTACTGAGCTGGTTCCAATAAGTTTGACGCGCACACTGTTTCCAGTGCGGGGACTGTCGTTCCGTAAAAGTGTCGCTGGTTTCAGTTCGGGTAAGCATACCAGATCTGTATCTCCATCATTGTCCAGATCCCCAGCAGCCACAGAGCGTCCGAGAACCTGTTGCTGGAAATAGGGGCCCGACTCTTTAGAGACATCCACAAATCGCCGCCCCTGTTGATTCAGATAAATCTGCTGTGTCATTTCGTATTCATGCTCTGTCTGACCATCGTTCAGGTCCCAGATGTGTCCATTGGCGATGAACAGGTCGGGCCACTGGTCGAGATTGAAATCAGCGGTAATTGTTCCGAATGCCAGCTTGGGGCGGGAATTCGTATCCAGGCCCAGGCGTGTATTGCTGGTCAGGAAAATACCGGAATCAATCTGCTCGTAGAAATCATTGGGGGAATTCTCAAAGTTGGTGACAAACAGGTCGAAACGGCCGTTTCGGTTATAGTCGGCACAGGCGATTCCCATCGATGATTGCGGCATGCCGTTATCCCCCACAGCGACTCCCTGGATTAACGCCTCTTCCTCGAACTTGAAGTCACCTTGATTTCGGAAAAAGAAATTGTCTGTCATGTCGTTGGCGACAAAAATATCGAGCAGACCATCGCCGTCCAGATCGACAATCTGTACTGCGAGTCCCTTTCCGGCTTCCGGTCTGGTGATTCCCGTAGCCGTGGATTGATCGGAAAAACTGCCATCGCCGACATTTTGAAACAGAACGTCCGGCTCCGCAGTACGACCGATGGGACCACAGGAAATTTTGATCCGCCTGCCATTCAAAGTAGTGTAGCAGGGAGGATCTGACTCTGCGTATTCCACGTAATTTGTGACATAAAGATCGAGATCGCCGTCACCATCCAGGTCACCAAAGGCGGCACTGGTTCCCCAGTGTTTGGCATCTCCTGTGTCTGTCTGCCCTGTAATGTCAGTGAAAGTGCCATCGCCGTTATTCTGCCAGAACGTATTTTTCCCATAAGCACAAAGATAAAGATCGACAAAGCCATCGTTGTCAAAGTCACCACAGGCGGTTCCCATACCGAATCCACTGGTATTCACTCCCGCGTGGGCTGCTACGGGCGTGTATTGCAGGGTTTTCCCAGACTGGCCCGTTGCGCGATACAGTTGATTCGTCTGTCCTGCTTTGCCTGCAGGTTGATCAAAGTGAGAGCCGTTGGAAAAGAACAGGTCCAGTTGTCCGTCCTGATCATAGTCAAAGCAGGCGACACCCCCTCCATTCTGCTCCACCATGTAATGTTGAGGGCTGGGATTTCCATAATAAGTGAAGTCGACGCCGCTGGTCTGTGTGATGTCTGTGAAGCGAAATGGACTCAAATCTGGTGAGGAAGATGTTTGATCAAGGGTGGTTTCTGCAGGGGGATTAACTTCGGTCTGAGGAGTCTCAGTAGTGCCTGAAGGCTGACTGTTACAACCTTGCGATGCCAGGAGAGTCAGTAGCAGGATGACCTTATTGCGAATCATTTTACTTCCAATTAAGAACAAACTCGATTTCACATCGAAGCAGCAATATTTTTCCATAACCGGGCTTGTTGAGTTTTTCCCAGCATCTCCAGATGGGCGGCGATCCGCTGACAATCTTCTTTGCTAGGCTCGTCCAGGGCTCCACTTGCAACAAACTTGTATAACTCCTGATAGCTCCGTGCCATTATTTTAGTCTGTTTAAACTGTTTTTGAGCTGACTCATATTCTCCGGAAGCTTGATACACGCTGCCGCGATGCTGCAGATATTTAATTTCAGAAGGATTAAGCTTGAGTGCCAGCTGTATTTCTTCCAGCGACTGAGGCAGGTCATCGTTTTGAAAGTGGATACGACTTTTCAGAAAGTGCCAGCGGTCGTCCTGCTGTAATTGCTGCTGGAGTTCAGTTGGGTAGTCTTTTTCTGGTTGCAGCAGCTTTCGACTTTTTTCCAGATCACCAGTTTCCAGGTAAAAGTCAGCTGCGGTGAGAATTGTTTCCAGACGAATTGGGTTGATGGTCAGCGACTGCTCGATCAACTCACGGGCCTGCGCTGTCTCACCCAGCTTCCAGTAGCAATATCCCAGCGCCAGTACGATTGAAGCCTGCCCCGGTTCTGCATCATTAATGCGTTTCAGCAGACTGATCGATTCCTGAGCGATAGGAGGAAAATATTCGATTTGTAATAAATGGTAAAGTAAAGGATACGGATTTTCGGAGAGCGGCAATGCTTCAGTCAATAGCCTTTTCGCTTCTCTTACTCTGAACTGGTTAAAATAAAGCCATTGTAATTCCGTGATTACTGATGGAGATGCAGGTGCGTTGTGCAGGAACTGTTTGAGTGCTTGCTCTGCCTGCTCCATTCTGGCCGATTTCAGATATGCTTTTGCAGAATTCAACAAGGCAGGCTGATAATACTCAGACTCAGGTAAAATACTTCCAAACTGATTGGCTGCCTGCTCGTAGTATTTCTGCTGATAGTAACAATGGCCCAGTAGAAATGTGGCTTTTTGATTATCTGGAGCGACTTCCAGCAGATTCAGAAGCATATCTATGGCTTCCGGCCGCTGTTGTTCAGCAAGCAGACGCTCTGCAGTCTGAATAATTTCATCTGCCTGAGCTGGATCAGGCTGTGAACTTCTCGGGGAGACTATCCAGATCAAAAAGAACAGGCAAAAGATAGCGATCAGTATAATAAGTCGTTTCCGCAAGAGTTGCTCTTCTGCAAATAAAGCTGGAACTGGATTAAATATCAATAAAGGAGAAAGCCAATTTATACGGTCAGAAATCAGCGTGCGATGATAGTCCGTTTCTGGTCACTGTATGTAGATTATGATCAGTATATAAGGGGAAATAAATATTTTCTAACAATTAATAAAATTTACAAAACTCTTATTGCATAAATCCATCTTAATGGATGAAATATTAGATACATCTCAAATATTAAAGAACTCTTAATTAAAAACGCTAATTCTTAGCGCTCTCATACTCTGACGGAGTCATTTCTTTTTTGATTCTTATTATCAGGAGCTCGTCATGTATCGTTTCATTAAGCGTAAGAGTGGTTTCACTTTGATTGAATTGCTGGTGGTGATTGCCATCATTGCCATTCTGATCGCTCTGTTACTCCCTGCAGTCCAACAGGCACGAGAAGCAGCCCGTCGCAGTCAATGTAAGAATAATCTCAAGCAGCTTGGCCTGGCATTGCACAACTACATTGATACAACTGCTGGAGTCATTCCACGCGGCGTGAATCATTACAACGCAACATCCTGTTGTTGTGAAACAGATAACGGGAACTACGCTCACACAATTCACACAATGTTGTTGCCTTATCTGGACCAGACGCCTGATAAAGCAACAAACATTCTGTAAATTTCCGGGGCCTTCGGTCTCTGTGATCAGCATTAAATTGTCAGGTATCTCATGCCGGTTTCCCAGTCGTCGCTGAGTTCCACCAGGACCGCGGTCACCAGCCTCAGCAACGACTCCTCATTGGGAAACAGTCCCGCTACGCGGGTACGCCGTTTTAATTCCTTATTCTGCCGTTCGAGCATGTTTGTGGTTCGCATCCGCTTGCGATGACCGGCAGGGATGGTAAATACGGTCAGTCCTTCCAGGATGTTTTCTTCCGCCCAACTCGCCAGTTTCGGAGCTGTTTTTTCATGAGTGGAAACGAACCGTTTCAGTTCATTCAGCGCATCATCCAGGTCTCTGGCATTAAAGATATTGCGTAATTCATCGCTCACCTGTTTGCGCAAATGAACCTTGGGAACGTATTGCATCGCGTTTTGCATCAAATGAAACTGGCAACGCTGCCAGGGCGTGCCAGCGAGCATGTTCTGTCGTGCCGCTTTCAGGCCTTCGTGTGCATCACTGACGATCAGCTTCACGCCATGCAGTCCGCGCTGGTTGAGTGAACCCAGGAATTCACGCCAATGGACTTCGGCTTCGGAGAGCGACACAGACACTCCGAGTACGCTCCGATGACCGCTGGCCAGGACGCCGATCGCAATCAGCACGGCACAGTCCCGCACGCTGCCTTCCACGCGAACTTTTTCATAGCGGGCGTCGAGGATCAGGTATTCCACCTGCCCCAGCGGTCGATTACGCCACGTTTCCAGCTCTTCGTCGAGCAGTTTCGCTGCCCGACTGACCTGTGTACTGGTGACATCAAATCCACAGAGTTCGGTGGTGATTTTGGCGACCTTACGGGTAGAGACGCCTTGAACATACATTTCAGCGATTGCCAGCTTCAGTGCGCGTTCACTCCGTTCGCCGCGTTCCAGTGCAGAGGGATAAAAGTCGCCATCGCGTGTCTGGGGCACTTGCAGTTCCAGCTTTCCGAGGCGACTTTGAAATGATTTTGGCTTGAAACCGTTGGCATAAGAACGGCGTGTTACGCTGCGTTGATACGGTTCGGCACCGAGGTATTCGGAACGTTCCAGCTTCATCGCTTCGTTGAACAGGATCTGGAGTGCTTGCGACATTTCATCGAATCCATGATCGGCCAGGAGCTGGACAGCGTCGAGAATGTTGTTAGATTGTTGTTGGTGGGCCATGGTTGGAGTTCCTTTTCTGTTGTGGAAAACATTAAAAAGAAACCGATCTGGCCCACCCTTTCAAGGGCTCGCCGGAGTGGTGCTTGTTATTTTCGCTACGCTCAAATAACAAGCACCACTCCGGCACACAGGTAATTTACAGAAGAGATGTTACAGTAACAGACGCCTCTTTACAACAACATTAATTTTTATGTCGATCCTCAGGACGCAGTTAATCATGAGGTCCGGCGAACGAAGGTAACTGTCTTTATCTGCCCCAGCGCCCTGGTTGTAGACGATGCAAATTACGCTCAGCATAACTATCCGACGGCCAGTGCCAATCATGGTTGGGGCTTATGTGGACGCCATGGCTCTTCAACGACGAATGGAATTTTTGCTTCGCGTTGGGGGATTGTCGATGACGCCTCCGGAGCTGTCTATGATTCACAAATGCGATTGCAGAATGTGACTGATGGGACCAGCAATACGATTACATTCTCTGAGTTTGCCAAAGGTCTGGATTACATCCTGCCGACATCACACAAAAACAATATGGGGCGCAGTTGGTATGATGCCGCTGTAGGCTGGGGAAATATTGGTTTCTCAACACGTACTGACTCCACCCCCAACAATCCGAAAGCAACTTACAGTTCAACCCATAACTGGGGCACTGTAGGGAGCTATCACGAAGGTGGGGTTCACTGTGGGTTTATGGACGGTGCAGTTCGTTTTATCAGTGAAAATATCGATGGGAGACAGTGGCAGGCATTATGCACGCCCCGTGGTGGTGAGGTGGTTGAAGTCCCCTGATCATTCTGTCTGAGTCAAATTAAATCAATTGCTACACGCCTGGCATGTGTCTGGTGTGTAGCAGTTTTTCCCTGTTGATTATTGTGATGTAATAGGATTAATATGTTAAGCGCAAATGTAAAGTCTTTACGTCCAGGCATTCTGTTGATAATGATTTCTGTCATCTGTGGGTGTGGAAATCAGGAAATGGTAGATGAGAGTCAATCTGTGGAGATCACCGGGGTGGTCAAACTGGATGGAAAACCTCTGACAGACGCACAAGTATCATTTCTTCCTGCTGATGGTGACGCACTCGTAGGAACAGCGATGACAATGACAGACAGCCAAGGCAAATACACCGTGGCTGTTAATGCCCCACGTGAGTATAAGGTCAATGTTGATCGGATGATGAATGGTGGTCCGAATCCTAAACTGAAAGAATATCAGGGAGAGGAGACTCCCCTGAAGGCAGATGTCTCGGATGCAAATAAATCCTTCGATTTTGATTTAAAAAGTGCTCAATAATTTGCTCATTGTAATTCAATTAGTTGATTCTTGTCTGAATTCGCTGCTGTTCTAACACGACAGCAGCGTTTTTTAATTATGAAAGCACAAATCTAGCCTTACATTGAGTTCTCGAATTATCGGATGTGTAACTGGCTGGTGGTGTTAAATCTGGAATAACTCAAAATATCCTTCCTCAAATCTATTGAGAGGAGTTTTAATGAGTGAGAGATTTCCGATCCGGTCGAATCGAGTGAACTGGATCGTTCTTTTTGCATTCTTCTACTTTTACAGCAACCTGTGGACAGAAGCTCTGTCCGCGGAAACGCAGATGTCATTTGAGAAGGACATTCGGCCAATATTCAAAACTCATTGTCTGGAATGTCATACGGGAGGAGAACCGGAAAGCAGCTTTTCCCTCTCAACCAGGCAGACCACTCTGGCTGGCGGGAACTATGGGAAAGCCGTTATTCCCCAGCAGCCGGCCCGCAGTCTGTTGTTTCAGATGATCTCTGGGACTCATCCGGACAAGATAGTCATGCCTCCCGAGGGAGAACGATTGTCTGCACGGGAGGTTGCACTGATTCGGGAGTGGATTCAAGAGGGGGCACCCT
The DNA here is from genome assembly GCF_009720525.1 of Gimesia benthica. Lineage (NCBI taxonomy): Bacteria > Pseudomonadati > Planctomycetota > Planctomycetia > Planctomycetales > Planctomycetaceae > Gimesia > Gimesia benthica. Next base: position 6,636,656 of record NZ_CP043930.1, read on the forward strand.
GGCCTGAAAAACTTGTCTTAGACAATGAATCAGAACCAAACCACCAGAAGTCACATTGGGCTTTTCAGCCGATTTCTAATCCAGAACTGCCACCTGTCAGAAAGAGTGACTGGTGTCGAAATGAAATCGACTATTTCATTTTGCATCGCCTGGAAAAAGAACAGTTCACTCCCTCAACTGAAGCAGACAAAACAACGCTCATTCGTCGTGTCACTTTGGACCTGACCGGACTGCCTCCCTCACCAGAAGAAGTAACGGTTTTTTTGCAGGATGGGCGGCCAGATGCCTATGAGCGACTTGTAGATCGTCTCCTGCAGTCACCGCATTTCGGTGAGAAATGGGCTCGGGCCTGGCTCGACTTGTGTCATTACGCGGACAGTGATGGATATCTGACCGATGCCGTCCGACCGCATGCCTGGCGGTTTCGCGACTGGGTAGTCCAATCACTCAACCAGAACAAACCTTTCGATCAATTTACGATTGAGCAAATTGCCGGCGATCTGTTACCCGAAAGTTCGACTGAAGCACACGCTGGTACTGGTTTCCTGCGCCAGACCTTGAGTAACCGTGAAGGAGGCGCCGACCTGGAAGAGTTCCGGGTCAATAAAGTAGTCGATCGTACTAAACTGGTGGGAACGATCTGGCTGGGGCTCACGCTGGACTGCTGCCGCTGCCATAACCACAAGTACGATCCGATCAGCCAGAAAGAGTTCTATCAGCTCTTCGCTTTTTTTAATTCAGCCTATGAAGTCAACATTGATGCTCCCTTGAAACAGGACCAGGATCTGGTCGCGCAACAGGCGACTTATCAGCAGAAACGACAGGCACTCATCGATCCCATTGGCGAACCGCTCGAACATTTGCAGCGAGAGTGGGAGCAGAAAATGCTACATGCCTCGGAGCACCCTGCGGAAGATCATCACTGGGCCCGGGCCTGGGAAGTGATGGGGCTGGTCTGGGGCGTCAAATCCGGGGAGGGGCAACAGGAAGGCCTGGAGATCCTTAAGCTGGATCCAGATGAGCGTTCACAGAGGCAGCGTGACGATCTGCTGGATTACTTTCTGGCTCGCGGCCATCTGGTAGACAGTGCCCGTTTTAAAGAACTCAAACTGGGTGAACTTGCTCGAAACCTGACTGCTTTACGAAACGAGTTTCCGGCGGTTTCGCGTGCTCCCGCGATGCGTGAGATGCAGACGCCGAATCAGGCGTTTGTGCATCTACGCGGTTCCCATCTTTCTCCCGGAATCCCTGTGGCACCAGGGACGCCCCGTTCCTTACCGACCTTCCAGCCCTCAGGGAAGCCGGATCGACTTGATCTGGCTCGCTGGCTGGTTTCCGACTCAAATCCGCTGACAGCCCGGGTGACTGTGAACCGTGTCTGGCAGGAATATTTCGGCCAGGGAATTGTGATATCGTCGGATGACTTCGGTACCCAGGGGGATCGTCCTTCACATCCACAACTGTTGGACCGGCTGGCACGGCGATTCCAGAAGAGTGGCTGGGATGTCAAAGCCCTGCATCGCCTGATCGTGACTTCTGCGACGTACAGACAGTCATCAAAGACACGACCGGACATGCAGGAAAAAGATCCCGCGAATCGACTTCTGAGCCATCAGGCGAATCTGAGGCTCTCTGCCGAACTCGTGCGCGATCAGGCACTCGCGGTCAGTGGTTTGCTGACTCGAGAGCTGGGTGGCCCCTGTGTGCGGCCTCCCCAGCCGGACAGCGTCGTGATGGAAGCCTTTGGTTCCAATACCTGGGATGTCAGTACGGGGAACGATCGCTATCGCAGAGGGCTTTATACGTTGATTCTCAGGACTTCGCCTTATGCTCAGTCAGTGATCTTCGATGCTCCGAATCCGAGTCAGACCTGCACCAGACGCGATCGGTCTAATACACCGCTGCAGGCTTTAACTCTGTTGAACGATCCTGTCTTTTACGAAGCAGCACAACATCTGGGACGACGTGTTACCCGGGAGAGTTCGGGGGACCTCGATCAACAGATGAGCTATGCGTTCCGTCTCTGCCTGGCACGAGAACCGCTGGAAATGGAACGGGAACGCTTGAAGGAGCTTTATCATAAGCAGATTGCTCAACAGCCAGCTGACAGAACGCCTGCTGAAAAACAGGACGTGGCCTGGACGCTTGTGGCGAGTGTCTTACTCAACCTGCATGAATTCATAACACGGGACTGACAGCGATGCTATCACCTGATCCCTGGCTTAATTTGAAACGACGACACTTTCTGCAGTCCACGGCTTGTGGCCTGGGGGGAATGGCGCTCAACAGCCTGCTGGCCCTCGATGGTCTCGCAGAATCCGCTGAACTGGATGCGGTGAATCCCCTTGATGTAAAGAAGCCACATTTCAAGCCCCGGGCTAAAAACGTGATTTTCATTTTTATGTCAGGCGGTCCGAGCCAGCTCGATCTCTTCGATCCGAAACCACAGTTACAGAAACTGCACGGTCAGCCGGTGCCTGAGTCCTTTCTGAAAGGAATTCAGGATGCTCTGATCAAAACTACGGCCCAGGTGATGGCGTCACCTCGGAAATTCAAAAAGTATGGGGCAGCGGGACTCGATTTTTCAGATAACCTGCCACACATGGGAACATGCGCCGATGATCTGTGTATGATTCGGACGGTTCAGACTGACGTCAGCAACCACCACCCCGCTCAGATGCTGATGAACAGCGGCTCGACCATGTTCGACCGTCCCAGTATGGGCTCCTGGGTGACCTATGGGCTGGGGAGTGAATCGGAAAACCTGCCCGGCTATGTTGTGCTGCTTTCGAATTCGGGCAAGGGTGTAGACGGCGGTTCTTCGTTGTGGACCAATGGAATTCTACCTTCCACCTACCGGGGCGTGACCTTCCGCAGTCGGGGCGAGGCCATTTTGTATCTCTCCAATCCGGAAGGGGTTTCACCGGCCATGCAGCAGGCTCGAATCAACGCGATTCGGGATCTGAACGCACAACGGTTCGATCAGGTTGGGGACCCGGAAATTGCATCCCGGATTGCTGCATACGAACTGGCGTATCGCATGCAGACGGCTGCACCGGATCTGCTGGATTTCAGTGATGAGTCCAAAGCGACGCTGGACATGTACGGCATTGAAAATGAGACGACCAACTGGTTTGGCAGCAATGCACTGCTGGCCCGCCGGATGGTTGAACGTGGCGTCCGCTTTGTGCAGCTGTATCATTCGACCTGGGACGATCATTCCAATCTGGATAAGAATCTGAAGACGAACTGCGAGATGACTGATCAGCCCTGTGCGGCTCTGATCAAAGATCTCAAGCAGCGAGGGCTGCTGGATGACACGCTGGTGATCTGGGGAGCGGAATTTGGCAGGACGCCAATGACCGAAGTCCGCAGGGGTTCATCACCGGGACGAGAAGGGCGGGATCACCATCCCTTCAGCTTTACGATGCTCATGGCAGGGGGCGGCGTGAAGGCTGGAACGGTCATCGGGAAAACAGACGATCTTGGCTTTCATCCGGTCGAGCAGCCCGTGCACCTACATAATCTGCATGCGACGATTCTCCATCTGCTGGGCTTCGACCACACAAAGCTGATCGTCAAACACAAGGGGCTGGATTACCGACTCACCGGAGTAGAAGGCGAAGTTCTTGATATGTTGCTGGCTTGAGGGGCAGTCGTCTGCTGCCAGTTCAAGAGACTTTGGAGGCCTGAGCCTGCTCAATAATGTCGACGCCCACCAGATCGCTCCAGGCTGCAATCAACTGTTTTGTGATCGGCCCCACTTTTCCGTCACCAATTTCAAGCCCGTTAAATTTGGTTGCCGGCATAATGCAATAGGGGGTGCTGGTGAAAAATGCTTCATCCGCGGTCGTGACATCATAAGGCAGCAGCTGACATTCTTCGACCGGGATATTCAGTTTTTTTCCCAGGGTAAAGATGGACTGTCGGCTGATGCCGTCCAGACAGTTGATCGTACTGGGCGTTCGAATGCGATTATTGGAAACCAGGAAGAAGTTCCCTCCTTTGTTTTCGGAAAGATAACCGTCGGTGTCGAGCAGCAGACTTTGTGCTTTAGGATCGACCAGTTTCACTTCAGATTCAGCCAGTGTGTAGATGAAGCGGCTGCGGTTCTTAATGCGGGCATCTAAAGACTGTGCGGGTTGAATACGGGTGAAAGGAGTCACTGCATGGCAGCCTGTCTGGTAGAAGTCGGCCCAGTAACTCAGGTCGAGGGGCAGGGTGATGATCATTACCGTTGATGAGGAATCAGCGGGCTTCTGACCGCTGGAGGGCACCCATTGTCCCGGTGTGATATTATGGATGATCCAGGCATCAGTTCCCGCTGCATAATTGGGTTTATTCTTTTCCCAGACTTCGAGTGTTAATTTTTCGAGTTCGTCTGGTGTCATGCCGGCATCGAACCTCGCTGCCTTGAGACTGAGGTACAAACGGTCGATATGATCCCGCAGACGATACGGCTGATGACCGAACGTGCGCGTTGATTCCGTGACTGTCATTCCCAGGCTGATGGCACCATCAAAGATGGAGATTTTGGCTTGATCCGCGGGAACGTATTCTCCATTCAGGTAAACCAGGTTCTGTGTCATGGATGTCCTTTCAGGGGTCGGTCTGGGATGCTTCGAAGCAGGAGAAGCAGGGAGATTCATATGACTTTAACTGAGCCTGTTCATGTCTCAGAATCAGGCAGGCCGTGCCCGGTTTCTGACTTAACAGCGCAATTCCTTTTTCCGGTCCGAGGACGCTGATCGCGGAAGCCAGGCTATCGGCTGTGATTCCATCAGGGGCGATCACAGTCACGCGACTATGATCGGTCAGACCGAGTCCGGTATGAGGGTTTACGATGTGAGAATAGCGCGTGCCATTGATGACCACGTGCTGAAACGCGTCACCCGAAGTGGCGACTGCGCAGTCTCTCAACATGAGGTAACGATCAATTTTGGCATCCGGGGCATCTGTCGAAGAGATGCCGATCTTCCAGCCACAACTTCCAGGAGGAGGAGCCCCCAGTGACAGATCGCCGCTGGCGTCAATCATCACCCGGTCAATTCCATGTTCTTTCAAAACTCGAATCGCGACGTCTGCTGCATACCCTTTGGCGATTCCCCCGAGATCTAATCGCATGCCCGGTTTGAGGAGTTCAACGGTCTGGTTCTGTTCAGATAGTCGCATCAATTCATAACCGACCAGATCCCGGGCGGCCTGCAGTCGTTCACTGTCAGGCAACTCTTTACGTCGACGGGCTCTGCGCCAGAGGCGGACTACGGGACTGATGGTGACGTCGAACGCGCCAGCGGTCTCACGGGAAAGTGCTTGACTTCTTTTCAGTACCTGGAACAGGTCGGGACTGACTTTGACTGGCTTTCCCGGCCCGGATAACTGACACAACTGGTTTAACTCGCTGTTGGGATCGTAATCGCTGAGGACTTTGTTAAGTTCCTTTACACGGCGAAAAGCAATTTGAGAGGCATTGTTTGCGATTGGTTTGTCCGTTGCATATAATACGATTCTCCACTGCACTCCCATATGTACTTCCTGAAATTCATACCGATGCAGAATTTCGCTTTCCGTGCACTGTTGATTGCCTGACAATGTGGAGAGCAACAGGCATGTATGATATAGGTAAGACATCTTCCATCCAGATCTAAAGTCTGATTTCCGCTTAAAGTTACGGAGTAAACTAATATGCTTAGCGTATGTCGTTCCAGTCTCATAATGCAAGCCAAAACTGCATTACTCGCCATTCTGTGTTGTTCGTCTTCAGTGGCGTTCGCTGCCGATCCCTCGGAAGCAAAAACAGAAAAAGAGATGAAACCTTACACGCAGAAAATTACCAACACCGATGTCAGTTTTGATATGGTGCCAATTCCCGGTGGTGAATTCGTTATGGGCAGCCCTGCCGATGAAAAGAACCGGGAAGAAGATGAAGGTCCTCAGGTCAAAGTCAAAATTGAGCCTTTCTGGATGGGCAAACATGAAGTGACCTGGAACGAATATGATATCTGGAGCTTCAATCTAGATATTCAGCGCCGTAAGCTGATGCGTCTCAAATCGGATGACAAAGAAAAAGCAGCAGATGCTGTAACCCGTCCGACCAAGCCTTATACCGACATGACCTTCGACATGGGGCACGATGGGTACCCGGCGATCTGCATGACCCAGCTGGCAGCAAAAACCTACTGCAAATGGCTGAGTGAAAAAACCGGTCACTACTATCGTCTGCCTACCGAAGCGGAGTGGGAATACGCGTGCCGTGCCGGTACCACGACGGCTTACTCATTCGGTGACAACCCTGCTAAAATGGATGATTACGCCTGGCACTACGCAAACTGCAACGATACCTACCAGAAGGTCGGTCAGAAAAAGCCGAACCCGTTCGGTCTGTATGACATGCACGGTAACGTTTCAGAGTGGGTCCTCGATCAGTACATTCCTGATGCCTACAAAAAGTGGAGTGGCAAAGGAACCGTTGAGTTCCCCATCAGTCCTACGACTCCCGAAAAACTTTATCCGCGTGTTGTGCGTGGCGGTTCCTGGGATGATGATCCCGAAGCACTGCGAAGTGCGAACCGGATCGCCTCCAGTGCCGATTGGAAAATTCAGGATCCCCAGATTCCACAGAGTATCTGGTACCACACCGATGCGATCTTTGTGGGCTTCCGTGTCGTACGGCCTCTGAAAGTGCCTACGGCTGAAGAACGCAAGAAATACAACCTGGATCCGGTCATTCCGGCCGATGAAGGGCGCTAAATCCCGCCAGCTGCTGATAGTTTATTGAAAACAGATGCCTTCGTCGGATTCCTGCAAACATAAAGTCCGGCGAAAGGCATATGTATCTTAGAAACGTACCACTGACCAAATCGTCCTGCAGATTAGGAAAGGCCTCTGATGACTCAATCTAATAATCAATCTTCTTCCCGACGTGACTTCCTGAAGGTAACCACAGCCACCGCTGTGGGAACCAGCATCCTGTCTACTCTGGGATCGTCGGCTCATGTTTACGCCAATGGCGACGATAAAATCAAAGTCGGTCTGGTCGGTTGTGGTGGTCGTGGAACAGGGGCTGCATCTCAGGCTTTGTCGACCAAAGGCAACATCAAACTCGAAGCCATGGCTGATGCCTACCGTGATCGGATGGACAAAAGCCTCAGCAACCTGCAGAAGCAGTTCTCAGGTGAACCTGAAAAGGTCGACGTGGCCGAAGAGAAAAAGTTCGTCGGATTTGACGCCTATCAGAAACTGCTCGACAGTGGCGTTGATGTTGTGATTCTGGCAACTCCTCCGGGATTCCGTCCGATTCACTTCGAAGCAGCTGTCGAAAAAGGCAAGCACGTCTTCATGGAAAAACCGGTTGCCACCGATGTTCCCGGCGTTCGCAAGGTGCTCGAAGCAGCTGAGAAAGCTAAGGAAAAGAAACTGGCCGTCGGCGTTGGTCTGCAGCGTCACCACCAGGCAAATTACATTGAAACCATCAACCGTCTGAAAGATGGTGCGATCGGCGATATTACTTCCATGCGTTGCTACTGGAACAGTGGCGGGGTCTGGGAGCCGCGTCTGGCTCGTGAAGACGCTAAGAGCGAAATGGACTATCAGATGCGTAACTGGTACTACTACAACTGGCTCTGTGGTGACCACATCAACGAGCAGCATATCCACAACATCGACGTCTGTAACTGGGTGAAAGATGCTTTCCCCGTTCAGGCATACGGGATGGGTGGTCGCCAGGTTCGTACCGACAAAAAGTACGGTGAAATCTATGACCACTTCGCTGTTGAGTTCGTTTACGAAGACGGAACCCGGTTGTACAGCCAGTGCCGTCATATCCGCAACTGCTGGAACAGCGTGACTGAGCATGCTCAGGGAACCAAAGGTTTCTGCGACATCAGCGGTGCAAAATACGAAACTACAGGCGGCTACAAGTGGCGCTACCGTGGTAAGAAAACCAACCCCTACCAGGTTGAGCACGACGATCTGTTCGCTGCCATCCGTCAGGGAACTCCCTACAACGAAGCCGAGTACGGTGCCAAGTCCACCATGACTTCGATCCTGGGACGCTTGGCGACTTATAGCGGTAAGCCTGTCACCTGGGACGAAGCAATGGCATCTAATGTCAGCCTGATGCCCAAAGAGTTCTCCTGGGAAGGTCAGCCGGTAACGGTTCCCGATGAGAACGGGTACTATCCGATTCCGATGCCCGGTATCACCAAAGTACTCTAAACTCTGATATCAAAACTGATCGGCCGATTCGCTTCCTTTAAGCGGATCGGCTTTTTTTAATCTATATCACTTTGCGCCTGTTTTCATTCGACCATGTCTCCACAGTTTCATGTCTCCCCGCTAATGCCCGCTGATCATGACCGGGTCCTGATTGTCTGGGAAGTCGCGGTCCGCGCGACTCACCATTTTCTCTCTGAGCACGAAATCGAGGCTCTCAGACCGTTGGTCAGGCAGGCCTGCTTTGAAGGAATGCCGCTGTTTGGTGTGCGCGATTCTGAGGGAGAAGTGATTGCTTTTTCGGGAGTCGATGCTCCCAAACTGGAAGCGCTGTTTGTTCATCCGGACTGGTGTGGCAAAGGGCTGGGACGTTTGCTGGTAGAGCATGCCATCCGGGAACAGGATGTCTGTCTCGTCGATGTGAACGAGCAGAATCCTGCAGCCGTTGAATTCTATCTGCATCTCGGTTTTGAGGTCGCCCATCGCTCGGATGTGGATGGCTTTGGAAAGCCGTATCCTCTGCTGCACCTGAAACTGCCGGATCAGACAATCTGAAGTTTCTGATGCATTCCACATCCGCTTCTGGTATTGTAAAAGCTCCCTCATACTCAACCAGGAGCCTACACCATGTCTGCATGCGTCATCCGTTTTGCTTTGATCTGTTTACTGTCTGTGTTGTGGATTGACTTGCTGCCCGCAACAGAACCACTGTCGATCGGGACACGACGGGAACTGTTTGTCGACGACGCACTGGTCGATCATCTTTCTGGGGAAGCCGAGATCCGGTTACAGCATCCTGTGCCCCGCGAAGTGGTCTTTCGATTCGATCAACCCTGGGAGGGGAGCAGTTCCGGCTATCATACGATCATCCAGGATGGAGACCTCTATCGGCTTTATTACCGCGGTACGCACATCGAGGTGTCCCAGGGACGCATCAGCACGGGCAGCCATAAGCCATACTATTGTTATGCTGAAAGTAAAGATGGAATTCACTGGACGCGTCCGGAACTGGGGATTGTCGAGTTTCAGGGTTCAAAGCAGAACAACATCATTCTGGAAGGCCTGGGAACACACAACTTCGCTCCATTCAAAGATGAAAATCCGGAATGCAAACCTGAGGCACGCTTCAAAGCACTGGCGGGACTGCAGAATGAAGGAGGCCTGCATGCCTTCCAGTCAGCAGATGGGATTCATTGGAAGTTAATGCAGGAGAAGGCTGTGATTACAGAAGGGGCCTTCGACTCGCAGAATCTGGCCTTTTGGGATGAGGATCATCAAACATATCGCACGTACTTTCGTGTATTTACAGGAGGAGTCACCAACTCCAAGACCTGGAAGCCAGAAGGGATCCGTGCGATTCAGACAGCGACTTCTGATGATTTTCTGAACTGGAGTGAAGGCATCGATCTGGTCTACGCTGATTCACCCGACGAGGAACTGTATACAAACCAGGTGAAGCCTTACCTGCGGGCCCCACATATTCGTATTGGTTTTCCTGCACGCTATGTTGAGCGTGGCTGGTCCGAGTCGATGCGGGCACTACCCGATCCGGAGCGTCGTCAATTGAGAGCCTCTTCGGTAGAACGCTACGGCACCGCGATCAGTGAAGGGCTGTTGATGGCCAGTCGGGATGGTATCCATTTTAAACGCTGGAACGAAGCCTTTCTGCGACCGGGCATTGAGCGTACAGGAACCTGGCAGTACGGGCATCAGTTTATCGCAGAACATCTGGTCGAAACCGCTTCGGATCTGCCCGGTGCTCCGAATGAACTGTCACTCTATGCCGCTGAAGATTACTGGCATGGAAAAGGGGGCGCTCTCAGACGTTATTCTTTGAGAATGGATGGCTTCACCTCGGTGCATGCCTCTCTTAAGGGAGGGGAACTGATTACGCAACCATTTGTGTTTGCGGGGAAGACACTGTCAGTCAACTTCTCAACTTCTGCGGCTGGAAGTATATGGGTGGGGCTGCAAACCGCTGACGGAAAGCCGATTGAAGGCTTTTCCCTGGCTGATTCCGTCGAACTCTTCGGCGATACACTGGATCGCAAAGTCACCTGGAAACAGGGGGCAAACGTCAGTACGCTGGCTGGTAAACCAGTTCGTCTGCGGTTCAAGTTGAAAGATGCGGACTTGTACTCGTTTCAGTTTCAGAAGTAGATCGCCCAATCACTGCGAAATGATGCATCATCAGGATCACTGACAGGGATCAGGAGTCAGGTTGACCTGCAAGTGCCTGATCGCCCATAATCTGCAGGCAGTTCAGTCAATGATACCCGCTGAAGTAATCTTGAATATCCCTCGTTGAAACGAACCATCACCACTTATGAATGAGCCTCAACCTGCTCCCCGACGTAAACCGGAACACTGGCGCGATCGCTGGTACGAGATCATTTTTGAAGCGGATACGCCTGCTGGGAAAATGTTTGATGTCGTGCTACTGGTTGCCATTCTATTAAGTGTGCTGGTCATCATGCTCGAGAGTGTTCCTTCTCTGGATGAACAGTATGGTCAGGAATTCGGCTATGCCGAGTGGTTTTTTACCATTCTGTTTACGATTGAATATGCGGCCCGCATCAGCTGTGCCCGGCACCCTCTGCGGTACATCGTCAGCTTTTACGGCATCGTAGACCTGCTCTCGATTCTGCCTACCTACCTGATGTTCTTCGCGCCGCTGGAAATGCAGAGTCTGGGCGTGATCCGCGCACTGCGGTTGTTACGTGCGTTCCGAATTTTCAAGCTCGCCCACATGCTGACAGAAGCCTCGGAATTGCGGCGGGCGATCTGGGCCAGCCGTTCCAAAATCACAGTTTTCCTGGCAACTGTCGTAATTGCTGTTGTGATCGAAGGGACCGCCCTGTATCTGATCGAGGGGGATCAGGACAGTGGATTTACTTCGATTCCTCAGAGCATGTACTGGGCAATCGTGACCATGACGACTGTCGGATATGGGGATATCGCGCCGGTGACGCCGCTTGGAAAGTTTCTGGCGGCGGTCATCATGATTCTGGGTTACAGCCTGATTATTGTTCCAACGGGGATCGTTTCTGCGGAACTGGCACATCCCGGCGGAAAGAAGGCCTCACACTGGGTTACGACGCAGGTCTGTCCGGAATGCATGAAGGAAGGACACGATTCCGATGCTACCTTCTGTAAGTACTGCGGATCTAAACTCTGAAGTCTTCGCTAATTCGCGGCTTCCGGTTCTGTAGCAGGCTTCTCGTCCTTAAACAATGTCGGAGGATGAGCAGACCAGACGGCCAGGGCTGCCATCAGTGGGAGCGCCATGAACAGATAGAGCACCGGGTTGTAAGATCCGAAGTAATCAATCGACATGGCGACCGGCAGGGGCCCCAGGGCGGAAGCAAGGATCATCATTGACCAGGCCACGCCACGTACGGAGCCCTGATTCATGCGGCCATAATAGTTGATCCAGACGACTGTGGCTGTGCTGCGAAAGATACTCCCGGTGATCCCCAGCAGGAAGGTGTAGACAACGACCATCCAGATCGCAGGCATGGTCAATACGATGAGATTCGCCAGTGCCATGCAGAGCATGGAAAAGCAGAGGATGTAGCGGCTGGGGAAGCGGTCGGTCAACCAGCCGGCCGGGAACATCAGCAGAGTGGCACACACGGCCTGAAAGGCCATCATGCGGATTGCCCAGTTTGTGGGCACGCCATGACTGCCCAGCAAGGCGATCTGATGAAAGACCAGTCCGGTACCGACCAAGGCATGAGTGGTGATCACCGAAAGCAGTTTCCAGAAGGTCGGGTCGCGAAGGACCTGGCGGACCGTCCAGGATTCAATCGTGGCTGTGATCAGGGGACGCTTTGACTTCTCTTCAGGATCGGGCTCGGGTTTCTGTTCGGGATCGATGCCATCCGGGTGCAGGCCGAGATCCTCGGGCCGGTTTCTCACGATAAAGATTCCCGGGAGGATCAGACAGACTGCCACGGTAACCGCGTGGAAGATCCAGCCTGTTTTCCAGCCATACTCGCTGATCAGCCAGCTATTAATAAAGGGGACTGTCATCACAGAAAAAGCGCTGCCAAAACCGGCCAGGGCTGTGGCACGTCCCCGTTTCTTTTCGAACCATTCGCCAACCATCCAGACCGAGATGAGTGTCAGTGCGCCCTGTCCCAGGCTGCGGACAAGGCTGAAGCCCAGATACAGGCTGCCCAGGGTATGGATCTGCGACATGAAGAAACAGGAGATCGCCAGACCAGTCGCCACGATCGGCAGGATGATGCGGGCACCCCAGTGATCCAGCATGCGACCGATGAAGGGGAGCAGACAGGCGCTGACAATGGTAGCGAATCCATAGGCGAGTGAGTACTGGGTTTCGGAAAGCCCGAGGCTCATCCGCATGGGATCTTTGAAGACAGCGACTGAGAAAGACTGACCAGGTGCGGACAGAAACTGGGCCAGTGCCGCGATTCCCAGAATGGACCAGCCGGGGAAAAATTTATAGGTGGGGAGTGCGATCTCTTCGAGACCACCCTTCAGTTCCACTTCTGCACAAGAGGACTGTGAATTCATTTCTAATCAGTTTCTTCCCTGGATATTTTTTCAGGATCGACCCGGGGCGGGCAACCGGTGGGAATTTCACTATAGCAGATCAGGAAATGGACACGTAACCTCTGTCGCCGCGGCTTTTGATAAAAAAACGGCTTCTTCATGTTTTTTTATCAATCAAAATATCAGCAGTCGCACACCGTGGCTGTATTATCTTCTGCTCAAAACAAAACTTAGAGACCGATTCCCAGCCAGTTGTGGAACAGGAAGTCCAGTCGACCACTGAGCAGTGCGATGCGTCCCATCACGGTGTAAGCGAAACTGGCACCGAAAGTGACCATCAAAAACCAGACGCCGAGACGGGAGACGTAATTCACGAAGCCTTCATGCTCAATGGAGAAGAAGAAGTAAACCATACAGGAGACCACACCCACAATGATGATTGTGTTCTTGAGCGATTCCACGATCTGCCAGTTACCGTCTGCGCCAAAGACGACAAAGGGCATAATCGTATTCTGCAACTGGCCGACGAAGTCTGCTTCCAGGTAACTGATGAGCCGAATTCCCGCGGTAGCACCGATGAAGAATGCCAGAGGCCAGCGGGCGAGCCAGCTTCCTTTAGGGGAAAGACGCAGCAGCAGCAAGACGCTCATGGCCAGTGGAATCAGATACCAGAGGTTGGCAGTCATCTCTCCCTCGTTGAGTTCGAGAAAGAAAATATCCCTCGCCTGGATTGGAAACAGTTTGCCGAACAGATTGGGGATGATTTCCGACCAGAACGCGACCACCATCGCATAGCCTGCCGAGACACCGACGAACACGGATTCCGTGAATTTATAGATCGGATTATCGCCGTAGAGAAACGAGAAGATCGCCAGTGTGCAGAGAGCAGCCACCCAGAGACCAATCGTGCGGGAGAGTCCCACCTTAACTCCTGGTTGATCTTTTTCTGCTTCGGGGACGACTTGCGTTTTGGTCCACTCTACAGCCTGTTCCGCTCCCTCAACTGAGGACTTCGCTTCCACGGGAACGTCACGTACATAGACGCGGCCACTTTTTTTGTCGATCGTCTGAAAGAGCAGGAACCCGCCACCAGCGACCATCAAGATTGTCCAGATGAGTGTAGATTGTTTCATCGATACAGTCCCAGCTTACGTTCCCAGAAGTAAATCACATTTCCCAGTACAATCAATCCGATCAGGAGGACATGGGCCACCAACTGAGGGCCCATGCGTTTGAGTCCCTCTTTCGCTGCCGGATTGTCCTCCAGTTGGGGGTAGGCGTTGATGATGGCCTGTTCGTATTCCGCAGCACCTTTGATCGCAGCGATCATGCCGATTAACTGCTTGGGGATGTAAGGCAGCATGATCGGAGCCTGAACTCCGGTGCAACCAACGACCGTGGGAATATCGAAAGGAGCAGACCCATAGAGCACCCATTCCTTGGAGCCCGGGTAGCCGGCACTCACATTGACCAGCAGATCGACCTGCTGAATGTTCTTCAGGTTTTTCGTGAGTGGGAGATTATCGAGGCTGGTGCTGTTGATGTCGGTCGAATATGTTTTTTTCAAATCTTCTACGACCAGCTTAATCACCCCTTCATTCCCGGTACGAAAACCAAGGTTCACGTATTTGGTGCCATACTTGCCTTTGTAGGTATCGGGGAATTCATTTTCCAGAATATCAACCGAACGCTGAATCATGGGAACTCCCTGTGGCCAGAGTGTCATGAAGTAAATGTTGTGTTTTTTCAAAGCGCAGTGGCGGGTGAATGCAGAAGCCATCGGCTGAAGTTCGCCTTCACTGGCCGGATCGTAATCGAGGGCAATGAAGATATTGGAGCCATCAGGCAGATCGTCGACCGCGTGAAAGACGGACATCACCTGGTCAGAAGGTTTTTCCGGAAAGGTTGTCCCCATAATGAGGGGAATCGCGACCGCAAACAGCATCAGCAGAAAGATCCAGCGGCGGTCCAGGTTTTGTAGAAACTGTAACATGGGTTATGCCTCCTGATCCGACCCGAGGTAAGAACGATCGACGCCCAGCAGGACTTTCAATGAGGTCGAAGCCACTCCCAATGCGATTCCAATCGTGATGGCCCGCATGCCGGGGGTGGTGAAAACGTCCATAATGATTTGCGAAAGATGCGGTAATCTAAAGTCACTGTAGTAGACTTCCTTGAAGCCCATGATGGGTTCTTCGGGAAGCCAGCTGCCGGTAAGCCATTCGCCGGCATAGGTTCGTCCCAGCAGGACAATCACGGCGATGACCAGCAGAATCGTCGCTTCCGTGTTTTTGGCCCGGAAGGCACGAAATGCAGCGGATGAAATATAAAAGGCGAGCAGGGCAAACATGGTCGCTGAGAGTGGATAGAAGATATACTCGAACAGCCACCAGAATGCGCTGCCTTCCTCCAGAAAGTCTCCCGACCAGGGCAGCTCTGCGGCATTGATATTGGGATGCACGCCGACCTTGAATAACCCGACGAACAGGGTGATAAAAAACGCAATCAGCGTGACTGCAGCATAACCCCAGCCCGGCTGTTGTGCTGAAATTTTCTGTAACTGCATTTTGAGCAGGTTTCCGCCGCCGAGAATAAACGCGAAGGCTGCCAGGATATTAAACCAGGCCATCGCGGTATTTCCCCAGTCCACGAATTTGGGGATGAAGGCCGTGCCGATCAGCACGAAGCCTGTCACCGCAGAGATCAACAGGGGGATTGTCCGTTTCATTATTAAAAACCTCCCTTACCAAGGATGTTCTCTTTGATGTAGGTCTGAGCTGACTCCAGGGAAGTCGGTGCTTCCTGTTCTGCAGGAGCTGCCTTGGCTTCAAAAGCAGCAAGGGTGGCAATCACGCAGCCAACGACCAGCACGATGCCTCCCACCAGCTTGCCGAAGTCCTGTCCCTTGAGACTCCCCAGCTGCTGAGGTTCCCGTGACAGGTAAGCGGAAGCGGCGAAGAACTCTTCGCCGATCAAAGTGAAGTCACAGGCAGCGACGAAGAAGGGGAGCTGAGTCGGCATGGCTGTGCCGGCAACCTGAATCGCACCGACCGAGTTTCCGGTTTCTGCCAGAATCAGGGACTCGGCGTAAAACGCACCCATATAGAAACAGGCGGCGGGTTTGTCTCGCACCATTTTGCCAGTCACGCTGGCGACATAACCAAACTGCTCGTCGGTGATGTAGTAAATATCGTCTTCGTTGTATTCATCAGGACGACCCGCGGCGAGGTATGCGGCTTCCACGGTATCGCGGGCGGTGGTCATCACCAGGGAGCGTGAAGTGGGGACTTCCAGAGTCGCACGATAGTCGGCGGTTGTTTCTGCGACCTGGGCCAGTACGGTGATGCCGGCGACAGTCTGGATATCGTTAATGTCCTGAATACCGGGAACGAACAGGCAGGAGCGTCCCATTTCGGTCGCGCGGCCCACTGCATCGGTGATCGCTTCCAGACCGGCGATTTTGCGGACCTTGAGTTTCTTTCCCCGGCGGGCCATTTCAATGAACATGATGACTGACCCGCAGATCAGAAGCACAAACATGGCAAACCAGCCCCGTTGGAGATTGAACCATTGCAGCTGCGCTACCACTGGTTGCTCGAGAACGACTGGCGTTGATACCAGTCCCTCCTGACCGATGGCTTGAATCTGATACAGGTAAGGGACATCAGTTTCACAATTGGAATCGCGGAATTTATTGACACTATAGGTGGTCTCGCCGACAAGCTGGTATTCGTTCATGTCCTTGATGACTTCGACGATCATTTCTTTACCGCCGACTTCGACTGTGAGCTTTGTTCCCGGTGTCAATGTTTTGGCATCACCGGTGAAAACCTTTCGTGAAATGACATATCGCAGGACTTTCCGCGGTTTGGTCTGTTCTTCATCGTCGGGAGAAAGAGTCCAGCTCAAATCAATGGCGGTCCCTGCATCTCCGGGGACATCCTGAGCCTGGAAATTGGCCGGTGGAGCAGGAGCCTCTGCTCCCAGCGCCGGTGACAGCAGCAGGCAGAGCATCAGCAGCGGAAGCAGCGTCTGTTTCAGCATATGATTAAATGAACTGATCATGGTTTATCCTTCGATGAGTTCTACATTGGCACGCGGGACAATCACTTTCTCACCCGAATCAAGAATGACTTCGAGTACCCGGGACTGGGAACCTGATTCCAGCGTTCTCAACTCGGTGGGCATCTCGCCGACTTCTCCCAGCAGCCCAAAATAGGGATCGCGAATGATTCGGACCGGGACGCCGGTCTCCAGCAGACCGGAAGTGACTTCAACGTCTTCCGCGGAAGAGTCGGAGGTCATGCTTATATCCAGCGGGATGACGATTTCCGGTCGAAGCACACCTGCCCGGATCTGGGTTGTCCCATTCACGGCGGCTTCCGCTCCCTCCCGTTCTTTGAGCAGGTTAAACGTTCGATCGGCCATCGCGATGTCCCCGAAACCCTCGGTAATGATCAGAGTGGTTCCGAGATGCTCAGAACCGGTGACCGCGACACCCAGGTCATAGCCCAGGATCTCTTTGAGGTCTTCGTCATCGATCCCACCCGAAACAATGGCTGCAGCCCCGAGTTCGATGCCACGTTTGACTGCGGTGCCGGTCATGCGGGCTCCGCCAATCACGATTTTACCTTTAATCGATTCGTCGAGCAGGTCTTCTGTCAATGGCTGGTCCTTGATCTGGCAGGCAAACTGAATCTTGCCATAAGCTTCCCCGCCGATTCCCAGAATTCCCTGCAGGAAGGTGACTTGAGATTCAATGACGACGCCCTGTCCGGGAATCACCTCTTTGATAATGCCTGCCTGATAGGCTCGCACCTGGATCGGCAGGGGGGCGCCGCGGAGGATCACCTGTCCGGTGACATGAGAAATCGATTCGATGGTCCCTGCGGTTTTGGCTTTCGTTTCTGATTTGAAGAATCCGAAGATACCTTTACTGCGAGCCAGGAGGTCGCCCACCTGGACTTCGTCGCCTTCCTGGAAGAGCATACAGCCGGGAACTTCAGCGGGCGCGACGGAGATCTGGTTGGCAACGTTGATCGGTGTAACATCGCCGGGCATGAAGGTCTGAGCGACAATCTGCTGTGCGGTAACCTGTTCGCCGACCTTAACGAGCACATCGCCGGGGATCGGAAGAATCCGTCGACTGGAATGCAGCGTTTGCCTGCGTACCTGTAATCCTGGAGAATAAGCCTGTGTCATAGTGTCGGTTCTCTAAGTGACTTCCGGGTAAAGTTTCAGTTCTTCAACCCAGCTGTTGAGTTCAGCCAGATGTCGCGATTCATCTGCGGGGACCATGAGCGGTCTGCCGCGGGCATCCAGAATTAGGCCTACGGTTCCACCCCGTGCTTTGAATTCAACCCGTTTGCCGGAGCCTGCTCCAAAATCATAACCACGGCGGGGTTCAACGCTCACGCTGGCCCATTCATCATCGCCCAGGGGGAACAGCCGCATGTCGCCACAAACCATCTCCCCCGATTCATTCAATGTTTTGCCAGTGATTTTGTATTCGAAGCAGGTTTTACCAGCCTTGTAAAAACCGCGGGGAGCAATGCAGGTTCCCAGATAAATCAGACAGTCTCGTTCGAAGACCTGCAGTGCTGCAGCCGGATGAACCTGAGCCAGAACACCAAGATGAGGCATCATGAAAATACTGTCCTTAGCCAGCACGGTCATGCCTTCCGGTTCAAAGGCATCGATCATCATGGCCGCCGTCTGTTGCATGTTGGGGGCATGTGAGAGTACGCCACCAGAACCCACGAGCAGATTCAGTTTCATGTTATCGACGATGGACTGACCGCTGGTCTCCTGGCTGAAGGTATCTCCTACGGTCCGCTGCTGCTGAACCCCTTTGAGTGTCGTAGCGAATTCCTTGTGCTGGATGTATGCCAGCCTGAGTGCTTCCCGGGCTACGGCCTGCTCGAACACCAGAGCTTCCCTGGTCTGGGGAATGGTCGTGGGGCGAATCATTTTGTTCTTAATGTGATTCTGTAAGGCACGCGGATCCATATTCAGATGCACCCAGCGGAGAATCATGGGCAGAGTCGCGGAAGCACAGACATTGGATATGGAATAGCTCATACCCAGGTTGGCGCTTACGGTACGGTTGAAAGTGCCATCAAAGACACTGAAGACATCGGTCGTGGCACCGCCGATGTCGACTCCCAGTGCATTGATTCCCTGTCGTTCGGCGATGGTTTGCAGGATATTTCCGACAGCTCCGGGAGTAGGCATGATGGGGGCATCCGCCCAGGAGATGAGTTTGTTGTAGCCCGGGGCATGGGCCATCACGTGTTCGAGGAAGAGATCGTGAATCGCATCGCGGGCAGGAGCCAGATTCTCCTGTTCCAGCACCGGACGCACGTTAGCGACGGTTGTCAGCTTGACGTCTTCGTCAAAGGCCTCTTCGACCAGTTCGGTTGCTTCCTGATTGCCGGCGTAGATGATGGGCATCTTATAGGTGCCACCAAAGCGGGGCTGCGGCTTGGCAGGAGCGATCAGTTCTGCCAGCTGTACCACATGCTTCTGAGTACCACCATCGGTCCCTCCTGCGAGCAGAATCATGTCGGGACGCAGTTCCCGGATTCGCTGGATCTGTTCGTGAGGCAGCCGTTTGTCGTTGGAACAGATCGTGTCCATCACAATGGCACCCGCCCCCAACGCAGCCCGTTTGGCACTGGCGGCCGACATTTCCCGCACAACGCCGGCGACCATCATCTGCAGTCCGCCTCCCGCACTGGAAGTCGAGATATAGATGTCACAGCCGACATCTCCCTGGGCAGGGCGGATGATTTCGTCGTTTTCGTCAATCAGTTTGCGACCCGCGAGTTCCCCGACTTCGGTTACAGCATTGACGACCCCTACGGTCACATCCGCGGCCGGCTCTTCGACCGTAGTCGGCGCTTCACCACGATAGGTCTGACGATATTCGCCATTTACTTTTTCGATGAGAATGGCTTTGGTCGTGGTACTGCCGCAGTCTGTGGCGAGAATCACATTGATTTGATCAGGATCAAGTTTTTTTTCTGTTGCGGAGTTCATTCTGTGACTCACCATCCATGTAAGCGGGAAAGCAGGGGACGCTGTGATCGTGCTGATTTGTCTCGGTCAGGAACCGTCCTCGGGATTATGAGGGGAACCAACGGGGGGCGGTTTCTGTGAAGTCGCAGCCGTTGAGCCATCGGTCTTCGACTGACTGAGGGATTCCAGACGCTGGCACATCCATTCAATTGAACCGCGTTGCTCCAGGAATTCTGCAAAGAGTTTTTGTGAGCGGGGCTCAATCAGGATGGAGAGAAACGGAGTGAAAAAGTGCAGGGCCTGCGCGCCGACGTAATTCAGGGGGCGGCAGGTTTCCAGTGAGAGGATGGCGAGGGTGACCATGTCCCTGCGGACAATCTCGCGGCAGATGTGGTCAGCGACTTTCTGCTGCTCGGCAGTTGGAGCGAAATCTTCCGGTCGTTCGATTGCGAAGGCGTTCGCGAGCCACTGTTTGATCATGACCATCCTAGCCCGAATCCCGTGTTCAGCGAAACGACGGGTGGAGATACTCAGGGGAGAGCAGTCCGTTGCTGCCGTGACTTTGAACGCGTTCTTATGATACCTGTTGTGGTGATTGATTGACGCAAGTTATTTGTCTGTTTGAGCTAAGTGTAACAATAGCAGGATGAAGCTCAAATGAAAATATTCTCTCGCCAGAAAAACGGATTCTGACTGAATCCTGATTCAGGGCGGAAGATGAGATTTGCTGGGTCGCGAGAGCTAGTTCAACTGGAAGAGTGTTCTGGCATTCTGCGTGGTGATCTCAGCCATCTCCTCGGGTGTCTTATCATGAAGCTCTGCCAGGCAGGCACAGGTGTGTTTCACGAACGCGGGTTCGTTCCGTTTGCCCCGCTGTGGTACCGGTGCCAGATAGGGGGCATCGGTTTCAACGAGCAGGCGGTCGAGGGGAATCAGCCGCGCGGTTTCGCGCAGTTCATCGTTCTTCTTGAAGGTCAGCATCCCGGCAAAGGAGATGTACATTCCCAGTTCCAGGCAGGCAGCAGCCGTTTCCGGAGTCCCGCAGAAAGAGTGCATCAGACCTTTGAATGGGGCCTGTTCTGCTTCGCGTTGCAGCAGATCGACGACATCGGCTTCTGCTTCCCGGCAGTGCACCACGAAGGGGAGATCACGTTCGCGGGAGAGCTGAATGTGTTTGCTGAAGTAGTCCTGCTGCAGTTCGATGGGAGCGTAGTCCCAGTAACGGTCCAGACCGGTTTCTCCGATTCCGACCACTTTGTCTGCGGTGGAGAGAGTCAGGATCCGCTCCCAGTCACCCGGTTTCATCTGTGCGACATAATTGGGTTGAATGCCTACGACCGCATAGACCTGGGGAAAGGTGGCTGCCAGATCGACGGCCCGCTGACTGCTGTCGGCTGTGGTTCCGATGGTGAGAATGGTCTGGACGCCTGCCTCCAGAGCACGTTCCACAGTTTCATTGCGGTCGGGGTGAAAAGCTTCCTCGTCGAGGTGGGCGTGGGTATCAAACAGAATCATGGCTGGTTCGGAATTCAGTTGGGAGCGGTAATCGGTTTCTTCGGGGGAGCGACTTTGCTGGCGTCCGTGGCAAAATTGATTGACTGAAAACCGGCTGCCAGGCAGGTGTCGTAAGTGCGAATCATTTCACCCAGCGGGACATCTTCGTTGATATCGAGGATCACCGGAATTTCAGGAGCCAGTTCTGCCAGTTCGGTCAAAGTCTGTTTCAACTGGTCGAACTGAGCATACTCGCGATCATTTAATTCTACAATGGTCTGGTCATCACGGTATTTGAGTTTTAACCAGACTTCCCCCAGTGGTTTTTCCTGCGGTACTGTTTCCGTCGATTCAATACTGCCCGTGGCCAGTTCGGTGGGCAGCAGGAATTCCCGGATCTGGTTGGCCGAGGCGCTGATGAAGAAAATCAGCAGCAGAAACACCACGTCGATCATCGGCGTCATGGTAGCCTGATCCTGGATATCAGAGCGACTGTGGTGATGTGAGGGAATTTTCATAATGTTGAGTATCAGTCATTCAGCACGGCAAACTGCACATTGGAGATCCCTGCGCGGGCACAACTGATCAAGACCCTTTCGACGATGCGATAAGGAATATGTCGATCGCCCCGAATTCGGATTTCTGTCTCTTTCCGTTTATCTTCATCGAGTGAAATTAACTGCGCGTCCAGTTCTTCCGGTGAAATATCATTCCCCCTCAGATGCAGTTTTTCATCCGGGGTGATGGTAATGATGATACGTCGCGGGGCTTCCTCCGGTTCGGTTTCATTCTGAGACGCTTCCGGTAGTTCAACCGCTTCCAGCTTTTCATTTTGAGTTAAGTGCGTCGCAGCCAGAAAGAAGACAATCAGCAGAAAGACGATATCAATCAGCGGGGTGATATTGAACCGAATGCCGGCCTGGCGGGGGCGCGTGGGAATTCTCACGTTTCCTGGCCTCCGGGAGGGGGAGCCGGATGGGCCGTCTGTTGATTGGTCATCCGTTGTGCCAGTTCCTCTTCCGCACGCTTACGGGGTTGCTTGGGGACCGGTCGGTTTCCGAGGACCGTAGCGTGTTTGAAGTCTGCGAAAACATGTTCGGCCAGCAGTGAGGACTGGGCGACCAGTTCGTCGATCCGGTTGCGGAAGAAAGCAAAACTGGCCAGTGCGGGGACTGTGACACTCAGACCGAACAGGGTTGTAATCAGTGCCTTGGAGATCCCGGGGGCAAGTTCAGCCACATCAGGATTCGCTTTCGCTGTGAATTCTGAGAACGCGAGGATCATCCCCCAGACGGTACCCAGCAGACCCAGCATCGGGGAGAGGGTGCCAATTACAGACAGGTATTCGATTTTACGATTCAGACGGGCAGATTGCTGCATGGCGGCGTCTTCCATCGCTTTCTCGACCGCCCCATATCCCATCTGAACTTCAGACAGACCGGCGGAAAGGATATAGGACAGGAAGCTGGGGTTCGATTTACAGACCGAGTCGGCACTGCGATACTGCTGCTGCGCGATCAGGGAGTGGACTTCTTCTGCGAGTCCAGGAGGCATCAAAGCGTTACTGCGAATGCTGATGAGATGCTCGACAATCAGTGCGACCATCGCGATGCTGAGTACGGCGATAATGATACCGATGGTTCCCGCATCATCGACCAGTTGACGCAGGTCGACTTTTGATACTTCGGAAGCACCAGCGTCCCCCGAATCATCGGCTGCCAGGCAGAGAGCGGGTGTCAACAGGCTCAGGCAGCAGAGCAGGCAAGGGAGTGCGAATCTCTTCAGTGGTGATTTACTGCGATCCATCAAAATATTCTTTTCCAGTGTGTTCGTGAATTCAAAGAGTTGTTTTCCCGAGATCAGTTTTTCTGACCCGCTTCCTGCATCAGTTGATTGATCATCTGTTCGGCCATCTGTCGCGCTGTCGTTGTTGGATAACGGGCGACGGTTTCCTGGTAGAGCCGCAGGGCATTGGCTGACTGTCCCATGGCCTTGAGTGAGTCGGCGGCTTTGAGACTGGCGTCGGCGGACAGCTGCGGATTTGCAGCATAACCCAGGGGGACCCAGAGATACCAGGCTGCTGCCTGGCCGTGACGGTCGAGTTGAGCGTAGCCCGCACCGAGCAGATAACAGGGGCCTCCCCGGAGGTGTTCCGGAATCAGTTTCAAATTTCGTTCCCAACGCTGCAGTTCCAGCAGACTGATGTCACCTGCCCGCAATCGGAGTCGCCAGAGTTGGGCGCGTGCCAGTTGCTGGATATTCCGATTGGTACTGGTGGCCAGGGAACGCAGGGTTGCTTCCGACTGGGCAGCAAAATCCGGGGCTGTCAGCAGAATGCTGGCTCCGAGCAGTTGTCTGACTTCGTTAGGATCCGTCAACCAGCCTCGTGCTGCACTGCGAGCCGGAGAGAGACTTTCGCTGATCGACCAGTCGAGGGGAATCAGCTCGAAGTAGCGGGCGTCCGGCTCATGTTCGACCATGGTCTGGAAGCGAAGTGCCGCTTTGAGGATGTCCCCCTGAAACAGGGCTGCTTTAATCAGCTGAGCGAGAATCTCACGTCGGACCCAGGTACGGTTTTCGATATTCAACGCTTCACTGAAGGACTGAGTGGCTTTGTCGTATTTGCCCTGGTGCATCTGGTCCAGACCGCGCTGGTGAGATTCCGTCTGGGGCGTATGCACCTTGACGATTTCCGAGCCGGGATAGGTGCGGACTGTACCGCTGGGCAGCAGCTTGACTTTGATTTCTGACTGGGTGAAATCGAGAATCGTGCAGGGGAGTGTTGCCTGGCCCACATGATGATCGGGGCGGACTTCGATCTTATCCTGCGCAGCGGCTGAACTGGTGAACCCGGTCAGGGCTGCCACAGTCAGGATCATGATCAAAAAAGTACACTTCATCAATTCCGGGTTTCCAAATCTCGGGGCAGGTTACTCCGCAGCTGTGGGGGCCGCCTGATCCGGGGGAGTCGGTTGTGAATCAGAATTCTGCTGCTTCGGTTCCTTGGTAAAGAGCCAGGAGATCAGCATCAGAATCGCACCGCCGGTAATTGCCATGTCGGCTACATTAAATATGCCAGTGCGCAATGGACCGAGACCAATATTCAGAAAGTCAATGACGATTCCATTGAGAAAGACGCGGTCAATCAGGTTACCGATCCCTCCTGCCAGCAAGAGGGAGAGGGCAATAAACTGAACCAGAGGCATCTGCCAGCGAAAGATCAGCATACCAGCGACAATCAATAGAAAGGCGGCGTTGGCCACGACCAGCAGGAAGAAGCGGACCGGTTTAGAGAGACCGCTGCCGACACTCAGGAAGGCCCCGGTGTTCTCGGCATATTCCATGCGGAGTGTGTTATTGAAATAGGTAATGGGGCGTTTGTTCTGCAGATTATCGACCGCAATCTTCTTCGTGTACTGATCACAGCCTACGCAGAAGATCAGGCAGATCAGCAGCAGTGTATAGCGGGTCGCTTTAGAAACCGTGGCGGACATGCAGCAGTAACTTTCTCAGAGGTTAGATGAATCCAGAGAAGATCAGCAGATTCAATGGTGCTGACCTCCTAGCGTTTGATAATAAATTTACGGACATTGTAATAGCGGTAACTGCCTCGATTCTGTCGCGCGAGCTTATCGAGGGAATTCCCCTCTTTCACCGGAAACCCCTCGCCGAATTCGATGCAGTGAATCTTCGCTTTACCAGCATTCAGACGGCGAATTTCATTCAGATCTGCACTGGAGAGCTGAGGATGTTTCGCGTCCGTCAGGAAGAATATGACATCTGGGTGAAAACTTAAAGCTCTCTTTAAGGCGGGCAGGTGATCAGTACCGCCATCGGGCTCGACACTCTGGATAAACTGACGTGCCAGCGTGCGGTTGATGTCCGAAGCATAGGGCATTTCGGAGTCGTTTCCGCGGTGTTTCATCGCCCGGGTGGTTGTATTGTAGAAGATGATCTGGAACTGCTGATGATGATTGAGCCCGGACAGACTGGCGATGAGCTCGGAGCGGGCCTTGCGGATCGGGGCGCCCTGGGGAGCAGCCATACTGCCTGAGCAGTCCATGACGAACACGAACCGTTTGCCGGAATCGACGGCGTCGAAAAAGTTGACTTTACCGGAACCCATCACAGGTGGGGCCAGGGCTGCTGCAGGTGACATCACCAGATCGCTGGTGGGATCTGAATTGGGGGAGTTCGGGAGATTCGGCGACTGCACCGGACCTGCTCCCAGTAGTTTGGTGTTGAGTTCAGGTAATTGTGGATCCACGGGCGGTTTCTGGTCCATGACCTCGGTCACCTGTGGTTGCGCCAGCGGAGTCGGCTGGTTTTCAAGCGTTTCCTGTGGTTCCTGATCCGCGTCTTCCAGCTGATCGGCATCGGGGGACTGTTTGACGTAGATGCCTACACTACGGAGTTCACCTTCATCACCGCCGGTCTGGCCACTGTCACAGCGGTTGAGGCTGGAGATCAGAATCAGCAGAATCAGCGAATGAATGGCCAGTGAGGCAGCCCAGCTCGGAACCACCAGCAGAGGCGAGTTTTTCTGCCAGCGGGAGGTTCGCTGTTCAAGTTCTGTTAATGCTGCCGGCATGAGGAGTGGTCCGCAGTTCTAACTGGCTTCCGGAAAGGATTAAACGCAGGTCTAAGTTCATTAAGTGTATGATATTTCAGAGTTTAATGTGAGAGCAGATTGCCAGGACTCCCTCGTTTCGACCCGAAAGTGTAATAGAACGGGAGCCCTGCTACGTTTCATACGTGTTTATTGGCTTAACTGTTTAAGGTATTGATGAGTGATATCCACCGGAAACACACCATCGGGGGGTTCATACGCGAATTGCGTCGCAGCAATAGGGGCATTCAGGGTCACCTTGCTGAAATTCAGGGTCACCATGCGGTCCATGGTTTCCTGGTTCTTTTTCAGGTAGACAATCCGGCGTGGAAACAGAGTGTCTGGATCGAGATAAATTCTGACTCCATCCGGCACATAAGCGGGTAACTGGGCCGGGGCATTGGGATCTCCCCCTTTAAACTGAGCGAGAAAGCCTTCTTTCCAGCTTCCATTCAGAACGGTCAGGGTTTTGCCACTGATGGTTCGTTCGGCGACGCTTTCAAACTGCATGTTCTTCTGAATCGCCGCTAACAGCCCGGGTAGACCACCCAGACCGAGTTGTGCCACCAGCAGATTTGGTTGGGAGTTGGGATTCATCTGGGCCTGTTTCATGATTGCCTGTACATCACGGCGGGTGACTCGAGAATTCCCTTTAATATTGTGTTCTGTCCAGAGAACCTGTCCATCACAGATTTCGAGCAGGGTTCCGACCGGTTTTCCGTCCTCTTTACGGCTTTGGACTTCGAATTCCAGTCTGAGCTTCAGGTCTTTTCCCTGCAGATACTTCCCTTTAATGTGAAACGGCTTGGGGCCGATCTGCACTGTTTCCGTGATTTCCGCCTGGATTGAGCTGTAGGCCAGCAGTTTCTCCCTCGATTTTTTGAGGAGTGCCTCTGCATAAGCCGGATTTTTTTTCAGATTCTTTTCGCCTGAAGAATCACCTTCCGGGACCTCCGCGGGACTGCTTTCGGGATCAGCCAGGGCCAGACTCGCCTGGGGAACTGTCGCTGTATCCTTATTAGCAGCAGCAGCTTGTGATAACTGTTCCCAGGGAAAAAAGTTGTAAAGTCCTGCCAGTAACAGGAGGCCGACCATAAAAGTTAAATTGCGTAACATGTTCTAATTGTTCGGAAAAAAACGAATTTATCAAAGAATCAGACCACTTCGGTCCGAAAACAGATGTATGAGGTCATCCATGTACCTCTAGCTGGCTGGAGTATGCAGTCAGCAGGCCGTACAGCTCAGAGTGTTGCGTTGAAATTCAGGGTCTTTGCATTTTAACGGATATTCGGGTTTGGGGTCGACCTGAAAACTGAGTCTTTTTTGAACCGTACGTCGACCGTTCCCAATTCCCAGGAATCGACGTCTGTGTTTGTGATGGGCGGTTCTTCACTTAACTAGTCGCATTATTCGTCGTGGGGTATTCGAACAAGGGGTCATGATGAAGTACTACTTCCTGGCTTTAGGTACATTGGTTGTTGTCTGTGTTGGCTGTGCAGCCGACGGACAGCAAGTTATTAAAAAGGGTGAGTATGTTGCTCCACCCGCTGCCATGATGCAGCGGCCGGGGCCAATGGTGGATGGACCAGGTCCCGGCGTATTGCCGATGCTGGCACCACCACCAGCCAGTGCATTCGCTGCACGGACATCACAGATTCGGTTTGTGGGTCCCGCTGGCATGAAAGTGGGCTGGCAGGTTGCGGAAGGTTATGCCGAAAACCAGATCACCGCTCCTGGACGTTACAACTTTAACCAGGGGGCAACCTACCGGTTAAAGCTGTCACACATTCCGGGCCGCTCAATTCCGGCACTGTATCCGTCACTGCAGGTTTATCCGTCGCATCCGACGACCGATGCTTACCTGTCACACAACAGTATTCCTCTGGAAATCACTCCGGAAGACCTGGATCAGGTTGAAAGTAACAACTTTGTTACTAAGGTCATCTACCTGCCGGATGAAAAATTCCAGGAACTGGCAATCGCCGGTGTCGAAACTCTGGTTTCTACCCGTCTTGATCCCGGTGTAGACCCTGTCGCAGAAGCAGATCGTCGCGGTACGATCATGGCTGTCCTGCGGATGGGTAACATGGATCTGGAGATGCCCTCCGGTGACGGTGGAAACGAAACAGTATCACAGGTCTCTTACGATGGTGACGCTGGAGCTCACATGGCTCCCATGCCGATCCCCGGAGATACCATTGGTGTGACTTCCGGTGTCCCGGTTCCGACCATGGTCGGAGGAATGGGAGCACCTGGTCAGCCGGCTTACAACCCGATTGCAGGCATGGGACCAACTCCCGCCTGGGGTATGCCGATGACCGGTACACCGATCGGATTGCCCGGACCTCCTCACATTCCGCTGGGGGGACCCGCCAGTCTGAAATCACACACCATTCGGAACGTCTCCAAGACCAATCTTCCGAAACCGGTTGATCACTTCCTGATCGATGTCAAACAGGATCCGGCTCCAAGCCTGCCGAAACCTGTCAAGTACATCCAGTACTCAGAAAGTCATCCGGTACACTCTCCAGGCCAGGTATCGTATCCTCGTACGATGGCTCCCGGCCCGGGATATTAAAAGACTCAGGACCCACGCAGCACTCCCTGTCGCCTTCAGGGAGTGCTGCCCCTTGTCTTTTCGATTGCACTTCTGCTCGACCTGTTTCCTCTCCTGCTTCGCAACCGTCTTGATTTTTCTCCTGTCATCCTTTCGGACAACTGATTGTAGAAAATTTCTGTTATGACAAGTTTCATTCGACAAAACCGATCACGCTTATTAGCCATGCTGTTAATGACCATGATCGTTTTTGTCATGGATCTGCAGACCGCCTGGTCGCAGCAGATGGTTGGCGGACGGCAATACAATGTGGGGAACCGGTTCTACCATCCCCTCAATCAGCGCACGCCTCCGGGAGTTGCTGGCCAGTGGGCCGCTCTCTCAGGTCAGGTTCAGGAAGGCTATGTTCAGCCGATGCGGGTTTCGCTGCCCTCCAAAGGAACTGTCACTTTCTATGTGAATGGTCCCGAGCAGACGATTCGGAAAGCATCACCTGCTCCGATTGGCTTTGCCGTCGGTTATGTCTATCGCGTTAAAATCAGCGACATGCCTGAATTTCCGGGTGTCGAGCTGTATCCGACGATTGAACTCATCGATCGCCTGCATCCACCAGCGGGACTGGCAGAACAGTATCCCGTGCCGGTGAGCATTACCGAAGAAGATATCGAACTGGTCATGTCTGGTAGAATGGTTTCCAAGGTTGTGTACCTGGAACGTCCCCAGACTGCGGTTCCAGCGACTTATCAGAAACAGCCGACACAATCGATCTCAGCGCAGAAGAATCTGATCGCCGAGGCCGATCTGTTAGGGCGTCCGATGTTGATCTTACGAATTGGCGGCCGACTGCCTTCAACGCGTGGTGAAGATCCCGCGTTTTATGGTGGAGCTCCTGTAGTCGAATTACAGGCTCCGGCTGACCAGAACTGAGAATGGTGTAAGTGAAGGAAATCCCGTGTTGAATCTGTCGTACCGAAAATTGAGAGGAGCATCGCGAGTGCAGCGTGTCTGCTCTGCGGCTGCGATGATACTGCTGAGTGTCAGTAGCGGGTGTTCCAGTCTGTCACCTGTCACAGGATCGCTCCCCTGGAGCAAACAGACCGCTTCACCCATCGATCAGCAGCCTCCTGCCATTCAGCATGCCGACTTTGATGCCAATGTCGGAGCGGCTCGTCTTTCCGCGCCTGCGAAACAGCCTGCAGCTGCCTCACCGATTCAACAGGTCGCTTATCAGCAACCGATGCCTGCTGCCTGTCCTCCGCGTCCCGCATACTGCGAGTTCTCAGCTGCGGTTCAGCGAGATTATACACTGCCCGCCGGCAGCGACCCTGAAATGGTCAGAATGTACCCCGACGAATATCTGTTCGACGGCGGTGATCGCGAAAACCCCGTCCATTATGATGACTACAGCCGCCTGGGACTGGATACCGAAGATACCATCGTGGAATACCAGACCCACAAAGGCAATCACGAAGTCAAGAAATCAAACCGGGTCGCGGTCTACGCACCCCGTTTCGCTGCGATTCGCACCGCGAGCACTCCTCTGTCCGGAACTTCAATCGATGCTCTGGCCACCACGGAAGATACCGTTAAAGGCGTCGGCATCGATGCTCGGACTGTGATCTCTCAGCACAAACAACGTGAGCAGCTCGAAGGCATCCGCATGCGTTCCCGCGCCAGTGGCGTCGAAACCGAACAACAGCAGGGTGCTGTGGGACAGACAGCTTTACTGGGCGGTCATACCAAGCTGACCAACCTCTACCAGGATACAGGCACCGAAACCACAGGACAGTTTGAACAGTCGGACGAAGCACGCATTGCTTACCAGGTTCAGGCCGCAGCTATCTGGTCTCGAGCTCAGTTCCCTGTCATCGCGATTCGCTCCCAGTCGGCTCACTCTTCGAAGAGTGCCGTCAAGCCGGAAGAATACGTTGGCATCGAAGACAAACGTAAAACCGAAGGTAATCTTCAACTCATCAAAATGGCTGACAAGAAAAATGCCAAGCCGGGTGACGAGATCCTGTTTACCATCAAATATGAAAACGTGGGTGACTTCGATGTCGAAGGCATCAAGATCGTCGACAACCTGACACCGCGTCTGGAATACATCGAAGACAGTGCCACCTCAGACAGAGCAGGGCGGCTCATCGTCGAAGACAATCAGGAAGGCAGCCTCATCCTGACCTTCGAAGTCGATGAAACAGTCAAAGGACATACCGGAGGTGTCGTCACCTTCAAGGCTCGGGTTCGCTAAACCTGAACCGGTAACAATACCCTAAGTGGATTCCCGCGAATCCAAAGCCCGCTTGGCAATTTGTCGAGCGGGCTTTTTCTTTGGTTACATCGCCAACCCTCTGCTGCCGCTTATCAGGGCAGAGCGTGCGCCCACCACAGGCAGAGTGCCATCGGCCGTGTGTTTCAATTTACTACAGAGTGAGGTATTTTACTGCACCTTTTTGCGACTCCCGAATTTAACAGTTTCTTTAAATAAGTGATTGGCGAGTTGCTAAGTGATTATTTGACAGTTCTTTATGGTTAGTGTTCTTTATGTGGCGATCCGATCACGTCGCCGGGATTCCGGGGCTCGCTGATTGGCACATGAATTGCCAGAGTATGCTTGCGTCAAGCATCTGAAACGTAATGCAGCACCCGGGACTTTGTTGTTCTCTTACATATTTTATTCTTCTGCTGCTGCGTTTCCTGTCCCTTTCATAAGGATGAGTACAAGATGACGGTTCAACAGGGAGGCATACTCCAGGTTTACCATGCCGGTCCACTCTGTGTGGCAGGGTTTGGCGGGAAGGATATCCTTGATACGTTCAGCGTCAAAGATATTCGAGATGAATTGCTGGAACTGGTCAAAGAAAATCAGTGTGAAACACTGGCTCTCGACCTCACCGGCGTCAAATTGATTCCGAGCGGCATGCTCGGGCTGCTGGCTTCCATGCGAGATCTCAACATCGACATCCATTTGTATAACCCCTCGGAAGATATCCGCGAGGTCCTGGAAATCACCAGGCTGAACCAGTTCATGCATCTGCATGATGTCGAAATCCCTTACTGATTTTTTCTACCATTCGAAGTCATTAGCGAAGGTCAACTCCGGTTGGCCTTCGCTTTTTTTATTGTCCCCGTCACCGCTGACGCGAAACGTCCCTCCCGTGACACAGACGACACATTCATGCCCGCCTGTCGATCTGCTTCCCTGAAAATCACCTGCACGCAACTGAACAGACTGGACTTGATCGACGCTCCCAGAATCCTATTCTTGTGCAATTGTGCTTCGCGCGCGAGGCGGACGATGCGTGCACCGGAACACAACGCACTAATAACACAACAGCACCTGAATCAACGTCGATTTTCACTACATCTGCACTGGAATAAAAAACACCGGTTCCCCATGTCTCGTAAAATCTCAAATCATTTCGGAGCACCTTCAGAGCATTTCGCAGCACATTCGCCAGCAACTCACACGATTTCACAGTCCCCCCCATAGCACAATCTCCGCTTGACCCAGCGACGCCCTTTCTCAAAATACAATCCAAACATAACGGTCCTCAATAAAACTGAGCGGCAAGGCGCTAGCCGCCGGTAATCAGTCCTGACGAGTAATAGAATCAGGTATCATTATTTATCCACTCACAAAAAAAGGGTGGCCCCGAATGTAATTCGGGCCGAGCGCAGCGAGCAGGAAACCGACTGTACGAACCACAAAAATATTCACAGCAATCCTACCCATGAACACAACAAACTCAGGTATCCACAAAACACGAAAACTCCAACCCAGCAATCTTACGAATCGCCACCCACCACGCGACCTGAAAACCGAACACCTGGTGCACAACCACACGAACTCCCTTTATGAGGGACAATTCGCAACCGACCGGGTATATTAGGCGTAGTGCGTCTCCCGAACTCCGTTCCGGACACACTCCCGCAGCAACCCATACAGCAGGAAATAAAATCCAGATGTCCCGCATTCATCCCGCACGTTGGCAGACCGTCGTACAACTCGTCGACCAGTATTGTGAATCCGGTCAGGTTCCCGCGATCGCCTTACAGGTCATGACCGGTGAAACCACGTGTCACTATTGCCAGGGGCGACAGCACGTCGAAGATGACAACGGCACCCTGCGTGACGATGCGATTTTCCTGGTGGCCTCCATCACCAAACCCATCGTCGTGCTCGGCGTGCTCAAGCTGCTCGAACAGGGGGAACTGCTGCTCAACGACCGTGTGAAACAATACATCCCTGAATTCGGTTGTGCCGGCAAACACGGAATTACGATCCGAAATCTGATGACACACACTTCAGGCCTGCCGGACATGTTGCCCAATAATCGCGAACTGAGATCAGCCCAGGCCCCGCTGTCCGAATTCGTCAGACAGATTTGTGAACTGACGCCCGACGAACCACCTGGCCGGATCGTGCAGTATCAAAGTACCGGCATCGCGATTCTCGGCGAACTGATCCAACGCATCACAGGCAAGTCGGCTCCCCAGTATCTGCAGGACGAACTCTTCCAGCCGCTGGAGATGCACGACACCGCCCTGGGCGTTCCCCCCGCATGGTCTGAGGGAGACGCGGCCCGCCTGGAGCGCATCGTCGAAATCCATGTGCCCCCGGAATTGAATGTGGAGCCCCACTGGGACTGGAACAGTCCCTACTGGCGTGGCTTTGGTGCTCCCTGGGGCGGACTCTTTACTACCCCCACAGACCTGGGAAAGCTGGTCGATATGCTGCAGCAGCAGGGACTGGCTCTGGATCAGCGCCTCTTCTCCGCACAGACAATCCGCCAGGCAACCCGTGACCAGCTGCCTGAAATTCCCGGCCTCTCGGAAACCGCCCGCCAGGGAAAAGGCTGGGGACTGGGCTGGCAGATCGTCACCCGGGCCAAAAGCGATTACTACGGCGATCTTCTCTCTGACCAGGCATATGGACACGGCGGCGCAACGGGAACAGTCCTCTGGATCGATCCTCAACTCGACGCCGCCGCCATCATCCTGACCACGGAACCCCAGGAACCACACGGCCGGTACCTGGCCCGCTTGAGCAACGCCATCGTAGCCGCCATCGAAGTGTAGTTATTCGCTCTGTCAGTGTTGCTCATGAGCCGCAGGGCGTTAACCCCGGTTGAGACGAGTTTGATATATAGCATCCGAATTAAGAAACACTGACTGGCCCCGATTCCGCTCTAAACATGATATATTTCCTCAGTTGAATATAGATCTTTGATGAACACGACTTCGCTGATGCCACTCTGTCTGCATTATTGTTGATTTGCCGAATTTATTCACGGTATAATCAAGATCCTCAAACCTGATATCGTATCTGAACTTCCCGCACACTTTTCAATTTATGATTCTCAATGAGCGCTGAAACAGCCGGTGTTCTGGCACTGGTCATATATCTGTTGATGCTCCTGGCAGTGGTCGTCTACCAGGCGGTAAAACTGCCCGACGGCTGGCGTGCCTGGATTCTGTTCGCGATTACCCGCGTGTATGCGCCCGGGCTCTGGAAGATTAAACGCAATCAGCGCTGCCCCTTTCCCGGCGATTCCGCAGGCATCATCATTGCCAATCATCGCAGTCCCGCTGATCCGATCATTCTCTGGTACAATTCACACCTCGGGAATCCACAGAAAAAAATGCGCTGCATCAGCTTCCTGATGGCGCGGGAGTATTACGAGCGACCGGGCCTGGTCGGCTGGATCTCGCGTGCCATGCATTCGATTCCCGTGGAACGCAATGGGAAGGATGTGGCTCCCGTCCGGGAGGCCTTGCGCAAACTCAAACAGGGTGATCTGATTGGTGTCTTCCCCGAAGGGGGCATTCAGGAGGGGCGATCGATCAAACATGCGAATTCCGGCATCGCTTTTCTGGCGCTCCGTTCTCAGGCACCCGTCTACCCGGTGTATATCAACAATTCACCCGGCGGTAAAAACATGGTGGAACCCTTTTACTCTCCCGCTGAGACGTCAATCACTTACGGCGAACCAATCGATCTATCCGCGTACTACGACCTCAAGCATACGAAGGAGATCCTCGAAGAAGTGACCACGCTCATGATGTGGAAACTGGCAGAACTCGGAGACACCGAATATCTAGGTGCCCCGCGTCCTGACGAGCAGGCAGGGCTCATCCCCATGTCAGAAGATCATCGTCGAACGGCGAACTGAAATACACGTCGATCTCCTGCAGTTCCCCCGCAGCTTGTTGCACTTCTAATTCTCTCAGCGGTGCAGACAAACCAGGGACGGACTGCCAGACACCCGCTCCGCTCAGTTCGGATTCCCTGTTTTGCTGATCCAGAATTGGAGTGAGTCCGCGGTCATGCATGAATAACGGATCAATGTCTGCAGCAGCAAACGGAGAAAGACTCCGAGGCGTAGCAGCCTCCCACTGTATTGAGGCGATCATTATCGGCAGGCTAGTCTGAACCGGTTCCTCAACCGTCTGAACAGGAACTGGGTTCTGTTCCTGGGATTCAACTATCGAGTCGACCGGTTCTTCTCCCTGCAGCCCGGCAGAGTCCTGCATCACTGCGGTCGAATAGGAAAACGGTGGAACCGCTGATTGCGTTTCCGCTGCACTGAAAGAACTGACCAGCGGAGCCGCTGTCCAGGCGTGGGGATAGCTGGCAGGCAAATACAGCTCAGGATCTTCGAGCTTCGTACGACCATAGTTGGCCGCCAGCAGCAGCAGGTCGTGGAAATCAACCCTGCCGGACTGGTTGAAGTCCACAGCCCAGGTGTAAGGCAGCGGCGAATCGGCGACATCATGCTGGTAGGCAGTCGCGAACAGAATCAGATCCTGGAAATTGATAGCCCCGTCATCGTTAACATCATAAGGCACCGCCCAGAACTGCGTCGCGGGTATGTCACTGTTTTCCAGCTGATGCGGCGCCTGGTCGACCAGTTCGAGAGACACATTTTCCAGTGCCAGACCTGAGTCAAAAGGACCAATGGACTGCGACCCCAAATCCAGATCAACCTGGTCGGCGACGGTCGGGGCAAAATGAATCCGGGCAAGCAGCACACTCTGATCATCGCCCACATCGGTCGCCAGCGTGCTGGCGCTGATACCTTGAATCAGGCCGCTGGCATCATCGATCAGCGCCGACTGATTCTGCGTAAACGCGGGGCCAAATTCCACGACTGACGCAGTGGTGTACTCCGTCGCATAGGTCAGGTCAAAACTGAACGACACGATGCCGACGTCAGTCAGATTATTGACCTGTCCCCAGACTTCAACCTGAAACGATTCCCATTCATGCAGGTCTCCCGTGTGTGCAGGTAGTACCAGACTTTCACCATTGGCGGCGACCGATGTCGCTGACTTCACCACACGCAACTGCAACTGAGTTCGCGGCAGCGGCGCGACCGTCAACTGGAAGAGCACACTGTCGGTCAAGCCTCCAAGGTCGGCAGCGGTGACTTCAATTTCAATACTGCCAACATCAGCGAACGTGGGGACGCCCGAAAAGACACCCGTCACCGCGTTGAAAATCAACCATCCCGGCAACGGATCACCGTTTGACAAGGCTGCCAACAGCGTGAGCTGATCGCCGTCCGGCAGGTTGGCATCCGTAAAATAGGGACTGACATCCAGGTTGAATGCGGCCCCTTCCGTCAGACTTTGATTGGCAATCGGAGTGGCTACGGGCGCGACATTCGTATAATCGTTATCCAGGATCGTACCGCTGGCAAACGTCGTCTCTCCCAGCAGATAATCATTACCTGCCAGCAACTGGATGGCCAGGCTTTCATCCGGTTCATCGAGCGCATCCTCGAGTACGTCAACCACCAGCGTGGCCGTTGCTGCATCGGCAGCAAATGTGATTTCCCCACTCAGACTTTGAAAGTCCAGCCCCGGTGTGGCACTACCTGAAATCTGATATGCCACCGTCAAAGGCTGATCGATCTGCTCTGCACTCCGCTGGAACACAAATTCCAACTGGCTGCTGCTGAGTTCCTCAACCGGTAACACAGATGTTTCCAGCGTCACGGTCGGCAGGTCCGGCCCATTGACATTCTCTCCCAGGAAGGACAGCATTTCCTGATCGCTGGCCTGGGTCCGCAGATCGAGTCCCTGTAAGGCGACGGGGATCTCAGGGCGATCGAACTGCACGAATTCATAACCGGCAACGAGGTCGGGCTGAAACGCTTCGAAAGGCGTCGGATCGTAGCCGCCCGGCTGCAGAGTGTTGTTGTTCTGATAGAACGGATCATAGTCGTTGGCCTTCGTCCAGTCGGTGTAAGTCACCATACCCACCTGTAGTGTTTCAGGCAGATCGGGGCGATGATATCGGCTGTTTAACACCCAGTCCTGGCCGGGAATCTGGTACAGCGTGTAAGCGGAGTCGCCGATGCGGGCAATCTGTAACTGGATCACCGCGTTGTTGCCCATGCTCTGCAGCACGAGTGATGAATTGCTGTTGCGGGTGGTCTTGGTCTCCATCTGGAATTGACTGCCGGCATTCCCCCAGCCGAGGGAAAGAAAGATATAGTTTTCCCCGTTGTTGGTCCCGTCGTTCTGATGCGAACCCGGGCTCCAGTCGACTGCCGGATCAGTGATGTCGCGTGGCGTGCGAATCATCAGTCCGCCCAGTGAGTACTGCGAGCCGTTGGGAACATCATCCAGGTCGCTGTCGCCCACATCGTCGCGGTCGGTAATATGCACTTCCGTCGTGATCACAAAATCGCCGGTGATTTCCTTGTAAACCATGGGGCCGCGATAATCCTGGTACCAGACGGTCGTGTGCGGGATCATAACCATCCGGCCCGACTGTGTTCCGTTCACATCCCAGGTTTGCAGCTGATCGCCGGCCCAGCCTTCGGTCTGATACAACCGCTGCCAGTTCGACTGAGTGGCTGCGTCCTCAAAATCATCACTAAGCGCCGTCAGATCATCGGCTGCCAGCATTTGTCGGGTTTCGAGAAGCTCCGTCTGCGACAGGATCGGAGCAGAGCTCGCTTTTAACCGTCGTCGAGATACGCGAACGGACCGCCGGGTAGCATTAGCGAAAATGTGTACGAGCCAGCGGGGAAAGAACTGCTTGTATTCTGGAAACCACATATGTTCTGGCCTGTTGTGAAGGGACGAAAGTCTGCCATCAGCGGGAAACAGTGCCTGCTTCCAGAAGAGATTCGTCAACGAAACAGGAATGCGACAAAAGATCAGGATTTTCTTTGAAATTGACCTGATTGCCGAAGTTTCTGCCGGGCCGATTCTGGAACTGAGAGGAAAAAGCAATAAGATAAGGGAGATTCTTGAGTGAACGCCGAGAACTTTTCTCCGGCCTCGATTGTCGATTTAAGGAATGTCCCGGGGGGCTGAGTTTCTTCCCCACCTCGCCAATCTGACTTTATTTGAACAGAAAGCATGTAATGCCCGCTTTAGGTGTAAACATTGACCACGTCGCCACCGTCCGTCAGGCTCGTTTAACCTTTGAACCGGATCCCGTCTGGGCGGCCGTGCTGGCGGAACTGGGAGGCGCGGATGGCATTACCCTGCACCTGCGTGAGGATCGACGGCATATTCAGGATCACGACCTCTACACCATGAAAAAAACGGTTCAGGTCAAACTGAACCTTGAGATGGCGGCGGAAGAAGAAATGACGGCGATTGCCTTGGAGGTCCGCCCCGATCAGGTTTCCCTGGTTCCCGAAAAGCGGGAAGAGCTGACGACCGAAGGAGGCCTGGATGTGGTCGCCAATCTGGAGCGGGTTGAGCAATGTGTACACCAGCTGCAACAGGTAGGGATTGAGGTCAGCCTGTTTATCGACCCCGATGTCGAACAGATCGCGGCTGCAAAACAGGTGGGAGTACACGCTGTCGAATTGCACACCGGCCGCTATGCCGATGCGACCTCGGCCGACGAACAGCAGAAAGAATATGACGTCATCGTGAAAGCCTCCGAGTTTACCGTCGCGCAGGGACTGAAGCTGCATATGGGGCACGGATTGACGTATCGTAATGTTTCGAAGATCGCCGCCATACCCGATGTCTGTGAGCTGAATATCGGTCACAGCATCGTCTCGCGGGCAGTGCTGGTCGGCATGGAACAGGCGGTTCGCGAGATGAAAGCACTGGTGACCGTTTAGTCGTTATACAGGCGTCTCAAATAATTAAAGATCCTTTAGAATGCCGCTGCTCTGCGGGACCACTGCGCGCCCGTCTTTCGCTTGTCTGGCTAATCGTTACAGGCTGTTGATTTTATTTGACTGTCATGATTTAAGCACTCCTGCAGGCAAGCCGGATTTCATGAGAGAAGTCTTGCCACACAGTAGATTTCTCGGTCCTGATACGTTAAGGTGATTTTCAAACTGGCAACCTGCGCCGACTGAAGTTTCCGTCAACATCAGACCCGGTCGCAGGTTGTGCCTGAGGGTTTCGGTATGGTTGCGAACTCCTGCAATCGCTATCTGTCCAGCCGATCTACTTTGATGTCAGGAAGATAAAAAGTAGCCCGAAAAAGTGAGTCGCCAGACACTCTGTTGATAAGCAGTGGAGCCCGTCTGACTCACGGCGAAAACGAGTAAAGAGAAAAGCGTTCTAAGATCTGAATCGTTCTGGTTTTACTTGAGTAGCTTTTGGAGCAGTCCGCAGTGTTTTCTGTGAACTGTCGTCTTTGCTTGAACTATTTTTTGGAAATGATCGGTTCTACGCAGGACAGGGTAAGGCGGACCTCTTCACCTGCAGTATCACTCAGAATTTTAGAGGAGCAAATTAACGATGACTCCCAAGGACTTTTTTGCCTTCGCAGAAAAAAATGGCGCCAAGATGGTAGACTTAAAGTTTACCGACATCTTTGGTACCTGGCAGCACTGCTCGTACCCCCTCAGCACCTGGGATGAAGGTACTTTTGAAGACGGCGTCGGCTTCGACGGCTCTTCAATCCGTGGCTGGCAGACAATCGACAGCTCAGACATGCTGGCTGTTCCCGATCCTGCTACCGTGAAAATGGATCCCTTCTTCAAATCGCCGACCGTCAGCGTTCTGGCTGACATCGTCGACCCCATTACCAAAGAAGATTACAACAAAGACCCGCGTGGCGTTGCCAAAAAAGGTCTGGCTTACCTGCAGCAGACCGGCCTGGCCGATGCCTGCTTCATCGGTCCCGAGCCTGAATTCTTCGTTTTCGACGACGTACGTTACCTTTCCAACCAGCGGGGAGCCATGTACGAAATCGACTCTTCGGAAGCTGCCTGGAACACAGGTCGTTCTGAAGAAGGCAACCTGGGCCACAAAGTGGGTTACAAGGGCGGTTACTTCCCCGTAGCTCCCACAGATACCTACGGCGACCTGCGTGCCGAA
Source organism: Gimesia benthica (assembly GCF_009720525.1). NCBI lineage: Bacteria > Pseudomonadati > Planctomycetota > Planctomycetia > Planctomycetales > Planctomycetaceae > Gimesia > Gimesia benthica. The sequence goes on from NZ_CP043930.1 coordinate 6,676,387, forward strand.
ATGGTTGAAGAACTGCAGAAGGTCGGCATCGTTGTCGAAGCCCACCACCACGAAGTGGCAACCGCCGGTCAGTGTGAAATCGACATGGAATTTTCACCACTGCTGCAGATGGCTGACCAGTTCATGTGGTACAAGTACATCATCAAGAACGTCGCCAAGCGGAACGGAAAAACCGTGACTTTCATGCCGAAACCAGTCTTCGACGATAACGGTTCCGGGATGCACACTCACATCTCACTCTGGAAAGATGGCAACACCCTGATGTACGGTGATGGCTATGCCGGACTGAGTGAATTCGCGATTCACGCTATCGGCGGGATCATCAAGCACGGTCGTGCTCTGATCGCTCTCTCCAACCCGACTGCCAACAGCTTCCACCGTCTGGTGCCTGGCTTCGAAGCGCCCGTGACTCTGGCCATGAGCCAGCGGAACCGTTCTGCTTCCTGCCGTATCCCGATGTACTCCGGCAGCCCAAAGGCAAAGCGTGTTGAGTTCCGTTGCCCCGATCCGACCGCCAACGGTTACCTGAGCTTCACCGCTCTGATGATGGCGATGATCGACGGCGTGCAGAACAAGATCGATCCGGGTGAACCACTCGATCGTGATATCTACGACATGACTCCGGAAGAGCTGGCTGAAACCAACGTCGCTCCCAAGAACCTGGACGAAGCTCTGATCGCTCTCGAAGAAGATCACGAGTTCCTGACAGCTGGCGACGTCTTCAGTGAAGACCTGATCAACTCCTTCATTAAGTACAAGCGGACTGAAGAGTTGGATCCGATTCGTTTACGCCCTCATCCTTATGAGTTCGATCTCTACTACAACGCGTAAGCGTTTCGTTCAGAGTACCGAAATCGGTAATATTCTCGCAGCAGGCCCTCGGGTTTGCTGCGAGTTTTTTATGCGCTGAGATGCAGCAATGCCATAATGGCACTGCCTGTGGCTGGGTGGCGGGTGCCATATTGGCGTTATTTGTGTGTGCGTCTGATTGTATATGCTCTTTTGTGTGAAAAAATATTAGATCATAAGTGATTGATAATAAAAGAATTGTGGTGAAATCTGTTGTTCTGTGTGACTAATTGGCATGCTGGATGCATGTGGGGAAACTGTCAATCAGCTGGTCAGTCCCACCTGTCAGGGATTACTGTTAATACAATTTCGTTTCTTATTTGATAAGGAGCAATGCCATGTTAAGCACACGCAATCACAAACTCGGATTTCCTTTTTCTGCCAACCTGCGTTCCGATCTGGATGATGCCTTCACCCAGTTCTTCGGCAAGTCATTTAATGGCTTCGAAGGCGCTTATTCGCCGCTTTCCGTCTGGGAAGAAGACAGCAAATTCCATGTCGCCCTGGATGTTCCCGGTATGACTAAAGAAGATCTGTCTCTGGATATTCAGGATGGAAACCTGATTCTTACCGGCGAACGCAAGTCGGTCGAAAACCGGGAACATCTCCACAACGAACGGAGCTTCGGCAAATTCAAACGACTGGTTCGCCTGCCGGAATGGGCCGATCCCGCCTCTGTTTCCGCGACTCTCGATGCAGGCGTCCTGACCGTGGTCATGGATAAGAAGGCCGAGATGCAGCCCCGCCGGATTGAGATTCAGGATATTTCCAAATCTGAATAACCGGCTGGAGTGGAGATCTCCCTAAGAAAATGATTCGTTGCGACACCCCGATTGGCTTTGCGAAGTCGATCGGGGTTTTTATTGATAGCAGCCACATTTTCAGCAGCGGCTGCCGCTGCGAGATCACACCCGTACTGTCTATTTCCTGTGCAGACCCGCTTAATTGCTAAGTGGCTCGTCCGCGGTCTGTGTGAGTTCCTTGTAAAGATTCGGCGGTTTTCTAATCAATCCTCTGAAAGGCGCATTTGAAAAAGGCCTTATTTCATAATGGGTTATGGCAATGGGTCTGCAGGTCGGGAATCGAGGAGCCCTCTCGAGCGGCACGGCAATTGCGAAGTCCATCAATCATGTTTGTTACGAAATGCGCTACTACTCTTCAGCAGATGCCACATAGATGAATTGTTCTGATGGTCAAATTGGAGTCGAAAAATAGAACTCAATTAGTTCTGTAAATTCACAGAGCTTTCCCCAAGACCCGATTCACACACTGACGTTTTTCAGTGAGCGCGCGCCCGGCATCTGAAGATTTCCCACGTGAGATTTGACTCACTCAAGTTCTAAATTCAAGGACCGAACACAATGTTACCAGGATATTTGATTGACATGGATGGCGTAGTTTACAGAGGGACCGACCTGATCCCAGGTGCCACCGAATTTATCAATGAACTCAAGAAGCGCGATCTGCCGTTCATTTTCCTGACCAATAACAGCCAGCGTACCCGCCGCGACGTCGTTACTAAACTCGGCCGGATGGGAATCACCGTCGGCGAAGAGCATATCTTTACCTGTGCCATGGCAACCGCACGGTTCCTGGCGCAAAGTAAACCCCACGGCACCGCCTTCGTCATCGGCGAAGGTGGCCTGTTGCATGCATTGCATCGCAACGGTTACTCGATCGTCGACCATGATCCCGACTATGTCGTCGTAGGCGAAGGTCGCATGGTCAACTTTGAAATGATTGAGGCCGCCGTCCGCATGATCGAAAACGGTGCCAAGCTGATTGCTACCAATATGGATCCCAACTGCCCGACTCAGAACGGCCTGCGTCCCGGTTGCGGGGCGATCGTCGCCATGCTGGAAGCAGCCACCAAGAAGAAAGCTTTCAGCGTGGGTAAGCCCAGTCCCGTCATGATGCGGAGTGCCCGTCAGGAACTGGGGATCTCCTCCGCTCAGACAACCATGATCGGTGACACAATGGAGACCGACATTCTGGGAGGCGTCGAAATGGGCTATCGTTCCGTGCTGGTACTTTCCGGCGGAACAGCCCTCTCGGACCTGAGCCAGTATGCTTATCAGCCCGATCTGGTGGTCGACAGCATTGCCGATCTGAACAAAGAAGAATTCTTCCAACTGGAGAATCACCGGATTCCCGAGCGGGAACGCCTGCTGGCCTGATTTTCTGACTGTCTAACGCGGTTTTGCCGCCAAACAGGGAAAAATCGCCCTGTTTGGCGGGCAGCCGTCCAGGAGCGCATTGAGGTATTTCTGACTGTTCGCTACAATTCCTGAAATTGTCCGCTCACAGGCGGTTTTTCCCTTATTTCAGGACTTTTTACTGGCATCGCTTATCTGCCTTTTCGCGTCAGTACGCGGAAAACGCAGCAGGAATACTTGAATGGCACGTCTGACTCAGGCTGATTTATCAGATCTTAACGAGTCGTTTGAAGAACGAACTCCCCTGGAGCTGATTCATTGGGCACAGGAAATGTTTGGCACACGACTGGCAGCTTTATCATCGATGCAGCGTGCAGGTTGCGTGGTAGCCCACATGCTGAGCCAGTTAAAGGCCGACATCCCGATTCTGTTCGTCGATACCGGCGTGCTGTTTCAGGAGACCCTGGATACCCGGGACCGCCTGATTGAAGAATACAACCTGAACATCGTCACGCTGATGCCGGCCAAAACGATGCAGGAACAGACCGAAGAACTGGGCGTCCTGTACCTGTCTGTCGAAGGTCAGGAAAAGTGCTGCGATCTGCGTAAGACGGAACCCCTCATTCAGGTGGCCGATCAGTACGATGCCCTCATCGGCAGTCTCCGTCGGGCCGACGGCGGTCAACGCGCCAATGTGCCTATCCTGGCGATTGACCCCGCCATGAACTGCCTGCGGGTGAATATTCTGGCCAGCCTGACCAAGGATGAGTTCCAGGCCTACCTCAAAGACAACCAGGTTATCACCAATCCGCTGCATCAGCAGGGCTACCCGACCATCGGCTGTAATCGCTGCACCACCCCCGTGATGGAAAGCGAACCGAACCGGGCCGGACGCTGGCGGCACCTCGGGCCCTGGTCACAGTACTGTGGCATCAATCCCACCGATGTGGCAGGAAAGCATGCCCCGTCGATTGAGTTGCCTCAGGATCTGGTCGACCGCATCCTGGGACGCGAAACCGACTTCATGATCTGAACCGGTTCACTTGCCCGGCGGTTGTTGCGTCAGCTCCAGGTGCAGTTTCGTCGTGGAACTGGCCCAGCCGGGAATGAATCCGTCTGCTTTACTCTTACGGAAAAACGTGTCTGCACTCACGCTGGTATCGCTGTATCCCAGCGTGAAGACCGTCGTGAATCCGTTTTTCTGAATGCGGATCATCTCCCGCTCTTTGCTTTCAATCCAGTCGCCTGAATGTGCGAACGCTGATTCCCAGAGCAGCCCGTCCGGATTACCGGGATGCTTATGCGCCAGGTCCAGAGCCAGCACGACCATCTGGCTCTTATCGCCCACAATCGCCGTTTTCCCAATCAGGTTCAAGCCCCGATTTTGCATGATGAACTTCTCAGGATCGAATCGCTTGATATCCCGAATCAGGCCGATCATCGCTGTCACACTCTTGGCACGACGCGGTATCGACCATTCCTTTCTGTTGAGATACAGGTCGGCGGTGTCGACGGTATCCAGAAACAGTCCGTCAATCTTCTGGGCATACATCCGCTTGATCCGCTCCATCAGAAAGCCCCTCCACTCGCCATAGCTCACATCGACATACCACGACTCAAACGTCTGGTTTTTGCCGAACACAATTTCGCTGAGAGGATACCCGTTGGGAGACCGTTTGAGATACTTCTCAAAGTTTGCTTTTTCCAGTTGTCCCAATTCGCCAATACTCAGATAAGCGATGACTTTCGCCTGCTTCTGATGCGCGGCTTTCACGAGGTCGGCAACCTGATCAGGCTGCAGACCCCGCAGTTCGATCACGATCACCTGGCCCGGTCGGATCCGGTCCCGCAACTGTTTCAGCAGGCGGGGCTCGCTCCCGTAGTAGAGCTGGTAGCTGGTCGGGACAAAAGCAGGCTTGTGCGCACTTTCGACGCGGGCCGTTCCCGTCAGCAGGATGGACAGTAGCAGTAAAACGATCGAGTAACAGCGGACGTGCATCGTCTTGATTCCTGTTGCAGGGGGTTTGAGTTTTCCCGGGCGCATCTGTTATCCTGAGCGGGTTACTCCTATGCTATGAACCTCGAACGTTAGATGTAAAGTGAATACCACCTATGGTTCCTCATCCGCTCACAGCCCGTGTGCTGAAATCATCTGCTCTTGTGATCCTGCTCTGTCTGATCGGTTCGCTGCACCTCGCTTCGCTGCAGGCCGCAGACACACCGCCCAACATCGTGATGATTGTCAGCGATGACCAGGGCTATCACGATTTGAAAAGTTTCGGCAGCCAGCAGGTCATCGCCCCCAACCTCGATCGTCTGGCTGAGGAAGGCGTCAAACTGACCAATTTCTACGTGACCTGGCCGGCGTGTACCCCCAGTCGGGGCAGTCTGCTCACCGGACGCTATCCGCAGCGGAACGGGATCTATGACATGATCCGCAACGAGGCCCCCGATTACGGCCACAAGTACAAACCGTCCGAGTATGATGTCACCTTCGAACGCATCGGCGGGATGGATATCCGCGAACAGCTCTTGCCCGCCTTATTGAAACCAGCCGGTTACGTGAGTGGCATCTACGGAAAATGGGATCTGGGCGTGCATCGTCGCTTCCTGCCGCTCGCCCGGGGCTTCGATGATTTTTACGGCTTCACCAACACCGGCATCGATTACTTCACGCACGAACGCTACGGCGTGCCTTCCATGTATCGCAATAACCAGCCCACCGAAGCAGACAAGGGCACCTATTGCACGTATCTCTTCCAGCGGGAAGCAGTGCGGTTCGTGAAAGAGAATCACGACAAACCGTTCTTTCTTTACCTCCCCTTTAACGCTCCTCACAGCGCCTCAAACCTCGATCCCCGCATTCGTGGTGTTGCCCAGGCACCGAAAAAATATAAAGCCATGTATCCCGAGCTGAAGGATACGTTCGTCACCAGGAATCGAACCGGCCGTTACGAATTCCGGGAAACCGCCAAAGGCCCCGTCATTCACCAGAAACCCTCGGCCGACAGGCGACGTCTGGAGTACGTCGCTTCCATCACCTGCATGGACGCCGCCATCGGCGAAGTGCTGGATCTGCTCGATGAATACAAAATCGCCGACAACACGATCGTGGTCTTCTTCTCTGACAACGGGGGCGGCGGTGGTGCTGATAACAGTCCCCTGAAAGGCAAGAAGGGAATGATGTTCGAAGGGGGTATTCGCGTCCCCTGCCTGATCCGTTATCCGAAAAAGATCAAACCGGGAACTGTCAACGAAGGCCTGCTCACATCGTTAGAACTCGTCCCGACGTTCCTCAAAGAGGCAGGCATTCCCCAGCCACAGGAGGTTGTCATCGATGGATACGATATGCTGCCCACGCTGATGGGCCAGGCCGATTCACCTCGCTCAGAAATGTTCTGGCAGCGTCGCGCCGACAAGGCGGCTCGCGTCGGAAACTGGAAGTGGGTTGAGTCCGAAAAAGGGAACGGCCTGTTTGATCTTTCCACAGATGTCAGTGAAAAGCACGATCTCTCCCAGACGCATCCCGAGAAACTCAAACAGCTGCAAGCCCGCTTTGCCAACTGGAAGAAAGAGATGGCCGAAGCCGAACCCCGGGGACCCTTCCGCGATTATTAACAGACGTTGAAAACTACTTCGTCAGCAGTTCCTGTTTCTGTTCGGGCAGGGTGACAATCTCATCCAGGGGGAGCCCTTGCCGCACCAGTTCCACACCGCAGATCAGGGCTGTTCCCGTCTGAGCCGTGAAGTTCAGCTGGGCGGACTCGGTCAGCGAAACATCTTTGAATTCCCGTACCAGGATTCGCTGTCGTGATACGGTTTCCCCGGCGATGTCAAGGTTCTGGATCAGCGGCTGTCCATTGAGTTGAACCGAGAAGACCCGCTTTCCGGCAGCCGCGAATTCCGGATCCCTGAAATAAAGTCGCAGCGTGTATTCGCCCGGCTCCAGATCATGTAACGTGATCCGTTCCACGCCTGTGATTCCGGAGGCACCCACCCAGGGCCAGCCTTGACCACCCTCGATCCAGAGGGAGTGCTCGTAGAACGGTTTGACGCTCGCGGGCTGAATCTCAAGCTTGAGTTCCGGCGAAGGCCCTCCCACGCTGGGTGTATCCAGCCAGAGTGTGCCCTTGTCGGTCATCCGGTCGCCGGGGGCACCGAAGTTGAGCCCGACCCGTTGAATGTCCTGCGCCTGACCTTTCCCCCAGACCATCCACTGCTCGTGCGTCTCAGGTAGGGAGATCAGCGACAGACCAACGGGAAGTGGATAGCTGCAGGTACATCCCTGGAAGTAATAGGGCACGTTAAGCAGACCATTCGCAGGCACAATGCTGTTCGTACAGCCGGAACGGGGGCCGCTGATGTGAATCGTACCGCTCTCCACCCGCTTGTCATAAAAAGCGGCGGTCCCGGAACGCATCGTATAGACGTAGCTGTAATCAACGCCGCCGTCGCAGCCGTAACTTTTAGGGAAGGCCCGCGGTTCGGTTTTGCCATTCAGTGGATTCGTCCGCTCGCCAATTACCGGCGGTGGGGGACTCCAGGCGTTCGTCTGATAAGGTGGCCGATACTGGTTCGGCTGCTTCTCTTCCTGGTTGAGTGTAGGCAGCTCGGTCGTCAGAACTTCAGCCTGCATCGCATTCAGTTTGCGGCCCGTGTAGACATCGGAAAACTGGGGGTTGAGTAATTTGTAGGGAGGCCGGATTCCCGCCGGGTAACCCTGCCAGAATTTCGAATGCGAGATCATCACTCCATCGACGAACAGCGGCTGCGGTGCCCGTTTAAAGTTCCCGACGCTGTCGTCATACCAGAGTACACCCACCGGTGCTTTGACCAGTTCGTCAGGGCTCGACCAGCCACCCGTGTAATTGGATGAACCGGGAATGGCGCCCACTTTTTCAAAGACCGAGTAGTCGCCGACACGCGAAATTTTCACTTGTGAGAGCGACTTGAATTCCGTCGCCAGTCGACCATGATCACTCTCCGACGTCTTAACCAGTAATCGGCCGCCATAGGGTCTGAGTGACGGATAGAGCAGGCGGACCTGTTCTGCATACGATTTCATACCGGCATAAACGGGTTCGGCTGTGATAATCGTCTGTGCAAAGTAAGCCGGGTAGCTGAACGTATCGAGTGGCCCGGGGAGAAAAGCCAGTTGGGAACTGGTATATCCCCGCTCGTGAAATAACTGTCGCAGCTGTGTGAGCTGCCCTGGATCATTGATCAGAGAAATGATCTGCAGGTCATGCCGAGTCAGTAGTGTGTTGAGCAGTTCCGCATCGGGAACCCCTGCGAGGAAGACATAACCGCCGGCCTGCAGTGCGTCTCCAAACATTGCTGGTAACGGAGCCTGAGCTGATTGACCGGCTGACTTCGTTTGCTTTGACAGCAGGGGAGACTCATAGGTGACCGGTGTCGTTTCTTCTGGACCCAGACAGTAAATGCTCCCTTCTTCCGTCACCGCAAACAGGCGATCCGCAGCGGCCATCAGGCTGTGAATGACTCCCGGAACACCGGGAATCCCTGTTTTGTAGGTCAGCTTACGATCTGCAGTCTGAATCTGCTGTCGGATTCCCCGTTTGCCGTCCGGACCATAATTCTGTCCATTCTCGTGCCGGGCAGAATTCACATCCCGGTCAAACTGCAGTTCCGGCTGAGCTGCTGGAGTCTGCGGAAGTTTCGTCTCTCCCCGTCGGGCTGCTTTGCCCGCAGCCGCGAACCAGCCACCCGGGGTACGTCCTGGTTTGGGCAGTTCGAACTCGATCAGTTTGCCCGTCTGTTTATTGATCCGCGCCGGAAAAGCGGTGCCGCAGGGAACAATCAGTTCCTCTCCGGCGATGACCAGGTAACCCTGCGGAGTAATGCCACCAAAGGCTTCCGCTGCGTGCGGATGCTGTCCGTAAATGTAACCGAGTCGATCGTTGACCCATTTAACGGCCCCCGTTTCCGCATTCAGGGCATAGATGAAGACACCTTCAAACGGCCAGACACCGGCGGCGAAGTAGAGTGTATTCTCTTCGATCACCGGGCCACCGCGAACTGGCCAGACGGAGATCAGGCGGCGGTTACCCAGAATCAGTCGCTGGGAAGGAACCGCCCGGTATTTCCACCGCAGTGCGCCGGTCTCAGCTGCCACCGCATAGACGCAGCCGTCATCCGAACCGAAGATCACCAGATCCTGCCAGGCGACCGGAGCCAGACGAACCGGGCCATCGGTGGTGAAACGCCAGAGTTCCTTACCGGTGGCCACATCAATGGCGGTGACGGAATCCGTTTGCGAGGAACCGTAAAACAGCCGCTGGTCTTTCACGATCGGTTCATAGCCTGCGTCGAACTGCAGTCGCTCATTATTGAAAGCGGGCTCAAGCGCCGGCAGTTTGTGAACCCATTGGACAAACAGACTCTCAGGCAGCGATTGTGCGGTCTCAGCCGAGCGTTGGGGATCGTGTCGCCACATGGGCCAGTCCGCTGCGGAAGCGGAATTTACTGCAAGGCTCAGAACGGACAGGAAGAGGGCCAGTATACGCGAGCGTAATGGGAGCATGGGGTCGAACCTTTGTCAGGTTGGGGACAGCAGATCGCAGGAAGGCAGTCGTTTTTCTCTCTATCAAAGTAGCACGACGCGGGACGAGGTTCAACTCTCTGTCGATTCCTGGTCTGTCAGAGCAGTCTCTATTGGCTCGGAGTCAAGAGCTGCAGGTTGGGTGACCTGACGGCTGGCCCAGACCGCAGCCACACAGCACAGCGTCAGTTCCACCAGCCAGAAGAGCAGGGGCCAGGGGGCATTCAGTTGCGCCACCGGGGAAATCCGATGTTCGAGATACGAGGAGATTTTGAGCAGATGCTCCTTCTTCTCCTGGCGTTCCTTCTTCGCCGCCTGGAACTGTTCTAATACCTGGTCATACTCTTTTCGGGCCTGCGGATCTTCGGGAGGTTCTCCCGTCGCGAACATCCGGTCGATGACCAGCGTCGTCTGATCCAGTTTGAATTGTCGGAGAGTCGCTGCCTGGTATCGCTGATGAGACAGATAGAGCACCAGGCCCTGTCCGGCGATGGTCAGGATCACGATCGTCAGCAAAATCCCGCGTGTCACGGTCAGTCCCGTTTTCACGGCGAGGGTCGAGAGCATCGCTCCCGCCACCAGCCCATAGACGACGGCGTAGACCAGAATCAGTTTGAGCCGCTCGGGCAGATGGACGGCCAGCAGCGAAAGTGCCGTCATCAAAACCAGACCGATGATCAACCAGGAGAGGAAGCCCGTTCTGGACCCCGGCGATTCAGATTGTACTTCTGAAGTTGGATCCGACATGCGACTCTTTTCATTTCGACAGGTGACTGGTTCCCAGGCCGCAGGCAGACTGTACCCGCTCCAGAACTTCTTTCCCTTTTTCCCGCGCTTTCCGGGCCCCTTCCGCGAGAATATCGTGGACGGTGTCCAGATCGGCGGCCAGCTGTTCGCGGCGTTCCCGGGCTTCCCCGAAGTATTCCAGAGCCGCATCGTGGACTGCCTGCTTGGCTTCACCATAACCCATGCCGCCGGCACGATAGCGGGCTGCCAGCTCTGCCTGCTGAGTTTCGTCAGCAAAGAGCTGATACAGGGCAAACACGGCACAGTTGTCAGGATCTTTGGGATCTTCCAGGGCTGCAGAGTCCGTTTTGATCGACATGACTTTCTTGCGCTGTTGCTTGGCCGTTTCGAAGATCTCAATCACGTTGCCGTAACTTTTGGACATCTTCCTTCCGTCCGTACCCGGCACTTTGGCCGAGGTATCCAGCGTGCGGGAGTTCGGCAGTGTCAGAGTTTCGCCAAACAGCATGTTGAACCGCTGGGCCAGGTCGCGGGTGACTTCGATGTGCTGTACCTGATCCTGACCCACCGGTACCAGGTCGCTGTCATACAGCAGAATATCTGCAGCCATCAGCACCGGGTAAGTAAACAGACCGGCGTCCGCAGCGATTCCATTGGCCTTTTTGTCTTTGTAGGCGTGACATTTTTCCAGCAGACTCATCTGCGTGATCGTCATCAGAATCCAGGTCAGGCTGGTCACCTCAGGAACATCCGACTGGCGGAAGAGAGTCGCCTGTTTGGGATCGAGTCCTAATGCCAGCAGGTCCAGGGCCGCATCAATGGTGTTCTGTCTCAGTTGCTCGGCATCGCGAACGGTCGTCAGGGCGTGGAGGTCGGCAATAAAGTAGAATGCCTGGTCGTTGTCCTGCAGGTCGATGTACTGTTTGATGGCCCCGAAGTAATTCCCCCAGTGGAAGCGGCCCGTGGGTTGAATTCCCGATAACACTCGCATGAGTTTATTCTCTTTGTCGCTTAAAAATTCGATTGTGGATGGTCAGGCTACGGTGTGTGAGACAGTGCCAGTATTATGGATACACCAGCGTGCCCACGAGTTCGCTGACTTGTGAGCAGTTTTCCGCGATCAGATTCTGTTCCAGCTCCGTGACCAGCTGAGTCGCGAGCCCTGGATTGTAGAAGTTGGCGGTTCCGATCTGGACGGCAGAGGCACCCGCGACGATGAACTCCATGACATCGTCGATATTAGAGATCCCACCCACGCCGATGATGGGAATATCCACGGCCCGGGCCACCTGGCAGACGACGCGTAAGGCCACTGGTTTGATGGCAGGGCCGCTCAGTCCGCCGAAGACGCCCCCCAGAATCGGTTTGCGGCGACGCCAGTCGATGGCGGTTCCCTGAACCGTATTGATCAGTGAGACCGCATCTGCGCCCCCTGCTTTCGCCGCCTGGGCAATGTCGACCACGCTGGTGACGTTGGGGGTCAGCTTGGCAATCACGGGTAACTCACAGCTCTCGGTTACCTGTTTGAGCATCTGCTCGGTCAGCTCGGGCTGTGTGCCGAAATCGACACCGCCACTCACATTGGGGCAGGAAATGTTCAGTTCCAGGGCCGTGATCTGATCCGGAAAGGCATTCAGCCGTTCTGCCATCCGGGCCATTTCCTCGATCGAGCGGCCGGCGATGTTCACAATCAGCGCGGTTTCCAGCGATGCGAGGTAGTTGAGATGTTTCTCGAGGAAGAGATCAATGCCGTCGTTATCCAGCCCGATTGAGTTCAGCAGGCCGGCACTCGTTTCAACGGTGCGGGGGGGAGCATTTCCAATCCGCGGCTCCGTCGTGATGGTTTTGGGGATGATGCCTCCCAGTCGGGAGAAATCAAGGAAGGGTTGCATTTCACGTGCATACCCGAATGTACCAGAGGCGACCAGGATCGGGTTTTTGAGCTGGAGACGGTTCAGCGTAACTGATAACAGATCCGTTTGGGTCGGGGCGTTCATCGAGTCGTTATCCGGGACAGCCGGAGGCTGTCTCATCTATTGAAGTCTGGATTGAAATAGAGCGTGCCCCGTCAATCGCCGGGCGTGAAAGTCGGCTGGTATTACCAGGGCACTCGAGACGCAGATCAACGTGGATCCACTGAGTCACATCTTAGCGTTACCGACGGGAGAGAACCAGTTAGAGCGAGGCGTAAATAGCGAACTGGTAAAAGCGAAACAGCTGCCGAAATGAGAATTACGGCAGCTGCAATTATGTCTGAAGCGTCAACTGTTCAACGGATCCGTTTGCGCCCGGGCAAGCGGAATGACCCCGGGAGGATGCGTTAGATGACACCACCATGTGTTCGGTATGGCGTGGCTACGTCAGGCATATCCAGTCCCCAGATACGTTCCCAGATCTTTGGGATGTGACGCATACTTTCAGACTGGAAGATTAATTGACGAGTACGGTCATCACGTGAAGATGAGTAGATAGGAACCACACATCCGACCTGAGTGAGCGATACTGCAATTAACATGCTGGCCAAAAGAAACTTACGCATTTTTTTCTCCATGATATGGTCGTGCCATATTTGCTGGTAGTGATCCCAGGCAGAGATCCCTTAATTCAATCCATTGAAATCAAGGCATCAAACCGATATCGAAGGGGTTAAAGTGCTGAAATGTGAAGGGAGGAGAGTGGAGAGATATGATTATAAATACCGCTTTTATTCTCCTCTAGATCGTTTTATCGACAACCGGATCAGGTGACTTTGGTAAAAAATGCGGATTATTCCAATTATTTTGGTAATCGGGCCATTGAGGGCTGAAATGGGCCTCTGATACGGAATAATCGTTCATCAGACGCTGAGAGAAGTGAGATCAGGTAGTAAGGGGCATAAAAAAACCGGTCTGTTGATGTACCATCAAATCAGACCGGTTATGAGAAAACTCATACCAGTTCTTTCCACAATAAGGTCTTTAAGAAAAAGGCTTAAGGTGTATGCTGCGTACCCGACGGGTAGGAATTGTTGTAGCTTCCTACTTGAGGGGACCCTGGTGTCGTACCGGGACTGGGTGGTGCCGACGACGGTGGAGGAGTCTGCTGCGGTGGTGTTGACGCCGCAGGTGGACTGCTTACCGGTGGTTGGGAGGCAGCGGCCGCTTTGAGCTTGGCTGCTTCTTCTTCCAGGTCGCGTACACGTTTTTCCATTTCCTTACCAGGCTTGAATGTGACGACGTACTTCTCCTCCACGTCGACGCGTTCGCCTGTTCTTGGATTTCTGGCTTTACGGGCCGCCCGCTTTTTGACTTCGAAAACGCCAAAATTGCGGAGCTCGATTCGTTTGTCGGTGACGAGTGTATCGACAATCGCATCGAACGTTTTTTGCACAATCTCTTTTGTCTTGAGTTGTGTCAGACCAATCTCTTCCGAAATCACTTTGACAATCTCTTTTTTCGTCACGACTGGGTTCTCCCAATTTTGAGAAGCCGTCGGACAGCTACGCCCTTCCGCTGGGCACTCGAGAGCCGTCTCAACTGTAATGGGTTACACGACTTAGTGTCACAATAGATTATTTCCCACAATTGAACAGTAAGTCAAGACCGATCTTTCAGCGCAGGGGTTTCGCGCCTGGTTCTTGGACAGGGAGACACTGTTCAACTGTCAAAAGCCAAAACCGCAAATGCAGGGGATTTCGACGTGAAATGAGCTGGTGAGACGATCTTAAGTGTAATCTGGAAAACAGGATAGGAATAGAGCCGGTTTCGGCTCAGAACCCCGGAACCAGGATTCGTAACTTCGTTATAGTCCCTATATCCAGACTGTAAGATTTTTTGACAAACTTCGAAGTTAAATAAAAAAAGTGCCCTCTGTGAGCAGAACAAGTCGTTTTCGACGTTCCAAAGTCTTGCTCAACCGTTACTTATTGAACCGAAATAAAATCAAAATTCACCAGGCGATCGAGATTCTGACGGTATCGAAATGCATTTCAAGTCAGCGCGTTGTCGTTGTGAAAACAGTGCGCGGAACAAACGGAAAGTTCTCACCTGACTTACGACACGCTGCTGAATCACAAGTCGATCTGCTCAGACCGTTTTTGAATTTCTTCGAAGCTGACGAAGGCACCTTTACCTGCACCAGGGCAGTCGGGAGAGAGAGAGTCCCAACTTGCTTTGTCTTTCAGATTCGAATTCCAGAAAGGCCAGGTGCGACATTGCACCGGACGTGCTTCATAAATTGTGCAGCCACGTTTTTCTGGATCAAAGAAAGTGCAATCCCCGTTTGCATATTCCGTTAAGGTGCGTCGACCTGCATAAAGTCGAGTATGCATTAACAGAATTTCTCCCGTCGATTTTTCCGTTAAGTCTGCTATCGCTTTGATTTCTGCATCATCGACCCAGACCACTCCCGGCGCGCCCGTGCAACAGTTTCCACATTGTGTACAGGTGAAATTCAGGCCATCGCGATACCATGGTTCCTGTTCAGAATTCTGATCACTCATGATTTCGGATCGCTTCTTGAGAGGAGAAGTTGTTAAACTGTGACTTTCATTTTTGTTTGTAAATTACTTGAGCTGAGATGTCAAACTCAAACGCAGAATTGAAGATCGGCGGAATCGTACTCTGTGGTGGTGCCAGTTCGCGGATGAATTATCCTAAAGCCCTGCTGCCTCTGGGCCAGGAGGTGATGCTGCAGCGCGTAGTGAGAATTATTGGCTCCTGTGTCAGTCCGGTAGTGGTGATGGCCTCCCCGGATCAACAACTTCCCACACTGCCTGCCGGTGTTCCCGTTTATTTCGATCGAGAGCCGCTGGAAGGGCCTCTCGCGGCGATTGGGCAGGGAATTGAAGCATTGCACGGGAAATGCGAAGCCGTGTTTGTATCGGGCTGTGATACGCCTCTGATCCAGACATCAATGATCGAATGCCTCTGCTCCCGTCTGGGAAACAAACAACTGGCTATGGTTCGCGAAGGAGATCGCCTGCACCCGCTGGCGGCCATCTATCGCGTCTCGCTGCTCGAGACGATTCAACAACTGTTGTCACAGGGAAAACGACGCCCGATTGACCTCGTCGCGCAGGTGGATTCTGTCTTTCTGGAAACGACGGAACTGCAGGAAATTGATCCGGGGCTGCGGAGCCTGCGAAATATCAATACGCGTGCTCAGTACCAGACACTGCTCAACGAACTGGAAATCACGGATTCAACAGTACTTCCGTTTTCTGACTGAGCATTCCGGCAGACAGTCGGTTTTAATTGGAAGGCATGAGCCCCATGCGCGCCTGGTTGACCGCATTCTGCCAGCGGTAAACGTCTTCGGGTGTCAGCTCATACACGTTGATGGAGTATCCCAGCCGTCGTTTGGGTTCAAAAAAGCGGAAATAGCCGAGGGCATCGGTACCGAGATTGTGCCGGCTGCCATCCTCTTTACGCACCGAATAGGGGCGCCCCTGCAGCAGGCTGGCACTGATCGCATACGTTCCCGGTTGCGGCTGCAGTTCCGGCGGGATGCGATACGGAGTCCCCAACATTGAAGGGGGAATCGTACCGAAATACGCCAGTCCCAGGTCGTCTGTTGGATGCTGTTCCAGATACGCTTTGAGGCGATAGAAATCCTGTCCCCAGTCGATGTTGGAATCGATGAGATGATAGCTGCCGTTCTCGGGACCGCCGGAGAATTCGTTAAAGTAAGCCAGGTGATCCGGTGCATAGCGGAGCGAGAAGGGGAGACTCACGCAGGCGACGATCACAACCAGTGCCAGGGCCTTCCGTTTTTCCAGATCAATCAGTTCTCCCAGGGGGGCGATCAACAGAAACAGGAACGGAATCACAGGCAGGATGTACCGCAGACCGAGCTGATTATTCGACAGACTGGCAATGCCGATCAGTAGCACAACCGGACTTAACAGCATGCCCAGAACACGGGGAGACATAAGCGTCGTGCGCCGCTGTTGAAACCACTGCCAGGCCGCCAGGAGCAATATCAACTGGATGCCGTGGGGAAGTTTATACAGCAGAGTGAAAATGTAATAGCTACGAAAGCCGGTAAGCCGCCATTCCAGATCCAGAAACGTGGGGTGTGACTGCTGCATGATATGCCGCTGCAGATCGAACCCCAAAAGGTAATCCCGCGGCAGCGGCAGGGGGAGACTCTGCAACAGGGCAGGCAGCTGGTTCAGAAGTTTCAATTCCGAGCTCTGAAACTGATACGTGCTGGCGGACTGAAAACTGCCCTGAAACAGGTATCCGGCGTTCATGATCAGACAGCACACGAGCAGCAAGGCAACCCAGCGTCCGATTATGACTTTCGCGGGAGTCTCCATTTTGATTTCCGGGTTTTTGACTCGCAGCAGGAACCACTGCATGATCAACAGAGGCACGAGCAGAATGGCCGTGTATTTCGTGATTTGAGCCAGCCCCAGTACGGCGCCGGTAATCAGCGCCCACCTCCACGATCCCGCTAACGCGAATTTCCAGCCACAATACAAGGTTGCCAGAAAGCAGCCCGCGATCGCCAGGTCCTGTGTTCCCAGAGCGGCATTCGCCAGAATGTTGGGGCTCATACTCCACAGAAAAACCGCCAGACAGGCCGCAGAGGGACCGAACAGTTCGCGGGCCCAGACTGCCAGCAGCAGTCCTGAAGTAACCGCCAGAATGAGAATCATCACGCGTCCGAGGACGTAATAGTGGTGATACTGTTCCGGATTCGCTTTGAGAAACGCGTCTCCGTAATCGGCGGGATCGGAGGAGTGCTCCGGATCGCCGGTTTGGGCCGACGTGAATAACAGGGGGAGAGTCGCCCAGTTGCGAATCAGGGGCGGGTTCAGCCGATCATAATCGGTCCGTCCCGTTTTCCAGGTGAGCAGCCCGACCGGCAGATGCCAGTATTCATCGTGCGTGACACTCAGCTTTTGCGCAGAATACAGGCCGAGACAGAATTGGAACAGCAGGAGGATGCTGATGACCAGCCAGAAGCTTCTGGAGTTCTGGAGTTGCTGTTGCAGTGAAGTCATGACCGCTCAGGTTGAAACAGGAATTTCCTCGTCACTTACGATACGTTCGATGATAGCCGGAGCCAGGATCTTTCGGAAGGGAAGCGGCGCGAAGAGGAAAACTCACAAGGGAGCAGGCTATAAATGGTTAACCCTCCAGCCGATAAAGACGGGCGTCATCACACAGGCTGGAGGGTAACCATTATTTTCGTGTTTCCGGAAAAGCGGATGCAGTTCATGCTTCTCAACAGAAACGATCAGCAGGCAGCTGGTACACAGGCAATGTTTATGCCAAACCAGATGTTTTCGTGGGAAATCTAAAAGACGCGTTTTTTACCGCGGGATTCAGGCTGTTTTTCATAAGCGGTGACGGACAACGATCACTCGGCAGGAACCGGGGTGTGTCGGTTGGTTCGACAGGCCTGTCTGTTGTGTGGGCGCTGGTCTCACGGACGCGTCAGTGCTGTTTCTGCCAGTCGGCCAGATTGATTTCGAGATCCCGCATCAGAATCTGCTGTTCGGGGATCGGCTGATAGAAGTGCAGTTCGGCGACTTCGTACTCGTTGAGGTTGAGATGCTCGCGGGCGACGAGCAGCACCTGATCTGCCAGCTCGTCGATGCGGGACTGGTTCTCATTGGGATTGAAGTCGACTGCAAGCGTCACCCGGAAGGTGAGCGGGTTGACCTCTTTTCCCTTGAGCCGTCCCCCCTCAACGCGGGGGCGGGACTTCGGGAACTTCTGTGCCAGGGCCTGCTGAGTTTCAGCGAAGTGATAGGTGTTGATGGCCTGAAACACATACAAAGATCCTGACATCACCAGCCCGAAGATCAGCAGGCTGATCACAATCGTTCTGCCTTTGATGCGACGGGATGATGGTTCAGGATCGTGTGTGGTCATTACTGACTCAGTTCGAATTCAGGTCGGTTTTCAGTTTTCCCCACGACCAACGGCTTTGTTGATCGCCTGCAGGTATGCTTTCGCACTGGACTCGATGATATCGGTACTGACGCTGCGCCCGGTAAACAGCTCGCCGTTAATGCGAACTTCGACACGAACCTCACCCTGTGCGTCCTTACCGCTGGAAACACTGCCGACGTGATACTGCTCGAGTACAGCTGAAATGCCGGTAATGCGTTCCAAAGCACGGAACACGGCATCGACAGGGCCGTCGCCGGTTGCAGCATCACAGTGGATTTTACCGTCTTCGTCAGCGAGCTCGATCGTCGCCGTCGCGATGGTACCGGTGCCGGCGGAGGTATGGAAACGGGCAATCGACCATTTTTCCGGTGCATCGGAGACCTGGTTTTCGATCAGAGCAACAATGTCTGAGTCGTAGATCTCTTTCTTCTTATCGGCCAGAGTGATGAACTCGTTAAAGATCCGCTCAAACGTCGCGTCATCGAGCGTGTGTCCCAGCGATTGAACACGATCCCGGAAGGCATGCCGGCCGCTGTGTTTGCCGAGCACGAGGTTCGTTCCCACATAACCCACGTCTTCGGGAGACATGATCTCGTAGGTGGTCCGTTCCTGCAGCACGCCGTGCTGGTGGATTCCCGCTTCATGAGCGAAAGCGTTCTTGCCCACAATCGCTTTGTTCCGCTGGACGGTCATGCCGGTGACGGTGGAGACGAGATGACTGATGGGGTAAAGACGTTTCGTGTTGATGTTCGTATTCACGCCGTAGTAGTCGGCACGGGTTTTCAAGGCCATCACGACTTCTTCGAGAGCACAGTTGCCGGCCCGTTCTCCCAGGCCATTGATCGTGCATTCGATCTGTCGCGCGCCGGCTTCGACTGCGGCCAGGCTGTTGGCGACGGCGAGTCCCAGGTCGTTATGACAGTGGGTGCTGATAATCGCCTGGTCGATGTTGGAGACATTCTTCTTCAACGTGGTGATCACATCATGGAAATGCGCGGGAGTCGCATAGCCGACCGTATCGGGAATGTTTACCGTCGAGGCGCCTGCTTCGATGGCCCGCTCGACCACTTCACAGAGGAAGTCTTTCTCGGTTCGGGCGGCATCTTCCGGAGAGAATTCGATATCCGGACAGTAATCGCGGGCCCGTTTGACCATCTCCACCGCGGTTTCGATGATCTGTTCCTTGCTCATCTTGAGCTTGTGTTCGCGATGAATCGAACTGGTGGCTAAAAAGACGTGGATCCGGGAGTTTTTGGCTTCTTTCAACGCTTCCCAGGCCCGGTCAATGTCTTCCTTACGACAGCGGGCGAGGCCGCAGATGGTGGTCTGATCGCCGAACTGGGTGGCAATCTTACGGACCGCATCGAAATCGCCGGGTGAAGCGATGGGAAAACCGGCTTCAATGATATCGACGCCCAGCGCGACCAGCTCTTTGGCCACTTTCAACTTTTCCGAGGTTGTCATACTGCAACCGGGCGACTGTTCACCGTCTCTCAAGGTGGTGTCAAAGATTTTTACTGTGTCATTGGACATTGGTTTGCTCCATGAATCGGTTGACGCCCCGCTGAGGGACGCTGTTGAGAGACCAGAATAGTACCAGTGGGGAAAATAAAAAACCCTGAGGCCGATCTGGTCTCAGGGTTTCACTGTATTTTGATTTACAATCGTACAAAGAACCTAAGACCTGGCTGGTAGCAGCAGGCTTCGTAGCAGGTTCAGGTTTAGGAGATTGTAATTTCGCATTGGTCGTTAATACTCGTAATTTCCGGTTCTCAGCAGCCTTAGCAGCTGTCTGTTGCAGATAATCTACCCGCGCGATCAGACAGGGTCAACCCGTTACGGATTGATTTTGTCAAAATGAAAGACAGCCTGCCTGCCGGAAGGTTCATATTCAAACAGACAATTCTGACAGAATTATTTGGCTGCCAGGCCTGCTTTTTCCTGCAGGGTTTCTTTGCCCATCCGATGGCAGAAATCACCAAAGGCTTCGCCGGGCTGACGTTCTTCCTTGAAGAATTCCAGTACGGGTGACAGGCGGCTGGTGACTTCTTCCAGTGGAACGAGATCATCATAAATGAAGGCCAGCCGGTTCCCCAGCGAGTTTCCACCCAGGAAGACCGTATACTTGCCGACGGCTTTACCGACCAGTCCGATATCCGGAACATAAGGACGGGCACAGCCATTCGGGCAGCCGGTCATGTTGACCGAAATCCGCTCATCCTGCAGGCCGAGGCGAGCCAGCTCTTCTTCGAATTCGGTAATCAGATCGGGCAGGACCCGTTCGGATTCCGTAATCGAAAGGCCACACATGGGCAGTGCCGGACAGGCCATTGAGAAGCGACGGATGAGGGTCAGTTCCTCAGCCCGCTTCATGCCATGGTCGGCCAGGATCTGTTCGATCCCCTGCTTGTCAGCGGGATCAATATCACAGAAAATAACACTCTGCTTAGCGGTGATCCGGGCATCCAGTTTGTAAGTTTCGAGGATCTTCCGCAGGCCGGATTTAATCCGCAGGTCGCCATCGTCTTTGATACGTCCGTTTTCGATGTTCACGCCGAGGAACAGCTTGCCATCCCCCTGCTCATGCCAGCCCATGTGATCGTCAATGCCGGTCACTTCCACGTCACGTGGGGCGGCGATTTCAGAACCGAAGTATTCAGCAACCTTTTCGCGGAATTTCTCGATTCCCAGATCGTCCACCAGATACTTCATACGGGCCCGTTTCCGGTCTTCCCGGTTTCCGAAGTCCCGCTGGACTTTCACGACTGCTTCCGCGACCGCCAGAACCTGATCGTTGGGTACAAATCCGAGCAGCTTGCCCAGCGCGGGATAGGTGTCTTTCTTACTGGGAGTGACTCCCATTCCGCCGCCGACGTAGAAGTTGTAGCCGACGATTTCGTCGCTTTCGACAATTCCCAGCAGGCCGATATCCTGGGTGAAGATGTCAACGCAGTTATCTTCCGGCAGGGCGATACCGATCTTGAACTTACGGGGCAGGTAGGTCTTGCCGTAAATCGGCTCTTCTACCGGCTGGAATTCCGCTTCGTTGGTTTTGTTGCCATCTTCGTCGGTAATCCACAGATCGAAGTAGGCAGTTGTTTTGGGACGCAGGTGTTCGGCGATGGCATACGCCATGTTCTGCATTGCGTCGAAGACCTGGTTGTTCTTGTAAGGAGCCGGGCAGGCCATCACGTTACGGTTCACGTCACCACAGGCGGCCAGGGTAGTCAGTTTGGTTTCGTTAATCCCCTTGATGGCGGCCCGCAGGTTGCCTTTGATCACGCCGTGCAGCTGGAAGCCCTGGCGTGTGGTCAGACGCACGGTTCCGTCGCCGTATTTGTCACACAGGTCCAGTTCGGCCAGGAACTGATCTGAGGTGACCTTACCACCCGGCACGCGGGTTCGGATCATGCAGCTGTATGACTTGCCTTTGGGAGTCCCGTCCGGATTTTTGGCTTTTCTCAGGTCACGATCGTCCTGCTGGTAGGTACCGTGATGCTTCAGGAGTTGCAGAGAGTCGCCGGAAAACTGGTCGCTTTCGTTGAGCAGTTCTTCAGCAATGGTTCCGCGCAGCTGATGGCTGCCTTCTTTGAGAGATTCGAGCTTGGAAAGCTTGGGGCCTTCGGGGGATGTCATATTGATCAATCCTGATTGATGTAATCGAGGAGCCATCCCGAATCGTTCTTCACGAGAAGCGACTCAAAATGGCAGGGTAGGTTTCGTTGAGTCTTACTGGAAATTTTCGGCTGTCAGGGTACGATCGATACAGGAAATGACGGGCTGCCTTCGAGTTACGCGATGCACCCGCTTTGGAATCAACACATTGGTTTGTGTTGACTGTCTATATGTACCCCGGGAAAATCACTCCTGTTTAAAGTATAAACGCTTTAGATTATCTTGAATAGTGACATTTTTCCGATTACGCAACACAGAGAATCGGCTCCCTGGTCAATTACCATAAATGAGAAATTTCAAAAACATTACGATTTTGCTCCTCGCACGGGGGCTCGGTACAGGGCTGGCTCCCAAAGCTCCCGGAACATGCGGAAGTCTGCTGGGACCGGTTCTGGTTCTGGGACTGTTCTGGCTGCAAT
Source organism: Gimesia benthica (assembly GCF_009720525.1). Taxonomy (NCBI): domain Bacteria; kingdom Pseudomonadati; phylum Planctomycetota; class Planctomycetia; order Planctomycetales; family Planctomycetaceae; genus Gimesia; species Gimesia benthica. The sequence goes on from NZ_CP043930.1 coordinate 6,698,684, forward strand.
TGTCGCTACCCGTCTATCTGGTGGTCTCTCTGCTGATTTTCCTGCTCGGCGTCTATCTCTGTGAGCAGGGTTCGCGGCTTTTGGGGAAAGAAGATCCGGGAGAGATTGTCATCGATGAGATCGGGGCTTTCACGGTGGTCATGCTGCCTGTCTTTCACCGACCGTTATCTGCTGACTTTCTCTGGGTTTCCCTGTTTGCCTTTCTCTGGTTCCGTCTGTTTGACATCTGGAAGCCCTGGCCGGTTCGATATTTTGACCGCATCCACGGGGGCTGGGGAATCATGGCCGACGACTATGTCGCAGCCATCTACGCCGCGATTTGCCTTTACGTCACATTAATTCTTTTGGGGTGGTTTTAGATTTTCAGACGATTCGTTATGGTGTGAGCGGATGGAAATTAACCCCTCTTGAACAAGGAAATGACAGGGTGTCAGCAGAAATTATTGACGGCAAAGCACTGGCGGCGACATTTCGGGAACAGATCGCACAGGAAGTCGCAGAGCTGAAATCAGCAACGCAGGTCGTCCCGCACCTCACAGCGGTACTGGTAGGCGATGATCCGGCCAGCGCCGTGTATGTCCGCAACAAGCAGCGGGCCTGTGAAAAAGCCGGTATCGAAAGCACCTTAAAACGGCTGCCTGCCGAAACCACTGAAGCAGAATTGCTGACCCTGGTCAAAGAACTCAACGCCGACCCCGGAGTACACGGCATCCTGGTACAGCTGCCGCTGCCCAAGCACATCAATGAGACAGCCATTCTGGATGTGGTCGATCCGCTCAAGGATGTGGACGCCTTTCATCCGGAAAATGTGGGTCTGATCGTGCAGGGTCGTCCCCGCTATCTGCCCTGTACGCCCTACGGCATTCAGCAGATGATCCTCTCGACGAAGATGGAGACCGCAGGCAAACATGCGGTCATCCTGGGGCGGAGTGAAATCGTCGGAAAGCCGATGGCCATGCTGTTGATTCAGCGGGGCATGGGGGCCGATGCCACGGTGACGATCTGTCACAGCCGCACACAGAATCTGAAAGAGATCGTGAAGTCGGCCGATATTATCATTGCCGCCATCGGTCAGCCTGAATTCGTAACCGCCGACATGGTCAAGCCGGGGGCGATTGTCATTGATGTGGGCATCAACCGCGTGGATGATAAACTGGTAGGTGATGTGGAATTTGAAGGCGTCAAAGAGGTCGCGTCTGCGATTACCCCGGTTCCAGGGGGCGTCGGACCGATGACCATTGCCATGCTGCTGAAAAATACGCTGACCGCAGCCCGCATTCTGAGTGGCAACGCATCTGCAAAGTAAACTGAGTTCAACAACCAAAACAAAAAGCTCTCCTGACAGATCAGGAGAGCTTTTTTTGTGTCGTCATCATAAATGACATGCCAGAGCTTAGGGTTTCTTTTCTTCTGGCTTGGCTTCTGGTTTGGCTTCTTCTGGTTTGGCTTCTTCTGGTTTGGCTTCTTCTGGTTTGGCTTCTTCTGGTTTAGCGGCATCACCTTCTGGTGCAGCAGCTTCTCCTTCAGGAGCAGCAGGATCTTCTGCAGGAGTTTCAGCAGGTGTTTCTGCAGGAGCAGGAGTTTCGTTGGGGGGAGTTTCAGTTTTGCCACAACCAACGAAGAACAGGGTCAGGGCCAGCATGGTGAAAAGTGTCGACAGTGATTTCATCTCAGTTCTCCAAATTCTCGATTCAATAACAGATCCGCAGGGATGAGAGGCCTGCAGACCGGGGCCTGTTCCATGATATGAAAGAAACCCGGTAATGTGTCTTGTGCGTCAGACAGGGCCCAATTGGTCCCTGCTGCCTGTAAGAGGCCCGTTGATTCCCGTTTATTCCAAAGAAATGATGAATTTTTTAAAAACGTGAATATTTGCTTCTGGAACGGGCCTGGAATGCATGAAATAAAGAACGATTCCTGACGCATGCACTTTGGTTGATGCCTGACGATAGATCTGTTGCGGACAGGCAGTTATTGACTTTTACAACCCCGATTCCTATTGTGACAGATATACGGGCCATTGAGATTCGGCAGCATTCCAGCAGGATGCGAAGTCGCTGAGTCAGTTGAAAACAGTAATTTGTGCTGTCTGCGCTGCTATTAAAATTTATCTCTGCTTCCTACCCCACCTGAACACCAGAGATAATAACCATAGACGGTTACAGTCTCAGTACGTCTGTCTGGATACTGACGGCGAGATATCTGCCTGATCAGTTTTCTCTCTCTTTATGCTTAACGGGCTCGGATGTCAGGTAGGAAACCTGTCCGCTTTTTCGCATAGAAATACTATCAGGACGATGCATGGGGGCTCTCACCTTCGTGGTCGGTCAGGTGAACTCAATGAAAAAGATATCAATCACGTTCTTAGTGTTGCTGACGATGTTATGCGTCAGCGAAGTCGATAGTTTCGCCCAACGGGGTGGTCGCGGCGGCGGAGGCGGCGGTGGTCATCGAAGTGGCGGAGGCGGTGGCGGACACCGGGGTGGATTTTCCGGAGGGGGAAGCCAGCGCGGAAGCATGTCCCGCGGCAGTAGCTCGCGAGGGAGCATTTCGCGAGGGAGTATTTCCCGGGGCAGCATCTCTCGGGGGAGTAGCCAGCGTAGCGGATCTTCCCGCTCAATGTCATCTCCCGGGCGTTCATTCTCACGTCCGAACTCAAGTTCCTTTCGCGGTTCAGGCAGCAGTCGACACAGTGCTCCTTCGCGATCCTTCAATCAGTCATTCGGCAGTTCTTCGGGACGCTCCAGTCATACCACCATGCGTCCTGGTCATTCCGGTTCCTCTGCTTCCGGCAGATCGCAGAATTCTCCCCGTAATTCCATTTCGCGGGGACAACGCAGTGTGACCGGTAATCCGGGGTTGCATTCCGGCAGTCGCATCCGTTCAGGTTCTTCTGATTTCAACCGTTCTCGTTCCCGCTCGTCGGTTCAGGATTTCGGATCCCGCCGGGGAAGCAACATCAGCGGATTAAGTTCGGGGGGAAGTCGTCACGGTAGAACCGATCAATATTACCGGGGAGCCACCGGTTATAGCCGTGGTGGAATTCAGTCTGGCTTTGGCAGTCAGCATCGACACAGTAATCCTGGTTTACGCTCCGGAGGACATCATCATGCTGGACGTGGCGGTACCGGATTAAGATCAGGACGAAACTACAATCGTGGCCGAGGTCATACTGGCTACGCCAGCAGATCCTATCGTTATAATCCTGGTTACTGGTCCGGTTACCGGACAGGCTACGGATTCGGAATCGGCTATGGATACGGTTCCGGCTATAGTCGATATCGCCGCGGTTACGGATACTATCCTTACTACCATTATCGCAGATACGGTTACCGTCCCTGGATCTGGGCTACTTACGGTGGTCTGGTTTCCTGGTGCGGTTATAATAATCTGACACCCGTCGTCTATAACTATTCCATCAATGACGGCTACATCTACAATGATGGGACGCCAATTGCACCTGTTAACGATTACGCATCCCAGGCCAATCAGATCGCCGAAAGCGTGACTCCACCTGAAGAGTCAGCAGAATGGATGCCGGTCGGGTTATTTGCGATTGTTCCTCAGGGAACCCAGGATGTGAATGTCACAGTTCAGCTGGCGGTCGGCAAGAATGGTGCGATCGCCGGGACTTACTTCAATAAAGAAGGTAATATCACGCTGCCTCTAAAGGGGGCGATTGATAAAACAAAACAGCGTGCGGTCTGGAAGGTGGGGGAAGAAGAAGCCGTCACCATGGAGACCGGTCTGGACAGTCTGACCAAAGATAAATCGACGGTCATCCTGTTTTTCAGTGATGGAGTTTCTGAAGTCTGGGATATGGTTCGCATCGAGCAGGATGTCGCTCAGCTGGCACAGCAGGAGCTTCAGAGTGACGAACTGAAATATCAGTTGCTCGGAGCACACCAGTCGCTGGACGATGTCGTGGATGCTGCCTGGAAAGACTACCTGGCACTTCCCGAAGGACTGGAAGCCAGTTCCACACCTCCCGATCCGGCTGAACTGGAAGCGGTAATCGCCAACTATCAGCAGGTCCAGGTCGATTCACAATATCACATGATTACGAATCGTCAGGAGTTTCAGAATACCTATCGTCTGCTGCAGGATTATCTCAAAGAGGTTCAGCAGCAGCAGAGTCTGGAAAAACAGGTCAAGCAGGCGGCCCCTAAGGAGCAGCCCGCCCAGGTGAAGCTGCCGGCACCACCCCCGGCTGAAGAGCGGGAGCTGGTAGCACCCCGTCCTGTCATGCCGAAGCTGCCGGATTCAAAATAGGGTTTTGCTTTAAACTGATTCTTCTGCGGGTGACAGAGAACAACGGGAAGCTGACGGTCAGTCTTTTGTCTGCTGTTGCAGACGAAGGGCGACCTGCTCGGCTTCCCGCATGACCCGCAGGAGGTTCAGTCCCATGATCTGTTTGATCTGCTGATCGGTATAACCCCGGTCGAGCAGAGCCTGAGTGATCAGGGGATAGGTTGAGACATCTTCCAGTTGCGCGGGAAGTGTCGAGACACCGTCAAAGTCCGAACCAATGCCCACATGTTCCACTCCGGCGACTTTAGCAATGTGGTCAATGTGATCAACCACATCATGAATAGTGCCGGGCTGCATTTTGTGGCTGCTCTTCCAGCGATTGTATTCCCGATTGAACTCTGTTTCATCGGGATATTTCTTTTTCAGCTCCCGGCGGACGTGGAACATTTCTGTCATCTGGCGGGCTGATTCCGGCACGACGAATCCGGAGAAATAATTCACCATCACCACGCCGCCGTTCTCTTTGACTTTGACCAGGATCTCATCGGGCACATTGCGCACATGATCCGCAACGGCCCGGGCTGAAGAATGCGAGGCGATGATGGGCGCCTGGCTGACCCGCAGCACGTCCTCCATGGTTGCCTGCGAGACGTGGGAAATATCGACCAGCATTCCCAGTTCGTTCATGGTGCGGACAACCTCCTCACCGAACGGAGAAAGGCCGTCATGTTTTGCTGTATCAGTCGCAGAGTCAGCCCAGTCGAGCGTATCCGAGTGCGTGAGCGTCATGTAACGGACTCCCAGACCGTAGAAAACCCGCAGCAGCGAAAGTGAGTTTTCAATGGAGTGTCCCCCTTCGACACCGATCATGGAGGCGATCTTGCCCGATTTGTGTATCCGTTCGATATCGTCTGCCGTGGATGCCATTTCGAATACGTCAGGATATCGCTTAATCATCCGGTGAATCAGGTCGATCTGTTCCAGGGTGTAATGAGCGGCCCTGCGTTCCTGGCTGGTCTCAGCAGGAACATAGGCGGACCAGAACTGGGCTCCGACATTTCCCTGACGCAACCGGGGAATGTCGGTATGAAACCGAGGCTGTGGTTGAGCGATGTCAGCCTGTTTAAAGGAAGAAGCCGCTTTTTCCCGCATCGTCCAGGGAAGATCGTTGTGACCATCGACCACCAGACACTGCCGATGCAACTCACGGGCCCGGTCCGTCAGAACCACAGGTTTTCGTGCAGGGGGCTCCGCTTGAGTCGGGCAGGGAATCAGGCCGCCTGTGATCAGCAGGGGAGTCAGGAAATGCAGGAAAAGACTTCGGAGTGACAGGCGGTTCATGGGGAGAGATCCCTTGTTAGATGGCGATGATAATCAGAGCACATTAAAGAATAACAGGCAGTGACCCTGAGATTCAATTCCAGTCACCCTGCTTATGAATTCCTGCGAACCATCGGCGACCTGAAGCGTATCCTGTGTATTTAATATTGATGTTAACACTGAATCAGGTTAGCCTTACAGGGTACGAGACCATTATTTGACTGACTGTGAAGCGCTCCATGATGAGTTCACTCTTCAGGGACGGTTTGTCTAAGGAACACAATACCATGAGTGATAGTCTGGAAACTGTCTATTCAACGACGAATGTGATGGAAGCGGAATTCATCAAGATGACGCTGGAAGGGGAAGGCATTCGCTGTCTGCTCGAGAATGAAAATCAGGCTGCGATGACCGGAATTTTTGAGATTAAAGTCGATGTGGTCTCTTCGAACGTCGATCGGGCCCGCCAGATCATTGACGAAATCCGTGAGTCTTCGCAATCGCACGAGGATTCCTCTGAAGAGGAATAATTCTGTCTCAGGATTCCTGCCTGGTGACAATCAACAGACGCGGTGCGGTGGGCGCAGACGAACGCGCCAGGATTGTTTCCGTTATGAATTCGTCGGCAGGTAACTCGTTCATCCATTCCAAAATGGCGCCGGTTTCCGCTTCCCCACCAGGATGTCCCGGATAAGCGAGGATCGTCAGAATTCCTCCGGGACGCAGGTAACCGATCGCCGCGTCCAGCGCTTGCACTGTGGTTGCCTGCTGCGTAATCAGACTGTGGTCACCCCCGGGCAGGTAGCCCAGGTTAAACATGATCGCTCCCGTTGCGCCTTGATACTCAGCCGGAACGATCTCTGCCAGTAGACTGTGATCACAGCAGATGAGCTCACAATGAAAGCAGTCCGCCTCCGCGAGTTGTGCGGCTGTCTGCGCCAGTGCCGAGTCTTGAATGTCGATCGCATACACGTGCCCCGTGGGACCAACGGTCTGACAGAGAAAACAGGTGTCGTGTCCGTTCCCCGCAGTGGCATCGATAGCGGTTTCCCCGGCGCGGAGAATATCGGAGATGCGTGCGTGTGCCTGGTCGGTTAAACGTGTCATGATTTTGGTTTGAGCTTACGGCTGAGGTCCAGTTGTTTTTCCGGAGTCGCTTTGTCTTCCAGTACATCGGCAAAATGGGCTGCCATCCAGGGGGTTTGCAGGCTGCCTTTCGAGGCAAAACCGTTGAAGAATCCGACGCACGGGTTTTCCGGATGCAGTCCCAAGACAGGCAGTCGTCCACGAATGACCGGACGGACCGCGGCCCGTTGCTCGACAACTTCAAACGGAACTTTCAGAAATTCGGTCAGACGCTGCATGATTTCTTCACGGCCGGCTACCGTGGGTTCACAGTCGAGGTGTTCCCGATCATAAGTCGAGCCGGCGCGATACAGGTCATCCTGCCAGTGCGCGAGCCAGACTCCCCGGTTGACCACGCGTCGTTCTGTCAGGCCTGGAATTTTCAAAGTCAGGATTTCTCCTTTGACGCCCTCAAAAGGCACTTTTTCAAACCAGGGATTGTGCCGCGCCTGGATCCCCTGGCAGAAAATGATTTTGTTGGCACTCACTCCCAGACGGTTGATCTGGACCTGGTCTGCTTTCCATGCCAGGTCCTGTTGCGGATCGATGTCTGCTTTCAAAAAACAGTTTTGTTTTTGAAACCACTCTCGCGAAGCTTCGAGGTAAGTGGGGACATCCAGTTTTCCTCCGCTCTGCATTTCGAATCCCCCCTGTGACACATCGAATTCAGATTCGTTCGCCAGAGGCTCGGGAATCGAAACCAGTTCCGGAAAATGTGTCTGGGATCGTTGCTGGTACTGCTCCTGTTCCTGCTCTGAAGCGAACAGTCGCAGCATTGGGTTCAACTCCAGGAAACGGGAACCGGTAAGCGATTCAATTTCGCGATAGAAGCGGACAGCGTAAGGCAGGAATTCTTCGAGTCGCCAGGAGACCACCAGGCGCAGTCCGGTGATAGGCGTGATTAAACCAGCTGCAATTTTCGAGGACGTGATCTCTTCACCGCGGTCGATGATCAAGGTGTGATAGCCGTGTTGCTGCAGCGTCCAGCCGAGTGCAGTGCCTGCGAGTCCCTGGCCGACGATGAGATGGTCAAAATGATTTAGTGGTAACATGTAGCGCGATTCGTTGTTGAGTCACTGTCAAAAAGGATAGAGTCGGGAAGGAATGTCATCCATGATGTTATGCAGAGGATAATTTTATCATCGAAGAAATTTTAATGTTCTGTAATACGTATCTGTATGAACATAACTCTGAATGACCCTGTCAATCTTCCTTAGAAATCCTGTTCATTATTAAGGATTCTTACTTATTTCGAAATGTCGTAACATCGAAATATCTTGTTTGACAATTTTATAAAACTAAGATAAAATCGTATCGGAGTATGTTGATTTATTTAATTTCCATTAATAATCCGTTTGAATTTTCGCATCTCCTCCCCGTCTCATGGGGTTCCACTCATCATAAAATTTCTGGTAACGGACTACGACTCAATTCTATTTACGAGTGACGCCATCTTTAGCTGGTGTCAAACGAGCGTACTGAGCAACGATTTATACTCTCATTCAAATCAGATGCCCTTTCATTTCCATCTGAGAGAGAAACGATACTGCGTGTTGTGAGAGACTGATTTTATCATCTCAATAATCACTTTCTTATTCTTAAAGGAGAGTCAGTATGGAGTTCAAGCGTTCAAAGAAGAGAGGCTTCACGTTGATTGAATTGCTGGTGGTCATCGCGATCATCGCAATTTTGATCGCCCTGCTACTACCCGCCGTTCAACAGGCGCGCGAAGCGGCCCGTCGAAGTACCTGCAAGAACAACCTCAAGCAGATCGGGTTGGCATTGCACAACTATCATGAAACACACTCGATGTTTCCCAACGATGTCTGGACCAACGATCCAGGTGGTTCCTCACCCGGAGCTCGTAACTACAGTTGGATTACTCTGATTTTACCATTCCTGGAGCAGGCACCCCTGTACAATCAGATTAACTTCTCCGCCCCGATCCTCGGCCAGACAGGAACGGCAGGACCAATTCAGGCGACTAAGCTGCCTGTCCTGCATTGCCCTTCAGACCAGGACCATGATCCCAGCGCCCGTGATGGTTTCGCGACCACCAACTATGCCGGATCTCAAGGCTTTGACTGGTGGCAACGTCCCAATCAGGTTCACACAGGTGTCTTTACACTGAAATCGAAAGTCCGGATTCGCGACATCACCGATGGAACGACCACCACCATTGCCGTGGGGGAAGTTCCACAAAATGGTTTTGCCAGTGGCGGACGAACCTGTGGTGCAGGTCGTTTGCGTGATGGAGGTGGAGAAGCGGTCTACCGAATGGCTTTCGTCGCTTCAACACACATCGTGGTCATGAACAATGCTGCCAACAATTTGTTATTACCCGATGGTACTTCCACCGGGGAAGATGGTACGTTCTTTAAAACAGCTCCTTATGCCTGGGGGCCGGTTTATATCGCCGCTCACTGTCTGAACTCAGAATGGCCGGGACCGGGTTCTGTGCATCAGGGAGGTGCTCACTTCCTGATGGCCGATGGTTCGGTACGTTTCATCAGTGAAAACATCGATTACCACGGTGATCACAACCAGTCAGCTGGAGCACCCAGCCTCTGGATGTCGCTCAATACGATTGCCGGTGGTCGCTTCGATAGTATCGTTGGCGATTTTTAAAATCAGCAGTTCTCAGTTTCCTCTCCCGGATCTCCGGGAGAGGAAATCGTGCTGATGACCTGAAGTTCATTTATCATTTTGGAATAGGAAACAAACATACGATGATGCGCTCAGCGAACGTACTGTTGGCAACCCTGATGATCTGTCTGACAGGCTGTGGAGGCGGGGATGCTGCAGGGAGCAAGCGGACAGTCGAGACTGTTCCGGCTTCTGGAACTTTGACATTGGATGATCAACCGTTCGGACCGATTCACATTGATCTCTTACCACTGACCAGTGGAGAAAATGTGCGGACTGCCCGGGCGAATGTGAATGAAGATGGCACCTTTGTGCTGGGAACCTATGAGGAAGAAGATGGGGCTGCCCCCGGCAGTTACCGTGTGGTTCTCGGCAATATGGGAGAAAACCTGATGGATCCTCCACCTGCAGTCCAGGAGACCCAGGTGATGATCCCAGAAGGGGGCGGAGATTCAATCAAAATCATTTTGAAGTCTGCCAAAGGGGATGCCGCAGCTGACAGTCTGTTGAATCCCAACATCAAAAAAGCAAAGTAGCGATTTCCTTTCAGTGGAATGGAAAACGGCAGTCCTGAAAACAGGGCTGCCGTTTTTTTATGCGCGAAAGACAGCGGTATCCAACCGGGACAGAAATAATAGACATTCTTAAATAATCACCCGTTTAGAAAACTTTACATTTGATCAATGGCTGTGTGTTCATACAATGGGTTCGCGTCGAACCGAATCTGTCTCAAATAAGGAACTCGTCATGATGCGCCGGAGAATCACATTTCTCAGTAGTTTTGCAGCGGTTTTACTCTGTTGTGTCGTTATGCCAATCGTTGCCGAGGAAAAAGAAGAGGCGGCCCATGATTCCAAAATCGATACGATGCGGGAGTTGCTCAATGCCTGGTCGATTCGTACCAGGGAAGAACGCAGTGCGCCGCTCGCTTTCGTCCAGGAACCGGTCATGAAATATCATGATCCCAAATATAAAGTGACCAAAGGTGCGATCTGGCGTTTAGGAACAACGGGCCGCCCCTGGGCTTATATCGCTGTGGAAATGGATCACCCGGAAGGAACTGCGGGACGCGCCACTTATGAATTCCTCTCGTTGACCGAAAAACCGTTTCGCATTGAAGGGCCCAGTGTGACCTGGCAACCCTGGGAGGTCGGAATTGAATTCAAACCGCTGCCCGATGCACCCGATCCGGCGGCAACCGCGGAGGAACGACTGGACCAGATGCAGCAACTGGCAATTCGATTTTCAGCCGAGGAGATGCTGGGACGGGAACAGATCTTTCTGAATCTGCATCCCACTCCCTTCGACCAGTATCAACCGACCGATGTAGAGAATTCGGATGCCGCGGCGTTCTATTTTGAACGCGGGTTCAATCCTGAGGTCATCCTGATTCTGGAAACCGATGGCAAGACCTGGTCCTATGGCTGTGCACGACTGTCTGCAGCAGCGACGACAGTTCAACTCGACAAGCAAGAAGTCTGGACCAGTCCCAAAATGAGCGTCCGTCCCAAAGAAGGACAGGTACGTTATCAATGGACGAACGCGTACACCGCCAATCGTTTCTATTTTCGATTACCCCAGGAGCTGCGCGGCTTTCGAGCCTTCGGTCAGCCGGTTCCGGCAAATCAACAGGTCGCACCACCTCAGAAAGCAGCCGAGCCCGCCAAGGCTGAATAGAGTCTGGCCAGAGACTATTTACCGATGCAGTAAAGCACGTCCTGACGTTCTCCCGAGGCACGACCGGCCGCGCGATGAAAGATCTGACTGCCGCAGATTGCTGGCGAGGCAAACCCTTCGTCGCCGAGTTGGTTTTCTGCCAGCAGTTCAAATTTCTGAGGATTCGAACGGAAGACAAACGTGGTCCCCCGTTCGTTCGTCAGATACAGATTGCCGTTTGCGAGGACCAGTGAGGAAGAGACTTTCCCGCCGAGGCGATGCTTCCACATCTCTTTTCCGGTCTGTGCGTCCCAGCAGTAGGCAATGCCGTTGTCATCGACGGCGTAGAGATATCCATTCGCAGCCAGCATCGATTGCTCATAGCATTTGACGCGGTTCGTCCAGGCGACCTGGTCCGAACCATCTGCTTTCACCGCAATGGTTCCCTTGGTTGGAAAACCACCGCTGGCGAAGACGAGTTCCTGATCCCAGACCATAGTGCCACAGCTGACAATCCAGGGAGCAGGGACCGACCAGATCTCGCGACCGTTACGCGGATCGAAACTCGCAACCCGCGAGTTGCCGCTGTGCAGCAGTTGGTCCCGACCAGCGATGCGGGTAACAATGGGTGTCGAGAAATTGATTTTATCGGGGCGATCGAGACGCCAGACTTCTTTGCCCGTCTGTTGATCGAAGGCAGCCAGGTAACCGTTCTTTTCATACTCGGCTGCCACGATCACGGTATTCCCATACAAAATGGGAGAGGGACCATAGCCGAACTGATACGCTCTGGGCAGAAAGCCTCCTGCCCGGATCTGCCAGCGCTGTTTCCCATCCAGATCGAGCGCCGTGAGCTGAATGCTTTCATGATGCGGGAAGGCCGCGAAAATCAGTTCGCCATTGGAAGCGAGTGTGGGAGAAGCGTGCGTATTCTTCTGATGAATTTTGGGAGCGAAACCACCCCGGTTGACGTCGGTCTTCCAGAGAATCTTTCCCGAGTCCCGTGCGAGACAAACCACCGACTGGATTTCCTGTGACTCATCAGCGGTCGCAATCAGTACTCGAGCGTTGACTACAATCGGCGAGGCATGGCCCCGTCCGGGGAGTGGGGTTTTCCAGTGAATGTTTTCCGTTTCCGACCACTTGACCGGTGGTGTTTGCCCGGCAGCAGCCACCCCGTTTCCCGTGGGCCCGCGCCACACGCGCCAGTCATCAGCGGCAAACAGGCTGGACGCAAACAGGCAGAACAGAAGTGTCAGCACGATCTGGCGGGGGAAGCATCTCATTTCGGAAACGGCTTTCAAACGGGAATGGAATGATACGGATAATCTGAGCAGCTTGAAGTAAGTATTTCGGTTCTATTGTGTGTTTGATGAGAACGGTCTGCAAGCAGAGTCTGGCTTCAAAGTTTTGTTTACTAAAATACCCGGTAGTAGATATTCAAATATTCATAGAACAGGATGCATTCCCGTCTTCCGTTCAGGAAACCTGTTTTCACAGGTGACAGATTGACTTTTGATTTGTTAAGATGGACCAGTTCCGAATCAGGTTATTTATGCGCCAGCATTTCTATTCGCACTTCCAGTGAATTTAACATGATTCAGGCAGGCCAGCTCTTCCAATCTGAAGTTTCAAGTGTTTCTGGTTCTAATGAATTCAAGCGATGATCCGCAATTGATTTCTCATTGATACCTCTGGTGCGTTCCCGGGGTTCTTTTAGAACCAGGACTAAGGGCCGTTATGATCCGCGTTCAAAACCTCACACGTATTTTCGAAGCCGGAAAACAGGATGTTCTGGCCGTCGATCATATTTCGTTCGCAGTCGAAGCAGGGGAGGTCTATGGTTTGCTGGGACCCAATGGTGCCGGTAAAACTACAACGCTCCGCATGATTCTCGGCCTGCTCAAGCCCACCAGTGGCGATGCCGAAGTCGAAGGCTTTCGCGTCTCGACGCATCCCGACGAAATCAAACGGCGGGTCGGCCTCGTCTCAACCAGTGCTGGCTTGTACCAGTGGTTGACACCCCGCGAGATCCTCTTTTTTTTCGCTGACGTCTATGGCGTCTCCGCAGCGCAGGCGGAAGACCGCATCCAGCGACTGTCGGATTTGTTTCGGCTCTCTGAATTCCTCGATCGTCGTTCTGCCACTTTAAGTACCGGTCAGAAGCAACGCGTGAATCTGGCCCGTTCCCTGATCCACGATCCTCCTGTGATGCTGATGGATGAACCAACCCGCGGACTGGATGTGGTCGGCAGCAAGGTCATCTTCGATTACATCGATCATCTCCGCGATGAAGGCAAGGCCGTCATCGTCTGCACACATCGCCTGGATGAAGCCGAGCAACTCTGCGATCGGTTCGGGCTTTTATACCAGGGTAAGAAAAGCTACGAGGGCACACTGGAAGAGCTGCAGCAATGCACTTCCTGTCAGACATTAACCCAGATCTTCCTGCAACTGCTGGATGCGCCTGTGACAAAATCGAAAACAGTCGCCGCGGCACAGGGGGAACTGCTTTAATGGTGTCGCCCTACGATCAGGACTCGGATCACCGGATCTACACTCCCACGACCGGTTTTCGCTTTTCGGGTCTGTTGAAGAAAGAACTGCGCGAAATTCTCCGCGACCGCCGCACCGTGATCACCTTGATTCTGATGCCGCTGCTGGTCTATCCACTGCTTGGTCTTCTATTGCAGAAGTTTTTTTTGAGCCAGATGAGCCAGCTCAGCAAAGTGGAATACCGGATTATTCTCCCCAACGAATCAGAGGGGCAGCTGTTTCGCGCCCTGCTCACCAAGGGGAACCGTCTGCTGGCAACCAATCCCGGCATGTCGCCTGTCGAACAGAAATCCGCTGACGACGAGCAGCCCCTGGCCCGCTTTCAAAGGGTCGACCCGGTAATCAAGTTTCTGATCGCCGACAGTACGGGGGAAAATCAAAACATTTCGAAACTGGTCCGCGATGGTCTGGTCGATGTGGGGGTACGTTACATTCCCATCGACACTGCGCAGGCAGATCAGGCCGACGAGAGACACAGTGGCCGTTTTCAGATTACCTACGGCGCACAGTCGCCCCACAGTCGACGGGCCGCGGAATATGTCGAGAAACGTCTGCAGGCCGTACGCTGGAATTACCGCGACCAGATGCTGACAGAAATGGGAAAAAGCGACACCGTTCCGTTCATCGCGACGTTTGAACCGGTAAAGTCCGAGATGCGACAGGGGGCTTCCCTGGTGACGTTCGTCCCCATGATTCTGCTGCTGATGACGATGACCGGCGCCGTCTATCCCGCAATCGACTTGACCGCCGGCGAACGCGAACGTGGAACACTGGAAACCCTAATGGCCGCGCCGTTACCCCGCATGTGGATTCTGTGTTCCAAGTTTTTCGCCGTCCTGGCAGTGGCGACTCTGACGGCAATTGTCAATATGGTGGCGATGCTGGCGACCGCGTACGCAAATGGTCTGGAGGGGATGCTGTTTGGCGAAGGGCTGACGCCGGTCGTCTTAATGCAGATTCTGTTACTCCTGTTGATCTTCGCCGGCTTCTTCTCTGCGGTCCTGCTCTGTATCACCAGCTTTGCCCGCAGCTTCAAAGAAGCACAGGCCTACCTGATTCCGCTGATGCTGATCTCGATGGCCCCCGGGGTCATCGGCCTGGTGCCCGACCTCAAAATGACGCTGCTCTGGGCGGTGATTCCCCTGGCGAATATCGTACTGCTCAGTCGCGATTTTTTACTGCACCAGGCGCAGCCCACACTGTTTTTTGTTTCGGTCTTTTCCACGGTCTTCTACGGGGTGGTTGCTCTCAGTCTGGCCGCCCGGATTTTCGGCACCGATACGATTTTGTATCAAAGCGAAGCTTCCTGGAGCGATTTTTTCAAGCGTTCCACCAAAACCCATGCTGCCCCCGCACTGAATAATGCGGTGCTCTGTCTGGCGGTATTGTTTCCGGTGTTCATCCTGTCCGCTGCATTTATCAGTCGGCTGCAGGAACTGTCCATGGCGATGCGACTGCTGGCATCAGGCACGCTCACCTTCTGTCTGTTCCTGCTGATCCCACTCTTGTTTGCCTGGCTGGGTGGTGTGAATCTGAAGTCCGGCTTTCGATGGAATCGTCCCCGACCGCTGGCCTGCGTGGGAGCGGTCCTGCTGGGATTCACGCTCTGGCCGATGGCTTACGAGATCGAGATCTTTGCCCTGACAGACTATCGCATTGAAGTCCTCACGAAACTATTCGATTCAATGAAGCTGGAACTGGAGCTGGTACCACTCTGGATCAAGCTGATCAGCCTCGCGGTACTCCCCGCGATCTGCGAAGAGCTCTTCTTCCGCGGTTACCTGTTGAGCGGTCTGTTGAACCGATTTTCGAGTACCAAATCGATTTTCATTTCGGCATTTCTGTTCGCACTGTTCCACGTCATCGTGCGTGATTCCCTGTTTATCGAGCGGTTTTTCCCCAGCTTCTTCATGGGGATCTCACTGGGATATGTCAACGTTCTTTCGCGAAGTGTGATTCCCGGGATCCTACTGCACATGTTGCACAACGGTCTATTGATCACCTTCGCCAGCTATCAGCACTACTTCTCACAATGGGACATGAACCTGCAGGATCAGAAACATCTACCCCTCTTCTGGCTGATCGTTTCCCTCTGTTCTATCGTGGTCGGATTCGCGCTGATTTATTTCAGTAGTCGCAGCCAGAAGACAGACGAGTCACTGGTCAGCGTCACTCCTCCGAGGGCCGGTTAAAGCATTTTCTGTCAGTCCTGCTTTCGCTGTCGTTTTATAACCGGTAGGATAAATAAGAGAAATACTGTCAGCTTCACAGTGAGTTGCAGTTGGCAATCTCCTGCTTCATTGTCTCGGATCGTCTTGAGGAGTCTACCATGTTGCGCCCGCTTGTCTGTTGTCTCTTGTTGTGTCTGAGCCCCGGATTGCTTTCGGCGGCTGAACAGCAGCGACCGAATATCGTGGTCATCCTGGCCGATGATTTTGGTGTGGGTGATATCCAGGCACACTATCCGGACAACAAAATTCCAACTCCGTATCTCGACCGCCTGGTAAAGCAGGGGATGAGCTTTACTGACGCCCACAGTGGTTCGGCGGTCTGTACTCCCACACGCTATGGACTTCTCACGGGCCGCTATGCCTGGCGAACGCGACTGCAGGAATGGGTGATCGCCGCTTACGAACCTCCGCTGATCGCTGCTGACCGACTCACTTTTCCCGGGTTTCTTAAGTCACAGGGTTACACAACCGCCTGTATCGGAAAGTGGCACTTGGGATGGAACTGGCCGGGACCGCAGCCCAGCCAAATGACGGAGAAACGCAACGGTCAGTGGCAACTGAACTGGGACTTTACCAAACCGATTTCGGGGGGACCGGTTGACCGGGGCTTCGATTATTTCTTCGGCGTCGATCTGCCGAATCTGCCTCCGTTTACCTTTATTGAAAACAACCGGGTCTTTCCACAGCCCACAGCCAAATTTCAACCCGATCCCGCAGAGGGAATTGTGTTGCCCAAAGCGTTCACCGGCGCTCCGGCGGCACCCGACTGGAAGATGCAGGAAATTCTCCCCGAATTAACCCGGCGGGCAGTCAAGTACATCGAACAACAAGCGACAGAAAAGAAACCATTCTTTCTTTATTTTTCGATGACATCACCGCATGAGCCGGTGGTTCCCTCACCTCCCTTCCGTGGCAAAAGTGGCATCGCCCCCGTGGCTGATTTCGTGATGGAAACCGACTGGTCCGCAGGTCAGGTCATTCAGGCCATCGATCAGGCGGGACTGGGCGAGAACACCGTGGTGATCTTCACTGCAGACAATGGCCATTCGCATTACACGGGCTGGAATGATCTGATCAAAGCCGGTCATCGCCCCAGCGGTCCTTATCGCGGACATAAAGGCGATGTCTGGGAGGGGGGGCACCGTGTTCCACTGGTCGTCCGCTGGCCCGGAAAAGTACAGGCGGGCGGCAGCAGTGACCAGCTGATCTGCCTGACGGATCTCCTGGCAACCAGTGCTGATCTGCTGGGAACAAAATTACCCGCAGCCGGTGCAGAAGACAGCCTCAGCTTTTTCCCCGCATTGCAGGGAAAAGCGTCGGACGGCTCACGTACGTCAGTGGTTAATCATTCGAACTTTGGTGAATTTGCCTACCGGGATGGTCCCTGGAAACTGGTGTATAAACTGAGCGGACGCAATCTGGAAAAGTCGCGCGGCAAGCCGACGATCGCAGAGCTCTATCACCTGCAGTCTGACATCGCGGAAGAGCAGGATCTGTCACAGAAACATCCGGAACGGGTCAGACAGATGACAGCCGACCTGCAGGCATTGATCGACCGGGGCAGCAGTCGCCCGGACCAGCAAAGTAAAAATGACGGACAAGTCGAATTCAAGACAACTCAAAAGTTGCGCTGGGCACCAGTCAAAGATTGAAGAAACAAACGGAATTCAAGCTCAGTCTGCTTCCGCTGATTCATCTTGCATATCATTTGTAATGCGATTGCCGCGTTTCAGCGAATCCATTCCGAAACGGTCGGCGATCTGATCTTTGATCTGGTCCAGCCTGGAGTGTTTCTGTTGATCCTCTTCGTCAAACAGACTGCGCTGCTGAACGGCGCTCTGATCGAAACCGGAAACGCCGACCCCGATCAGTCGGATTGACAGACGGCGGGCCGGCAGTCGGTGTTCCAGCATCTGCAGAGCGGCGGACTGGATATCGCGGGTGATGTCCGTCGGTTGCGCGATAGTCGATGCCCGCGTAAAGGTCGAGAAGTCATCGTACCTGATTTTGAGCTGAATCGTTTTTCCTCGCAACTGGTTTTTACGGAGCCGACGAGCCACGTCTTCTACCAGTTCAATCAGGACGGACTTGAGGATTTCCAGATCGGTCACATCGCGGGAAAAAGTGGTTTCGCGCGAAATGGATTTGGCCTGGCGTTCCGGCACTACGGGACGCTCATCAAGCCCCTGGGACAGCTTCCAGAGATGCGCACCCTGTTCGCCGAACAGTTCCGTGAGTAATTTCGGTTCGAGGGCCCGTAATTGAGCGACGGTTTGAATTCCCAGTTGGTTAAAGCGGCGGGTGGCGACCTTCCCAATGCCCCAGATGCGGGAAATGGGGAGTGGGTCGAGAAAATCATGAATACGGTCGGGCGCGACAATCACCAGACCATCCGGTTTGTCCGCATCGCTGGCAATTTTCGCGAGGAATTTATTTGGCGCGACTCCCACGGACGCGATCAGGTGTAATGTTTCCTGAACTTCGCGCTTGATGGTGCGCGCTATTTCTGCACCCGTGCCGAAGAGCAGTTCGCTTCCCGTCACATCGAGGAATGCTTCATCCAGAGACAACGGCTCGACCAGGGGGGTAAAACGCTGGAAGATCTGCTGCAGTGTATGGGAGACGCCTGCATAATCTTTCATCCGGACCGGAAAATAGTGTGCGTGGGGGCAGAGTGAGCGGGCGGTTTTCATCGGCATGGCACTGTGAACGCCGAATTTGCGCGCGGCATAGTTGGCAGCGGAAACGACACCCCGTGACTCAGCCCGACCGCCGACAATGATCGGCTGCCCTTTGAGTTCCGGGTGATCGCGTTCTTCGATGGACGCGTAAAAGGCGTCCATATCCACGTGCAGGATGGTGCGCATGTTACCGTTTTAGGAAAGAAAATATGTTAGGGTCTTTTATAAAACCAGGTTCGCCACGTTCGATCAGCAAAAGCGAGGTGGCGGCACTTTTTTGATACTTTCATTCTATCAGGAATCCCGGACAAGTCGTATGAAGAAAACAGACATAAAGCAGTCTTGATCTTTGCATTGCCGATTCCGAGTTCCTTATAATGGACTCATTGATCAATCATCCTGCACCTGCGTGATTCCATTCCTGAAATCGGCGCGCACCCTTCCATGTAGATAAGGAGTCTTCAGTGAGTAATTCCAAGCAGAATCGTCGCGACTTTTTGAAAACCTCAGCAGCCGCAGTCGCGGGAACTAGCGTTCCCTTCTGGTTCAGTGTTGACCCTGCCAGCG
This sequence comes from Gimesia benthica, assembly GCF_009720525.1. Taxonomy (NCBI): domain Bacteria; kingdom Pseudomonadati; phylum Planctomycetota; class Planctomycetia; order Planctomycetales; family Planctomycetaceae; genus Gimesia; species Gimesia benthica. The sequence goes on from NZ_CP043930.1 coordinate 6,717,717, forward strand.
CCTACAAGTTCAAAGCGGCCAATGATCGCCCCGTTGTGGGTTGTATCGGTACCGGGAGCCGCTGGAATGCCGTTGGTCCGAATGCGATGAAGTACGGGGACGTGATTGCCGTCTGCGATGTCGATGCAGCACACGCTGGTAAAGCACACGACAAGGTCAAAGAAATTCAGGGGAAAAAAGGCAACAACAAAGAAGTCGCGGTCTTCGAAGATTACCAGAAAGTTCTGGAAAATCCCGAGATCGATATCGTGACGATCGTAACGACCGACCACTGGCACACCAAAATTGCCATTGAAGCAATGAAAGCCGGCAAGGACGTTTATTGTGAAAAGCCGCTGACATTGACGATTGATGAAGGCAAGCAGATCATCAAAGTGCTCAAGGAAACGGGCCGGGTCTTTCAGGTTGGGACCCAGCAGCGGAGTGAAATGGGGCAGCGGTTCCTGAATGCACTGGCAATTATCAAGGAAGGTCGCCTGGGGGACATCACCGAAGTGGAATGTGTGATTGGCGGCATATCACCCAGTGGTTCCATTCCCGTGGCCGAAGTTCCCAAAACTCTGAACTGGGACAAATGGCTGGGCCAGGCACCGATGACGGATTACCGCTGGAAATCAGCCGACGGACGTCCGAAAACCCGTTGTCATTACGAATTCCGCTGGTGGTATGAATATTCCGGTGGCAAAATGACCGACTGGGGTGCGCATCATGTGGATATCGCCCAGTGGGGGATTGGCATGGATCATTCCGGTCCGACCCAGGTCGTGCCGATTTCCGCAGTGCATCCGGTTCCTCTCAAAGACGGTATGCCGACCAAGGATGATGAATACAATGTGGCTTCCAAGTTCGAAGTGCAGGCGACCTTCCCGAACGACGTGAAGATGACGATCAAAAGCGATGGCCGCAACGGAATTCTGTTTAGCGGAACCAAGGGGCGGATGTTTGTCAGCCGCGGCGATCTGACCGGAAAGCCGGTGGAAGACCTGAAAGACAATCCACTTTCCAGCGATACCATCAAGGAACTCTACAAAGGACGCCAGCCCGGCGATCACATGCGGAACTTCTATGAATGTGTCGATGCCCGTGAGCAGCCAATCTCAGATGTGATGACGCACCATCGCGCGATCACCACCTGTCACCTGGCCAACATTGCGATTCGCCTGAATCGATCGCTGAAATGGGATCCCCAGACGGAACAGATCATCGGCGATGATGAAGCCAACCAGTGGCAGAGCCGTGAGCAGCGGAAAGGCTACGAAATCAACGCATAAACGTTGACTGCACAGAAAAAGCCTGGAGGGGCGATCCCTTCCAGGCTTTTTTTACAGATCTGCTGTCGGAGTCTCGCAGTCAATTGAGGCCGGATAAATTACAGCCAGAGATGGATACGCTCGAGTAAATCCTCGGGGACCCGTTTTTTGACCGCGTTGAGCACCTGATTATCGTGGTAGCGCGTACTGAAATGCGCGAGAATCAGTAACTCGTTCTTAAAACGGTTGGCGCGTTCGATGATATCATCCAGGTGCATGTGCCCGAACTTATGAATTCGTTCCCGCCGATGTTCCGGACGGTGGAACGTCATCTCGGTGATCAGGACTTTTGATTCATAAGCAGTTTCAAAATGGTCCAGCCCTGCGGGAGCGGTATCGCCCGTGTAGCAGACCAGTGGCACCCGGATTTCTTCACTGACTTCGACTCCCGCCATGCGCGCATCGCGAATTTCGGTTTCCGGTTTACCCGTGAATTCCGGCTTGAGCTTTTTACGACAGTCCCAGACCTGGAATCCGATCGAAGGGACCGTGTGCTTGGTCTGAAATGCAGTGACTGCATGTTCGCGGGTCAGCTGAATGTCTTCGCCGTCTTTCATGCCGATGAGTTCGCAGTCCATGCGGCCGCGGTCCAGTTTGTGCCAGCTGCGGAGCATTTTCCAGACGGGATCGACGACTTCTTCGGGCAGATAGATCGTAGGCGGACTCATTTTCATCATCCGCCGCCGGGCCACGTACGCAGGGAGCGCTGCCATGTGATCCAGGTGCGCATGAGAAATGAAATACACCGACGTTCCCATAAACGACCAGGGGCTGGCCCCCAGGTCAAAGCCAAGTTTCAGCTCGGGAATCCTCCAGTAACTCTGTACTGCAGCGCGAGAATACCCCTCGATGGTGAGTCCTTTATATTTTACTGATTGGAGAGGTAGATTTTCGAGCATGAGCTTAGCTTATCAGAGACTGGGCAGAGCCGTTTTTTCAGAACCGGACCGGTTATTGTTACCGGTTCAGGTCGGAGTGATGAAAGAATCGGGCTAAATTGCCCGGGAGTCAGGCTCAGATTACTTCATTTTCAGCAGTATACCAAGAAATACACCGCCGGTTTTCGAGAACGATTCGAGAATCGGCGGTGTGAATATAATAATGTGTACTTCAACAGCTGAAGTGACACTTATTTGACAGGAATGGATCGCCCTGTCTGAATACTTTTTGCTTCCGCGTAGCAGATTTTCAGAGCATCGCGGGCCAGGGCGCCGGAGAGTGCCTCGGGTTCTTCACCCGACTGAATCGCATTCACGGCTGCCTGCAGTTCCAGCGTGAAGGCGGCACACCATTCGTTGCCCCCTTTGAGTTTCGGATGTTTCAGCTGTCCGGATTTGGTGATCAATGTCAGTGGCTGGCTGACAACCCATTCCTTATTTTTGCCGACACCCATCGTTCCGGCTCCGAAGAGAACGGTGGCTTCTTCGAAGTAGAGTTCAAAGCCGTGGGCGAATTCGAGGCCCCGCGTCGCGATGCCACCGCTGACACAACTGATCGCCAGGTTCGGATCTTCATAGTCATAAACGGTATGCACGTGGTTGATGTAACCCTTGTTTTCGATACCGCGAGAGGTCACTTTCTGGGGAACGCCACACATCAGGCTGATCAGGTGGTTGTCATGAATGTGCAGGTCGATGCCCCAGCCCCCCAGTTTCTGGAAGTCTTCAATATTCTCTGACCATTTGGGAGGTGCCATCACACGGCGGAAGTGTGCGGCCAGCAGTTTTCCATATTTCTGGCTGCGAACACATTCAACGGCAAACTGAAATTCGGGGAAGAAGGGAAGGACCTGTGCGACCATGAACTGTACGCCCGCTTTTTCGGCTGCCTTCACCATCCGGTTGGCGGCCTTGAGGTCGATGGCAATCGGCTTTTCTACCAGTGTGTGTTTGCCGGCCTGGATGGAATCCATGGCGACTTTCTCATGCATTTCAGTGGGGAGACAGATATCGACCAGATCAATATCGGGGTCTGCCAGCAGTTCATGGTAATCACTGTACTGTTTTACCTTGGAGAGATCGACCTGACCTCCGCGAGGACCGAAGTTACCTTCGATGCTGCTCCAGTCGCCAGACAGTTTCTTGGGGTCGCGCGTTGAGATCGCAGTGACCTTGGCTCCTTTAAGCTTTTTGGCTCCTTCGTAGTGAGCCATTCCCATAAAACCGACGCCGATTATTCCGATACGAACCATGATGTTCCCCTGATAGCGAGGCAGAAATTCTGAGTTAGTTAACACTGTTGCTAAAGACTGACGATCAAAGTGGGAATCGTCAAGCGGTTCCCCGCTGGTTTTCCGTCTTCTTTTGCATCTGCATTCACCGCCGCCAACCGTTAACCGGCTGAGAGGAGACAAAGAATTTTTGAAATTCTTTTCCGGCGCACGGACCGGTTTTCAGTAGAGCCTGCGGCATCCACTATACTGGAAATTGACTGCAGGCTGGGCACCGGTCAGCGGGCTGAGGGGAAATTGTCTGGTTATGAGAGCTCTGGCGATGGTACTGGTTGTGCCCGATTATTGGGCAGTGTGGCCTGTGCTTGATTATTGGGCACAATTTTGGGTAAGATGAGTGGTTTCGGGGCGGTTTTTGCGGTTGCGCGGGTCGTGATGTTATTTTTCAGTCTGGGCTGGACATGATAATTCAAAAGCTGTTATCATACTGATGTCGACATCGTAGTGATGGCAGTTTGCTGGCTGGTTTCAGTGAATTGTCGAGATGAGTACTCTTGAACTACCCTCATCCTGCACAATGCTTTCGACCTTCCTGGAAGGTTACAGGGAAGTATGAGGGAACAGAAAACGAAGGATTCGAAAAGAAATGCTTGTATTATCACGTAAGCCCGGCGAGCGGATTCGGATTGGCGATGACGTAACCCTGACGATTGTTCGAATTGGTCCCAATTCTGTGCGATTAGGAATTGATGCTCCGCGCAGCATGAGCATTGTTCGCGAAGAATTGTGTATCGACTTTTCAGACTTGCCGGAATCAGGCCAGCTGACTGAAGAGCCTTCTTCGCATTAAAACAGTACGACCGAAGTCTCTATTCATTTCTCAGGGCTTAAAGTCCCTTCTGATCGTACTGTCTCCGATCAACATTTTTACGCTCATTAATTTACGGTCTCTTGCTAGAGAGGATATCGGCCATGTGTGCTGATCCTCATCAATCCGGTTCATCGACGGATCTGATCAGTCTACGCGCGATCTATGCGGGGCGGGTGCAGGGCGTCGGGTTTCGATATCGCACAACTCAACTGGCGGAGCGTTACCCTGTTACCGGATTCGTCAAAAATCTGTCTGATGGAACCGTGGAACTGGTCGCGCAGGCCCATGATCAGTCAGTACTCGATCGGTTTTTCGATGATATGATGCTGACATTCGCAACGAATGTGACGGATGTATCGATTCAAGGGGCCCCGGCCGATCCCGGTCGTCAAAGTTTCACCATCGAATATTGAGCTCGCCGATCCCTGCTGGATCACCAACACACCAGGTTTCTATCAGTCAAAACCCGCTTTGCTGTTCAACGGGAACAGGCTCCCCACCCATTTGCCGTGCGCATGGCAGCAATTTGGGAAGTTATAGCGAAGCTGCCTGTCAGATTGGGGAAAACGCGGGGCGTTTGGGTCTGTTTTCTTTACTTTCGCCACCGGTTCTCGGTAAAGTAGCTATTGCTTTCCGGTGATGGTCTGCGAATTCTGAATTCTCTCTCTTTTTTCAGAAGTTCAAAAATAAAACCAACATCGGAGCAGACTTCATTCGTATGATGCAAGTGTAGTTGCGCACTCAGGTGTCAGCTGCGGGCACTGACTTTTTGATGCATTATTTTAAAGACGGTACATAAAAAATGGGAAACCTGCTGGTATTGGCTGCTGAGACGACAAATCTGACAGTGCAATGGTGGATTACCGGAATCGGAGTGGCAATCTATTTTGTACTCCTGTTCGGTGTGACTTCGATGACCCAGGCGGGTGTAATCGCCAGGGCGACGACGAAGGAAGCCATTCGCCAGCCCGTGTTCCTCTTGCTGATGGCACTGGGTTTAATCCTGCTACTGTTAAATACGTTTCTCCCTTTCTTTTCGATGGGGGATGACGTCAAGATGCTGATGGACTGTGGTCTGGCCACGATCCTGATCTGCAGTCTGTTGCTGGCTGTGTGGTCGGCGAGTACCAGTATCGCTGATGAAATTGAAGGTAAGACAGCCATGACGCTGTTGTCAAAGCCGATCAACCGTCGTCAGTTTATCGTCGGGAAATACCTGGGAATTCTGAAGGCCGTCGTCTGGCTGATGCTGCCGATGGTGATCACTTTCCTGCTGCTGGTTTACTTCAAAGTCGGCTATGATGCCCGCGAAGCGGCCCAGGAACCGCCAACGCACGCCGAGCGGATGGCTGCGGTCTGGTTGATTCTGCCCGGGATTCTGCTGATCTATATGGAAGTCGCCATTCTGGCCGCCATCAGCGTGGCGATCTCGACGCGTCTGCCCATGATGGTCAACATGATTATCTGCTTCGGCGTCTATATCATTGGCCACCTTACTCCCAACCTGGTTCAGGCCAAGGCGGAGGGGCTGGAATTCGTGAAGTTTACCGGGCAGTTGATTGCTACGATTCTGCCCAACCTGGATAACTTCAATATGTCACCTGCGGTTGCAACGGGAACCGTGGTTCCACCTGTCTATATCGGTCATTCCGCATTAAGCTGCCTGCTCTATTCCGGAATTGCGATTCTGGTTGCCTTCATCCTTTTTGAAGACCGGGACCTTGCCTGACAGACAGGGGACAGGCCTTTTAATTTAATCACTTAAAACAGATTCGGTGGGTCCTGTGTCAAATCGTCAGCCCAACGCATTCCATCGCGCGTTCCCCGCGCGGGAGTTTTTTCGTGGGTCTGCCAGATCCGTTGTGTTCTGGTCGTTCATCAATGGCCTCTTGCTGGCGTTTCTGCTCATCCTGTTTTTCCTGATCCTGGATCTGCTGGATCATCGGGGGCAGATTTCGGTGCAGGGGGTAGAGCGAGTTCAGCAACTGCAGGAAATCCTGACCAGTCCCGAACCAGAAGCACCTGCTGAAACCACCGAACCATCCGAAGAACCGGCTGAGCCGAAAGCCGATACCGACGAAGTTGCTGCTGTGGAAGAAAAGCCCGCGTCTGAACCGGAGCCGAAAGCGGCTCCCGCGGACTCACAACCAGCGACTACCCCAGATCGTTTGGTCCTTTCCGATACGGGGATTCTGCCCTCCGTCTGGTGGACGCATTCCAAATACCATCTGGGGATCATGAAAAGCGTGTATCAACGCGTCCCCTTGCTGCAGCAGAATCAGTCCGCGTTATTCACACTGATTTTAGTCGCGCTGGTCGTGGCCAGCATCCGGGTTTTGATCCGCTGGCGATGCCGACTGCGGAGCCTGAAGGTTTCCCATCATATTTCGACAACGTTACGCAATATGATTCATCGCCAGGCGCTCCGCCTGGGCCCCGGGGATCTTTCGGGGAAAGAGACCGACCAGGCATTTCACCTGTTTATTCAGGATGTGGGAACCGTACAGAACGGTGTCTTCCACTGGGTCTACGGTTTGACGCGGCATACTGTGACGCTGGCGATTCTGCTGTTGATTGCCGTTTCCATCGACTGGCGTTTAACGCTGCAGTGCATCATTCCGCTGGCCGCAGCCTGGTATTTTCTGATGCAGCATCGCAAAGATTACGATTTGCAGCATGCCAGAACACTGGTTACCATCGACACCGAACTTTCCCTGCTCGCCGAGAATCTGCGGAGCACACGCCTGGTCCGTGGCTATGGAATGGAAAACCCGGAGCATGAACAGTTTCAGAAGCATCTGGCGAAATACACCGAAAACCTGGAAAAGCTGAAACGCGTTGAAGGCTGGGGACATCGTATTGCCCGGGGCCTGGCCGTCTTCTGTTCCTGCCTGGTCGTCTTTCTGGTGGGGTATAAAGTCCTCGTGAATCCGGATAGTCTGCCGCTCTCTGCAGCGGTGCTGGTGGTCGGGATCTTCGGCTTCTTCTACCTGCCGGTCAACGGTCTGCATGAACTGTTCCGTGTGCGCGAAGAATCCACTGTGGCTGCCAGCTCGATCTATCGTTATCTGAACCTGATCCCCGAAGTCGGGCAGGCAGTCGGAGCGAAATTTCTGGAACCGATGTCGACGGCACTGCAGTTCGAAAACGTCAATTACAGTCTCACGCCCAGTTCACCTCCGATCTTGAATGGCTTTGATCTGAAAATTCCCGCCGGTTCGACAACCGCACTGGTATCACTGGAGAAGCTCGCCCCGCGCGCTGTCAGTTTCCTGGTACCCCGCTTTATTGAGCCCCGCTCGGGCCGGGTTCTGATCGACGGCGAAGACACGGCGTGGGTGACCCTGGAGTCTCTGCGGGCGGAAGCGATTTTTGTTAGCGGTAACGATCCCTGTCTCACCGGAACCGTCAAGGACAATATTCGCTGTGGCGATGAACGGTATTCGCTGCAGGAAGTCATTGCGGCTTCAAAAGAATCACACGCGCATCAGTTTATCCAGGGACTGCCTCAGGGGTACGAAACCGTGCTGGGTCAGCACGGGGAAGATCTGACAACGGGTGAGTGTTTCCGATTAGGACTGGCCCGCGCCCTGTTACGAAAACCGGCTCTGATGATCATCGAAGAACCGGAAGGGCCGCTCGACGAAGATACCAAAACGCTGCTCGAAGATGCCTACTCCCGGATTTTCCAGAACCGGACCGTGCTGGTCATTCCTTCCCGTATCACGACCCTGCGACGCGTCGATCAGGTCGTCATGATTCACGAAGGCAAAGTGGAAGCGGTCGACAGTCAATCGAACCTGTTGAAGAAATCCGCCCTGTATCGTCACTGGGAGTACACACGATTTAACCAGTTCCGGCACTCACAGGATACTCCGATCGAAGAACGTTAAACCAGAGTTTGCAGCATGGATACACTTCACTCTCCGGTAGTCGAGAACGCCATTCGGGTTGCCGCGGAAGCACATAAATCTCAAAAACGCAAGTCGTCCGGAATTCCTTACATCGCACATCCGATGGGGGTCTGTCTGATCCTGGTGAAAGCCGGCTTTCATGAGGAATCCATCCTGGCAGCTGCCGCCCTGCATGATGTGGTCGAAGATACCTCGCTGACTTTTGAGGATCTGGAGGGAACCTTTTCAGATGAGGTCCTGCACTACGTCAGGGAGATGACCGAAGAGAAGGAAACTCAGGAGGGCGCAAAGCGGAGCTGGCGCGATCGCAAGCGGGATCATATTGAGGTGATGCAGCAGGCATCACTCGGCGCGCGGGCGATTGAGCTCGCAGACAAACTGCATAACCTGGAAGCGATGCTGTTTGATCTGCAGACCGAAGACCGCGCTGAATTCTGGGGGCACTTCGGCGCCCCGCCGGAAGAGATTGTGCAGTATTATCATTCCATGATCGAGGCCGCCGGTCAGTCCGATGAACGTCTGGTCCCGCTGGTAAAAAACTGCCTGTCTCGCCTGGATGAGTTACAGAAACAGATGCCATAGTCGACACTGTCAGTCGGGGTGACTTTTCATGCCGGCTGAGGTAGTGTTTAATACATCAGCCGACAGGAAGTGTCTCAATCCGTCTGAACCAGATTTTTCAGGCGCGCTGCCGGAAATGAAACAATAATTGTCACAGGGGAAGCGTGTGCGATGGGAAATAAAGGCGAATATCCCGACTGGTTTTTGTGGTTGTGGGACAAATGGTTCGTCCTGTTTCTGTTGCTGGGAGTTGTGACCTTAGTGCTGATCGCGGGGGCAGTGTACCTCGATACCCGCTTCGAACGGTTTGAACACGAATTGAAGTTCGTACCACCGCGCAGCTATGAACCGCCCGATCTTGCCAGTTACCAGGCAGGCGAAATCGACTCAGAAAAAATGACGCGCAGCGGTTCGATCTATGCGCCCTGTTATTCTCACATCTATTATCATGGCGGATCGCCGTTGCTTCTGGAAACGACTCTGAGTATCCGGAACATCAATCAGGATCAGCCGGTCTACCTCACCGGAGTCAAGTATGTCGATACTGACGGGGAGTCGATTAAGGTCTATCTCGACCAGCCAATCAAGCTCGCCCCGTTTCAGACGATTGAATTCCTGGTGGAAGAAAAAGACAGCACGGGAGGCTCCGGTGCGAATTTTCTCGTGAACTGGATGGCTGAGGAGCAGGTTGTACCGCCGCTGGTTGAATCCGTCATGGTGGGGGCTTCTGGTTCGCGGGCAATCGCCTTCACGCGGAGTGGTGTGCCGATTCCTGCTGCTCAAACGGGAGAATAAAACCGCCCCGAATCCCGGATTCATTTTTAATTCACTGTCATTGAAAGCGCTCTCATGTCATTTCGAATCTTCTCACTGCTGACGCTGTTCCTGGTTTGCCTCCTGCATGGTCATTCTCAGCTCCGGGCCGACAAACCCAATGTGATCGTAATCATGGCCGATGATCTCGGGTACGGGGACGTTTCCTGTTATGGCGCGACAGCGCTCAAGACACCTCACATCGATCAACTGGCAGCTGACGGACTGCGGTTTACCAGCGGATACTGTTCCGCTTCGACATGCACGCCGACCCGCTATTCGTTCCTGACCGGGACCTATGCCTTTCGGGGAAAGCGGACCGGAATTGCGCCACCAAATGCACCGGCCATTATTAAGCCGGGAACAGAGACCGTCGCTTCTCTGTTGAAACGCGCCGGCTATACCACGGCCGTAATCGGTAAATGGCACCTCGGGCTCGGGGGAGAAGCGGGACCGGACTGGAACGGAGATTTGAAACCGGGGCCACTGGAGATCGGTTTTGATACCTGCTTCCTGTTGCCGACAACCAATGACCGGGTTCCTCAGGTGTATGTGAAAGATCACCGGGTTCTCAATCTCGATCCGGCAGATCCCCTCTGGGTGGGAAATAAGAAGCCCAGCCCAGATCACCCGACCGGCCTCACACACCGTGATACGCTCAAGATGGACTGGTCTCACGGGCATAACTCAACGATTCACAATGGAATCAGCCGCATCGGCTTTTATACAGGCGGGTATGCGGCTCGTTTCCGCGATGAGGATCTGGCCGATAAGTGGGTTGAGAAGTCGGTCGAATTTATCGAAGCCAATAAAGATCAACCCTTTTTTCTGTTCTTCGCCTCGCACGATATTCACGTCCCGCGCATGCCTCATGAACGGTTTCAGGGAAAAACATCACTCGGTTATCGCGGCGATTCAATTATTCAGCTCGACTGGTGTGTGGGTGAGCTGATGAAAACACTCGATCGTCTCAAGCTGGCTGAGAACACGCTCGTCGTATTCTGTTCCGATAACGGTCCTGTGATGGATGATGGTTACAAAGATGGTGCGCTGGAGAAAGTAGGAGATCACCGCGCTGCCGGACCATATTCCGGGGGCAAGTACAGTGTTTATGAGGGGGGAACCCGGACGCCCTTTATTACCCGCTGGAAAGGGCGTATCCCGCATGGTGTCAGTGATGAGCTGGTCTGTACTATCGATTTGCCAGCCAGCCTGGCAACATTGACCGGACAGAAACTGCCCCAGGATGCCTGTCGAGACAGTTTCAATGTGCTGGATGCACTGCTGGGGAAACCGGATGCTGCAGGGCGTGCGCATCTCGTGCAACAGAATAACGGGAACAACGGCACGTATGCCTTGCGGACCGGGAAATGGAAATTACAGCGGTACGACAAACAGACCGCCCGCAATATCATTGTCGAGCAGCAGCTGTCAAACACCAAAGTCCCCCAATATCAGTTGTTCGATCTGGAGCAGGATCCTGCGGAAAAGCAGAACGTCATCCAGGCACATCCGGAACTTGCACAGCGGTTGAAAAAACAGCTGGCCGATCTGATCGAGCAGGGGAGCAGCCGACCCGGTGCCGTTGCACCTGCAGAGAAATAATTAAAACAGAGCCGGCTTCATCTGCGAATTAAGTTCGTTCCAGCGGGTGAGCAGTTCCTGCAGTTTGTCCTGCTGCTCGCTGGCGAGATTGGTCTGTTCCGACAGATCCTCTGTGATGTGGTACAACTCCCAGTCTTTGATGTCGGATTTGCCCCGCATTTTGACAATTTTCCAGTCCCCCAGTCGGAGTGCAGCTCGTTTGCCCTGACGCCAGAAAAGCTCGTGATGCGGCGTACCGTCTTTTTCTTTCAACAGGTACGGCATCAGGTTTTCACCATCCAGATCGTCCGGCAGCGGTGCACCGGAGAGAGCTGCCGACGTGCTGAAAAGATCCATGCTGCTGACTGGCTGCGAATAGGTTTGGCCTGCAGGTAACTTATCTGTCCAGCGCATCAGAAAGGGAACCCGCAGCCCTCCTTCGTACATGGATCCCTTCTCGCCACGCAGAGGAAGATTACTGGACGTGAGTTCGCGCGTCGGGCCGCCGTTGTCACTTAGAAAGACAATCAACGTGTTGCGATCCAGTTTGGCATTTCGGACCTGCTTCAGAATCTGACCGACACTTTGATCCAGGGAAGAAAGCATGGCGGCAAAAATGCGTCGGTGCACATCGTCAATGTTTTGAAAACGCTGCATGTCCGCCTGTTTCCCCTGCAGGGGGCTGTGAACTGCGTTATACGCCAGGTAGAGAAAAAAGGGTTTGTCCTGGTGGCGATCGATAAAGCTGAGCGCTTCCCGTGTGAACGCATCGGTCAGGTATTCCGTTTCCACAACCGGTTGTCCGCCGCGAATGATGGGGTTGTTGGCGTCATAGTCGGGTTCATCGTATCCCAGATGCGTTGAGTAAATCAGCTGTTCGCCAATCCAGCGCCCCTTGCTTCCACCGGGAAGTGTCTTGCGACGCAGCATGGTTGTCACCCCCTGATACGGCGGCGGGACGAAGTAATGCCCTTCGTGCATGAAGCCGAAGAATTCGTCGAATCCATGGCGGTAGGGATGATAGTCGGCAGCGCCCCCCAGATGCCATTTTCCGATCAGGCCGGTCGTGTAACCCTGATCGTGCAGAAGTTCGGCCAGCGTCTGTTCTGCGGGCGGCAGCCCCGTACCCGGATCTTCATTGCGGGCACCGATGGGATTGAATTCATAACCGAAGCGAGTCGGGATCTTGCCCGTCAACAGTCCCGCCCGTGACGGACTGCAGTTAGGCGCGGTGACATAAGCCTGTGTAAAACGAATGCCCTCCTGGGCGAGTGAGTCGATATGTGGCGTGGGGATTTGCGGATTTCCCTGGCAGCCCAGTTCTCCGTAACCCAGGTCATCGGCGAGTAGGATGATGATGTTGGGCTGTTCTGCTGCCCGCAGAGAGGGATCTGTTGCCACGGGGGACAGGATGAAACTGAGTAGAAACAGGGAGACGATCAAACGCATGCTGGTTTCCTCTTCGATGAGCGAATCGATTTGAATACACAGGGCCGTTTCCGGGACCGGAGTGAATCAGCGGCTCATCGATTGTAACGCTTCGGGAAACTGCTGCCCATGAAATCCTGATTGAATTGGTGAAATACGAGTGTGAATGGGGCATCGCTGGAAGGGATCGCCTCGAACGCCTATACTGCAGGTTCGCTGATGAAAGCGATCCCGTCCGCAAGCGAGACCGGGGGCAGCGAAGAATGTCACTTAATCCGGAAAGAGAATCATGCCATTACTGGGAGCACATCAGTCGATTGCTGGTGGATATTATAAAGCCGTGGATCTGGCTGCTGAATTTGAAATGGACTGCGTGCAGATCTTCACCAAGAACAACAACCAGTGGCGGGCCAAGCCTCTGACGGATAAAGACGTGACTCTGTTCCAGGAGCATCTGGAGTCAACGGGCGTGAGCCGTCCCTGTTCGCATATGAGCTACCTGATTAATCTCGCCAGTCCCAAAGATGAACTCTGGAACAAATCGATCGATGCCGTCGTTGTGGAACTGGAACGAGCGGAAGCCCTCGGACTGGAAGGGGCCGTGATGCATCCCGGTAGTTTTGTGACCTCCAGCGAAGAAGAGGGACTGGATCGGATCGTGGCTGCCATCGATCAGATTCACGAGAAGACCGATGGCTTCCAGACCCAGATCTGGCTGGAGACCACAGCCGGCCAGGGATCAAATCTGGGACATCGCTTCGAACAACTGGCGTATCTGCTGGAACAGGTCAAGGAAGGGGAGAGGCTGGGGATCTGTGTTGATACCTGTCATATCTTTGCTGCCGGCTATCCTCTGATCGAAGCAGACGAATACCAGTCAACCATGCAGGAACTGGATAATGTGATCGGTTACGCTCGCGTGCGGGCCTTCCATCTGAATGACAGTAAGTGTGAGTTCGGCAGTCGTAAAGACCGTCATGAAAACATCGGTAAGGGCTTCCTCGGACTGGAACCGTTTCGGCATCTGCTCAACGATCCAAATTTCCAGGACCGTCCGATGTATCTGGAAACTCCTAAGGATGAGGAAGACGGCGTACCTCTGGATCAGATTAACATGCAGACCCTGCGTGGGTTATGCGAAGACTGAACGATTTTCTTAAAGACTGCTAAAATCCGAAATACCCTCTCATGCCATCAATTTCGCCCAGTCGATAAAGGGTAACAGGCGAAGTGTCGGGTGCGGTTGCGCGCCTGTGTCATGTCTCGCCTGCACCTCAACGCCCCATTGAGGCTGCTCCCCGCGACCCAGGCAGAGATCTCGTTCCCGTGACGATGTCTGCATGCAGAAACAGGATTTTTCGTTGTGAAGATCGGTCTGTTAACACGAAAACTGACAACGGTTTATTTATTGCTGGCACTCTTCGGTTATCTGACCGTGGGATGTCTGCGCCAGCCTGCGGACGTGATCTCCCAGTCGAATCAGAAATCTGACAACCCGCTGATCACTGCCAGTAACAGCTCCAGCTTTAACTTTTTTGATCAGAAAAAGAAAGTTTCTGTTCAAGAGAAGCCGGGCCGTGTGAAGCTGGGGGCGCCGACCTCAGTGCCGGAAGAGCAGATTGCTCAAGCGGAACACAAATCAGAGGCGATGCAACCGGGGCCTGTAAAAATCAGCCAGGCTGCCTTTGAGGATGCGGAACGCCAGCGACAGGATGCAGAAGCAGCAGCTCAAAACAAACCGGTCAAACGCAGCCCCGCAGATCTGGATGACTGGCGCTCTAAATCACTGATCGCTGAGGCCAGGAAATATCCTTCAAAGCTGATGGACGCCTGTCAGCAGAACTCCGAACGGATTCAACAGGCTTCCGGTTCGATCAGCAGGGAATTTTCACAAGGGATTCGGCGTCTGGCGGGAACCTCACAGCCGGAATCCAATTCGCAGGAAAAAGCTGTCACACCGCAGGAACCTCCCCAAGAGGAACCAAATTTCGAACAAACGGCAGATGATGTTTTTCGATCGGACGAGCTCAGTCGCTATTTAGATCAGGCCGATCAGCAGCAGTCAGCTGATCCTCAGCTGAAACAACTTGGTCAGGAATTAGAGCGGGATCTGCAGCAGACGAATCCAGTCTTCGAAGATGTGTCACAGGAAATGCGAAGACTGCAAATCAGTTCGATCATGGAACGAGCCCGGCGTGAATTGAAACAGAAGAACTATGAATACGCACAGTTCCTGGCGGAACAGGCCCTGGAAACCAGCTATCGCGGGCATGTCGCCTTTGGTCTGGATGAAGTCTCTCCACAGATGCTGTTGCAGCAGATCAAAGAAGAACTGGCAGCCCAGCAGCCGTCCGATTTGAAGCAGACAGGTCATTCAGAACCGCAGGTACAGTCTAACGGCGGTCAGAGAGTTCCTAACTTCCGTCCCTCAAGGGTTCATCCCTTGAAACGACGTGCTACACCTCCTCAGCAACCAGAACCAGTGAAAACGCGTCCTGTTCAACCGACTTCACCCGGTCCTGCGAGTGATGAGTTACCACTGATCGTACCTCGTAACATGGGGACGACTCCTGTTCAGCCACAACAATCCAACAGGCAGAGAAGTTCCGCAGGAAGTCTCTCTCTCGAACCTCCGAGTTTTGAACCAACTCTGGAGGCACCCGAAGAGTTGCCGCCGATCGAACAGCCGATCCAGCGGCGGGAACAGCCCGTTCCACAGGAACCGTCTGTCAAACTGGAACTGGAAGAAGTACCAGCCGAAGCGCCTGCTCGGATTGAGCTGAAAGAGCCGAAACCAGCGGCTGCTCCGGTGCAACCGTCGCAGACTGTTGAAAAGCAGGACGAAAAGCCTGCTGCAGGGGCGGGGCCTCAGCTGATGCTGCCGAAACTGCCTTCTGTTCCCGGTGATCAGACTTCACAGACGGGGCGTCACCGCAGTACGCAGACAGCACCTGTGAAGTTTCGCTCGCGGATTCAGGATCGTGGCGCAGAACCATCTCCCTTTGTCGAGCAGAAACTGGAAGAAGTTCAAGCGGAAGCAGGCCAGCCAGGCACGAGTCTGCAATTGGATGAGATTGAGTGGGACCTGGCAGAGCGGAAACGCCCCGAAGTGAAAAACGGCTGGGGAAGTCTGACAACCCTGTTACTGGTGGCAGGCGGGGTGATCATCTTTCTGCTGTCCGGGATCATCATCGTTCTGCTGCGACGCGGAACCTCTGCCTCCTGATGGACTGATCACGTACTTTCAGTTATGGGGCAGCAAGCGGGCAGCGGTCGACCGCTCCTGCGAGCGGTCTCTTCTGGATGGATCTGGTATCAGCGTCTGCTTAGTTTTCCGGTTTGGTGAGAAACTCACCACCGCTGATGAACATACCGTTATCGCAGGGCGTGCACCACATGATCTTGACGCGGTATTCAAATTCACGCGTCTCGCTGGCCAGTTTGACGGTGACTTCGCCCGGATTGATCATCCCTTTGTGCAGCAGTCCGAGTCCCTGGCGGCTGATTTCGCGAGTCATGGCTGAAATAGTATTCCCCCGAGAGGTTTTGATCTCTGCAGGCACGGAGAGTTCCAGGCGATCCACGTCACGGACATTGACGGCATCCTGATTACCGAAGCTGGCCAGTACGTGTTTCAGGTCCTCCATTGAAGGACGGCTCCATGGCGTTTCTTCCATTGAATTACTCCCGGGTTAGAAGTCTGTATTTTGATTTTGTATGTGGGTTCAGTTCTGACTGATATAGAAATATAGAATACAAATCGCGAATAGTGCCTGATTTCATGCCAGATTACAGAGTTTGCTGGAACTGGAAGTTCGTAATTTGAGGGGAAAGACTGAGCTCACCACAGTCGATCCCTGCGAACGGGGTAACCGCTGACTTTTGTGTGAGTCAGATTGATGGCACCGACTGTTCCAAATCTACCGGTTGTGACGGTATTTCACCCTTTGAAGGTACGAGTTATACCAGTCGTACGAAAGAAATCAGCTGATTCTGCTATACCGGCTGCCGTTTGGAAAAACCGTTTGACGCATTGTTTCAAGTCGGTTCGATATGAAATTGGGGTGGTCTCAGTAATCGATCATTTGACTGATGACTCAGCCGGGCCTGGATCCTGAGTTCAGAATAATGTTGATTACCAGGGGTGTGAGTACTTGAAATGGCTCGAGCAAGCGAAAGCAGATTGATCTACCAAATCTTATGATCTCATCTTTCTATCAAAAATACAGTCGTTACCTGATCTGGGGTGTGTTCTGCACGCTGCCGATTCTGGCCTTCATGGCAGAGCTGCTGCCTTCCAACAATGATATCGAAACCTGGTTGCCCAAGGATTCGGATGTTCGCATTGTTTACGATCGCTTCAAGGCGGAGTTCGGTGCGGAAGAGGTCATTCTGGTGGCGGTGGAGAAGGGGCTGGATCAGCCGGCACTGATCGAAGGCACCGCAGGGCGGATCGAAACCCTGGATTCCGTCAGAGAGTGCTGGACCCCCGATCGACTGAAAAATATTCTGAATGAATTCCAGGTAGAACCAGCAGAGATCAACCGTCGTCTGGACGGCCTGTTGATGAACAAGCAGCATAACATGGCCGGGATCCTGGTATTACTCTCAGACGAGGGGATTAAAGACCGGGCTGGAACGGTCGCCGGGATTCGTGAAAAGCTGGAGTACAACCAGTTAACCGGACGTGAGGTCAAGCTGGCGGGAGCGCCGGTGGTGATTGCAGAACTGGATCGCCTGGGCAGTCAGAAAACCAATAAAAAGTTTTTCATCATCACGCTGCTGATCAGTCTGTGTCTCCTGTATTACTCCTTCCGCGAATGGAAGAAAACACTGGCCACACTGGGTCTGACGATCTGGGCCATCAACCTGACCACCGCTCTGATCTACCTGGGCGGCGGTGAGATGAACTTCATTCTTGGTGCCCTGTCGGTGATGGTGCTGGTATTCACACTCGCCATTTCGATTCACGTGCATCACTATGTCGCCAGCTGTATCGATCAACCCGATCCCCTGTCTGCTGCACTCAAAATCGCCTGGAAACCCTGTTTTCTGGCAACCCTGACAACCACGATCGGCCTGTACTCGTTGACGATCAGCGAAATCGGACCAGTCACCCAGTTCGGCTATGCCGCCTCACTGGGGACGTTCGTCTCCCTGATTACCGGACTCGGGCTCACACCGGCGGTGTTGACCATCTGGCCCATCGATCCGAAAACCATCCACGCAGCGGAATCCCGTTGGAACTTCCAGAAATGTGCCAACTGGTTGATCGATCATTCTGGACGAGTGTCGCTGGCGACAATCGTATTGGTGATGATTACCGGCGTAGGGTTGTTCAGTCTTAAGACGAAAATTGATCCACTCGATTTTCTGCCCGCGGAAGGACGAGTGATTCAGGATGTGAGATCCGTTCAGGAGAATCTGACCGAACTCGATTCTGTCGAAGCGATTGTTGATTTTGGCGATGACGACAAGCCGTTTATCGAAAAAGTAGAGCGAGTTCGCGAGCTGGAAAAAGTAATCCAGCAGCATCCTGCTGTCAGGCACACCATGTCGCTGGCGAGCTTCTTCCCGAATCAGTTTCCCGAAAGTCCGTTCGAAACAGCCCGGCTGTTGTCAAAGGCACAGTCGAAGCACGGAGAGAATGACTTCGTTTCAGATGGAGAACGGCTGTGGCGGATTTCTGCTCGCATCAGCAGCGATGCAGAACTGCCTCAGGATCAGATTTACGACGAACTGTCGGCGATGATCAATGATCCACAGGTCGTTTTGACCGGAGTGGCTCCGTTGTTGAGACGGGCTCAGAACCAGATCTTTACCGGCTTCTGGGAAAGCTTTTCGATGGCGTTTGTGATCATTACGATTGTGATGATTGTCTCGCTGCGTTCCATCAAAGCGGGACTGGTAGCCATGGTTCCCAACCTGACGCCGATCTGCATCGTGTTCGGTATCCTGGGCTGGTACCAGATTCCGATCGACATCGGGATCATGATGACTGCCAGTATTGCGCTGGGTATCGCCGTCGACGGGACGTTCCACTTCCTGGTGCGATACCAGGAGCAGTTCCGTCTTTCCCGTAATTCGGCTCAGGCTTCCCGCGATTCCCTGCTGATGACCGGTGAACCGATCTTTACGGCTGCGGTGATTACCGGGGCCGGTATGCTGGCGTTAACGCTCAGCAACTTCGTGCCGACCGCGCGGTTTGGCTATATGATGACTTCACTGCTGGTGGCAGCACTGGTGGGAGATTTGATCCTGCTGCCCTGTCTGCTGGCCCTGCGACCACGGAATGTCGATCAGCTGGATGGATCTGATCACAAAGACAGTGGTGCCGAGACTGATGAGTCCCGGCCACGGAGTCCGCATTTTCTCAAGCAGTCGCAGCAGGGAGCGAAAGATCAGTCAGACAAAGCAGTTGCATAGTTCATTTTAGTGCAGTTGCCTGAATTCGTCGGTCAATCTCTTCGCTTTTCCGTACCCGTTGATTGATATATGAAGCCAGTTCATTATCATTGACTTTCCCCTGAAAAACAGCATTTTTTCTGTGTCGGCGAGGGAGCGGTCTGCAGCGTTTCTGTGCTGCAGCGATGCCAGCTGGATAGGCCGACCAGAAAACAGAGATAACAAACAGAGCTATTCAGCACTCCTTTTTTTCAACTACAGGTTCATAGCGGAAATCAAAATGGGATACCATCTGATCACAGGTGCCACCGGCTTACTGGGAAGATACTTAATTCGAGATTTGTCCATGGCGGGAGTCCCGCTGGCGGTGCTGGTGCGACCTACCCGACGGATGACAGCAGAGCAGCGGATCGACATGATCATGGGCTTCTGGGATGATCAGCTGGGCCGTGAACTGCCACGACCTGTCGTGCTGGAAGGCAACATTAACGAAGAGAATCTGGGTTTGAGCGAAGAGAATCTGAAGTGGGCCACTGAGAATGTGGATCGCATGATTCATTCGGCTGCCAGTCTGTCGTTTTACAGTACCAGCCACGAAAGCGAGCCCTGGCGCTCCAACGTGGGTGGTGTAAAAAATGTGCTGGAGTTCTGTAAAACCGCGGATATCAAAAAATTCGATCATGTTTCAACCGCGTATGTCTGCGGTTTACGAACCGGTCGGATCATGGAATCCGACGTCGATGTGGGACAGGAATCAGGAAACGACTACGAACGGAGCAAGCTCGAAGCAGAAATGCTGGTTCGCGGTTCCGATCAGTTTGAATCGCTGACCGTCTTCCGTCCTGCGATCATTATTGGCGATTCCAAAACCGGATTCACGAACACTTTCCACGGGTTCTATGCCGCTCTGCAGTTGGGACACACTCTGATGCAGATGCAGTCCCGGGATGAAACGGGCCTGCTGTATGCCGACTCCCGGTTCACGCTGAACGGGGATGAATCCAAGAACCTGATTCCCGTGGACTGGGTTTCCGCAGCGATGTCACACATCATCACCCATCCCAAGCATCATGGCAAAACGTACCATCTGACGCCACTGCATCCGGTTCAGTCCCGCCTGGTGCACGATGTACTGCAGACGGCCTGTAAGTTCTATGGTTCCCGGTTTGCGGGGGCTGGTGTGGAACTGACTGACCCCAACGAAGGGGAGCGGTTATTCTACGATCACATCCGGGTGTACAACTCTTACTGGCGCGATGACCCGGTCTTCGACAGTTCCAACACACAAGAGGCGGCACCGCATCTGCCTTGTCCGCACGTGGATCGCGATCTGCTGCTGCATCTTTCGCAGGTGGCGATTGATATGAACTTCAGCTGGAACGATCGTACGCCCCACCGGTTCGGCGTTAAGTAGCCCAGGGGCTGCCCGGCTTCAATGGAGGATCTTCTTCTTCGGGATCCTCTTCCACCGGTGGTTGAGGAGCAGGCTCAGTTGGCAGAGGAGGGGCGGCACGATTTTCGTCGTGTCGTCCGGGGACGAGCTTATCCAGGATCCCGTTAACGAACTGGGATGACTGAGCACTGCCGAATTCACGAGCCAGTTCGACGGCTTCGTCGATAATGACCGCGGACGGCGTGTCGGTATGCAGCAGCTCGTAGGTTCCCAGTCTCAGGATATTGCGATCGGTGACCGCCATCCGTTTCAGGGACCAGTTCTCTGCGACGTGGACAATTTCCGCATCGATCTGCTGTTTGAACTCCATCACTCCGGTAAACAGTTCCCAGGCGAAAGCGCGAACTGTTTTGCTGCGACCATGCTCATCGATCATTGCGCGAATCTCTTCCGCAGTGATGTCAGAGTTGAGGTCGATCTGGTAAAGCATTTGCACGACCAGCTGTCGTGCCTGTTTTCGGAGAGACATAGGGGTATCACAACTACAGTCTGGAGACAGAAAAATCCGGTTTGTCCGGGGAAGCGGATCAGGGCCTGATTATCAGGCGGATGGCTGATCCTGATCAATCGAGTCTAACAGATTGACCATCTCAATAGCAGCCAGAGCGGCTTCACTCCCTTTATTGCCGACTTTTCCACCGGCCCGGTCCATGGCCTGTTCCATTGTTTCACAGGTTAAAACACCAAACAGAACGGGAATCCCGCTCTCCTGGCTGCTGCGCATGATGCCTGCAGCCACCTGATGATTGATGTAATCGTGGTGCATGGTGCTGCCCTGAATGACGGCACCGAGGCAGCAGACTGCCTGAAAGCGTCCACTCTTGGCCAGTTTATCAGCGACGAGCGGCAGCTCGAAGGAACCAGGCACCCAGTAGACAGAAATTTTCTCTTCGGAACCACCGTGACGACGGAATGTCTCCAGTGCGCCATCCAGCAGACGGCGGGTAATCAGTTCATTCCAGCGGGATACAACAATTGCATAGTTCGCATCGCGGGCCAGCAGGTTGCCTTCAATCAGTTTGTGGTTCATCGAGGTCGTTATTTCAAATAGCCAGGTGGATAAAATGACAGTTCCGGGAGATTCAGCAGTCAGCTTTGAGACTGCTTTGCAGTGCTGATTATCCCAGGTTCATGCTCAGCAGAAATTCTTCGTTCGTTTTAGAACGTCGCATCCGGTTGGTCAACAGTTCCATCGCATCAACCGGATTCATATCGTTGAGAACCCGTCTGAGGATCCAGACGCGACGGAGTTCTTCTTCGTCCATCAGCAGTTCTTCGCGTCGGGTACCCGACTTGTTGACATCGATGGCGGGCCAGATACGCTTTTCGACCATTCTACGGTCGAGGTGCAGTTCGGTGTTACCGGTCCCTTTGAATTCTTCGAAGATCACTTCATCCATGCGGCTGCCGGTATCGACGAGGGCGGTTGCAACGATTGTCAGGCTGCCCCCTTCTTCCACGTTACGGGCAGCACCAAAGAACCGTTTGGGGTGCTGCAGCGCGTTTGCGTCTACACCACCGGAGAGGATCTTACCAGAGTGCGGGACTTCGGTGTTCCAGGCACGGGCCAGGCGGGTAATGGAATCCAGGAAGATGACAACGTCTTCACCGTATTCCACCATGCGTTTGGCTTTTTCAATGACCATTTCCGAAACCTGAATGTGTCGGCTCGGTGGCTCGTCGAATGTACTGGAGACGACTTCGCAGCGGTCGCCGCCGACCTGTCGTTCCATGTCGGTGACCTCTTCCGGCCGCTCGTCAATCAGCAGGATGAATACGTACGCGCTGGGATGGCTGGCGAGAACGCACTTGGCCATTTCCTGCAGCATGACCGTTTTACCGGCACGTGGAGGCGATACGATCAGACCACGCTGTCCCATACCGACGGGGGCCACGAGATCGACAATGCGCGTGCTCAGGTTGCCGGCCGGTGAAGAGAGGCGGAGCCGTTCCTTCGGGTGCAGCGGGGTCAGGTCATCGAAGAAGACTTTGGTCGTGAGGATTTCGGGATCACAACCGTTGACCGCTTCGACTCGCAGCAGTGCGAAGTAACGTTCGTTTTCTTTGGGCGGACGAATCTGGCCCGCCACGATCGCACCGGTGCGTAATCCGAAGCGTCGGATCTGGCTGGGCGAGACGTAAATGTCGTCCGGGCAGGGGAGGTAGTGGTAATCGGGGCTGCGGAGGAAGCCGAAGCCATCCGGCAGGATCTCGAGAGTTCCTTCGCCGAACATGAGGCCGTTAACCTTGGTCCGTTCTTTCAGGATCTTAAAGATCAGGTCCTGTTTTTTGAGCCCGGTGTATTCGGTGAGGTTTTCTTCCTTGGCAAGCTGCATGAGTTCTTTCATGGTCAGCCGCTGCAGATCAGCGATATGGATTTCGCTCTGCTTGATTTTTTCGTAGCGTTCATCAGCGGCTTTGGAGATGGCATCCGCGCGCTGATCTCGCGTCGCGGTTTTGCCCGCTTTACCGTTCGAGTCTAACCCGTCTATATTTTCTGAAGCCACAAGCCCGTCATTTTCAGATGTCTGAAGTTTTATGGATTTGGCCATGATCAAATACTTTCCGAATTGCTAAATAGTGAGATGAAATCGAGTGGAGTTTCTGGGAATTTTAAGCAGATGGGTTGAACGCGAAGAATTTTGAACCTCTGGAAAGGTCAGGTAACATTTGAAAAGGCATCAACTGGTTTCGGTTGAATCAGCGGCGAGTCAGCTGTCTCAGGTTGAAGACGAAATTATTATATGTGTCAGACTGAGGATGTGAATGGGATATCCTCAAATCATTAAATTGTCTCTTTTTCTGTTGGCAGTATTGAATCGATGAATCTGGATAATTGAAGACCTGCTGATTCCAGGTCCTGATCATTGTGAATCACGCTGGTTGCCAGTTTACGCTTTTCTGAGAGAGGCAACTGTTGATTCTCCCGTTTGGTTAATTCTGCTGCTGACCACCCTCGATTCTCAGTCACTCTGAGTAGGCGTTGCTCAAAGGGACACTCAATAAAAACGATGTGATCACACAGCTTTTGCCATCCCGCTTCCAGAATCACGGCGGCGTCTACCAGGATGGCATCAACCTGTCCTGCGGACCGGGCTGCCACAATTTCCTGTTCCAACCTCCGATGAATCTCGGGATGGACGATCTTTTCAAGTGCGTCTAATGCTTCCTGATATTGTTTTGATTCTCCAAAAACGAGTCTGGCGAGTTCTTTACGCATTATTATCCCCTGTTCATTGAACACCACAGACCCGAAACGGGCTCGTATTTTCTGTTGAACTTCGGGGAAATCAAGTACTTCGTGTCCGATCTTGTCGGCATCGATGACTCTGATCGGTCGAAATGAATTTACTGTTTTGGCTACTGCACTTTTACCTGATCCGATTCCTCCAATCAGAGCAATCGTAGGGATGGCTTTATGACAAGACACAAGGTGGTTGTGCTAACTTGCAATGGTGGAAAATGGATTTCTTACACATTCCTTCGCAACAGAAACGTACCACACAGGAGGCTTATGATTGCTGAATCCCT
Source organism: Gimesia benthica (assembly GCF_009720525.1). NCBI lineage: Bacteria > Pseudomonadati > Planctomycetota > Planctomycetia > Planctomycetales > Planctomycetaceae > Gimesia > Gimesia benthica. Next base: position 6,741,757 of record NZ_CP043930.1, read on the forward strand.
TAGCAACAAGTAGATGAGACACATAGGCGTGCATTAATATCGTTACCAATACCCAACAGGTTGTCAACAAAAAAAAGGAAAGTTCACTGTTTTCAGCTTAAAATTTATCTTTTCTTTACAAGACTGTTGAACTGCCGGATCAGCCCTTTTTGATGGGTGACAGTTTGTCGGGCCCATGCTCCGGAAAATGCCGGATTTTGCGAAGAATCAAGCCTCAGTCACTTCCCAGAGACGTCTGCTCCAGCCAGTTCAGCCCGGACGACATATCGACGATCAGAGGCACCTCCAGATCCATGGCAGATTCCATCTCGCACTGTACAATTTCTCCCAGCGATTCCAGTTCGCCCACCGGAACTTCGAAGACCAGTTCGTCATGAATCTGCATCAGCATCCGGCCGGGGTGTGCTTCGTCTTTGAGACGCTGGCTGACGTTGATCATCGCCTGCTTGATCAGGTCGGCGGCTGATCCCTGAATGACGGTATTGATGGCGGTCCGTTCGGGCATATTCAACTGTTTCTGAACGCCGCCTCGCACGCCCTGAATCTCACGTTTTCTGCCACAGATGGTCGTGACGTAATTCTTGCTCGCACAATCCTCCAGGATCTGATCCAGGAATTCCCGGACACCCTGGTAACGATCAAAGTAATCATCGATAAAACCGGCGGCTTCGTTCTGAGGGATGCCAATCGCTTCGGAGAGACCGAAGGGACTCTGACCATAAATCACACCGAAGTTCACCGCTTTGGCGGTCCGCCGCATGTCACTGTCGACGTCATCCGGAGAGACGCGGAAGATATCGGCGGCGACCGCGGTATGAATGTCGGCTCCTTCCCGGAAAGCCTGGCTGAGAGCATCGTCCTGACTGAGATGGGCCAGCACACGGAGTTCGATTTGCGAATAGTCCGCACAAAGCAGTCTCCAGGTTTCATCCTGCGGAATGAAGGCTTTGCGGATCAGACGCCCTTCCGGTGTGCGGATCGGGATGTTCTGCAGATTCGGGTCACTGGAACTCAGACGCCCGGTGGCAGCGACCACCTGGTTGAAGCTGGCGTGAATGCGTCCGGTTTCCGGATTGACCAGCCCGGGCAGGGCATCGAGGTAGGTACTCTTCAACTTGGAGAGGTGCCGGTGTTCGGTGATTTTCGCAGGCAACTCGTGTAACGGGGCCAGCTTCTCCAATACACTCTGATCGGTACTGGGGCCGGTTTTGGTTTTCTTGACGACGGGCAGATTCAGCTCTTCGAACAGCACCGTTCGGAGCTGCAGGGGAGAGGCAATGTTGAATTCATGGCCGGCCAGTGAGTGGATCTCTTCGATGAGCGTTATCAGTCGTTCATCCAGCGCCTGGCTCTGCTGCTTGAGTTCATCGATGTCGACGCGGATGCCGGTGAATTCCATCTCGGCGAGAATCGGAATCAGCGGACGTTCCAGGTCCCAGTACAGGTCCCACAGGTTATGTTGCTGCAGTTCATCCTTGAGAATCCGGGAGAGTTGCCAGGCGATCTCGGCATCTTCGACCGCGTATTCAGCGACCTTGTCGATTTCGACTTCGAACATCTTTTTCTGCTGTTTTCCAGAGCCGATCAGTTCCGAAATGGGAATCATGGTGTGCTGCAGATAGCGTTCGGACAGCTTGTCCAGACTGTGTCCCCGTTCGCCGGCATTGAGCAGATAGGAAGCGACCATCGGATCGATACTGACGCCCTGCAGAAAGACGCCGGCCCGCATCAGCACGACCATATCGTACTTGATGTTCTGATTCGTAATCAGGATCTCGGGGTCTTCCAGCAGTGGTTTGAGCTGGCTGAGTACCAGTTGAGGATCAAGGGCCGGCTGCCCCGGAGGACCTTCGACGGGAATGTAATAGCCGCTGTGCTTTTCCCAGCTGATGGCCCAGCCGACGATTTCCGCTTCGGCGGGTTTCAGTCCGGTGGTTTCCAGGTCGACGCAGAATTCGTCCTGTTCCTTGAGCAGTGCCACGAATTTCTCGAAGGCGGCTTCGGTATCAACAGTTTCCCGGATGCGTTCCTGGGGCTCGACTTCCTCTGGTTTGGTGAAGTCTTCTTTCATCTCCTCGGCGAAGCGACGGAAGCCGAAATCCATGAACAGCTCGCGCAGTCGTTCCCGGTCGGGATGGGTCAGACGGGAGGCTTCCCAGTCAACGCTGAGGTCCAGGTTCTGATTCAGCGTTACCAGCTCGCGGGACATGCGGGCCTGTTCGGCGAATTCTTTCAGGTTCTGCTGCAGTTTGGGGCCTTTGGCTTTATCTGCATTGGCGAGTACCTCTTCCAGGGAACCGAACTGCTCGATCAGGGTTTGTGCCTTCTTGGGACCGATGAGAGGGACGCCGGGGATATTGTCGACGCTGTCTCCCACGAGTGACTGGAAATCGATGACCTGATCCGGTCGCACGCCCCAGTCGTCTTCGACGGCCTGGGCGTCCATGAACTTGTTTTTGCGAATGTTGTAGAGCCGTACGGCTTCGTTAATCAGCTGGCGGGCATCCTTATCGTTGGTGACGATCACGGTATCGATGCCTTTTTCCCGGGCCTGGCGGGCAATGGTGGCAAAAACGTCATCAGCTTCCCAACCCGGACATTCGATAATCGGAACCTGAAATCCCCGTACGACGTCCATGATGTGCGGAATCTGGGGACGGAGGTCTTCCGGCATCTCGGTGCGATTCGCTTTATATTCGGGATACACATTATTCCGGGTGCCCGGTCCGCTGGAATCCATGGCGAAGATCAGGTAGTCGGGGGCCTGGCTCTTGATGATGTTCAGAATGTCCCGCGTAATGCCAAAGATGGCATTGGTCGGTTGACCCGCAGGACTGGTCATGGCCGGCACAGCATGAAAAACCTGAAATACCAGAGAAAACGTATCAATGATGTAAAGTGTTTCTTTCATAAAGATTTAGCTTTACCTGAAATTTTGAAATGAGATAGCCGAAACTGGAAACATGAGGAGATTTTACGGGCCCCGCATGAGGACCTGCTGTTCGCGAATCTGCAGGAAATCGACTCGTGAGAGTCTCATTATTGGGGAGACAGTCGCGAATCGCCATGTACAGGCGGGCCGAAGTCGGAACTCAATGAAATCTTTTGTCAGTCAGACTGCAGGAACGCAGTTTACTGATACTTTGTGTAGCCTGGCAGGTGGGGCAAGCCTGCCGGTATATCGGAAACTGTTTATCGACAGAGGGGGGAGGTTCAGAGAAGCTGCTTGACACTGCTATTCCTGAACTTAGAATGATAGATAGCAGGACGCTGTTCTTCAGAATTCTCAGAACCACCTCTTCTGGTCTTCCTGCAGGTTGTCATGGCAGACTGCCGGGCATTGCTGAAGATAGTTTGACATATCGACCATCACCGCCACGGTGCTTCGTTTCCCACGATTGTCACTTGAAAATCCTTAAGGTTAGAAAAAATGGCTGCCAGTAAACCAACTGCTGTTCACTTCTCATTAATCTTTTTCGTCATGCTCACACTGATTTGTGGCGTGATGGCTTACCTGAACTATAAAGATCTGGCAGAAGCCAACGCCAAGCTGAATCAGGCTGAGTCAAACGCTCGTACCAGCGATGCCGCAGTACGAAAGCTGGACGAAGAACTGCAGGCTTTGAAAAAGCTGATCGGGAACGAGCAGGATGAAATCGGCCTTGATAACAAAACTCCGAACACCGTCATTGGTGCGACCGAGCAGGATATCAAGACCCATGCTGACGTTCTGGCAGAGCCCACGATTAAAAACACCCTGATCAAGCTCTCCACTCAGCTGAACCAGACCAAGAATCAGCTGGCACAGGAACAGGCCGACAAAAACAAACTCGAAGCCCAGTTCCTGGCTCTCAAAGGCGAGCTGGATAAAGTTGTTGACCAGCACCGGACTGCCCGCGAAGGGGCAGAAAAGGATCTGGCAGACACCCAGAAAGTCAAAGAAGAAGAAGTTTCCGCCAAAGATCAGCAGATCGCTGCCCTGCAGAAGGAAAACGAAGAAATCCTGATCGAGCTGGACCAGCTGCGTGAAACCAACGCGAAAACCATTAAAGACCTCGAAAACAAAAACAATACCTACGCCAGCCTGATCGACACACTGCGTAGCCGTCTGACCGAAGTTCAAAAGGAGAGTTTTGAAGTGCCGGATGGCGTTGTCCGCACCGTTGATAACAGCACCGGCGTAGTCTGGATCAACCTTGGTGAAGCAGACCGGCTGCCCAAGCGGATGACATTCAGCGTCTATCGTAAAGCCCACCAGGGGATTGGTCGTGGTGAAGAAGACATCATTGGTGCCATCGAAGTCACCAAGATCCTCGGGCCACACCTCTCTGAAGCTCGTATCGTTTCTGACGACATCTATCAGCCGATCAGCCCCGGCGATCCGATTTACACACCGCTCTGGGGGGTTGGACGTCCTGAAACCTTCGCGATTTCAGGTATCATCGATCTGGATGGGGACGGCAAGTCCGATATGGATCTGCTGCAGCGGATCATCGAGAATGCGAACGCCAAGATCGACAACATCGTGACCGAAAACGGTGAGCGGATCGGCAACGGCCTGACTGTACATACCAAGTTCCTGGTGATTGGCGAATCTCCCAATATTGATGCCGCCAAGACTGATGAACAGCGGGATAAGATGCAACAGGTTATCGCGAAGATGAAGGAAATTCGTGATGAAGCCCGTCTGAAAGCAGTCCGCGTGATCGGCATCAATGATTTCCTGAGCTACATCGGCTACAAGCCGCAGCGTCGTCTGCACACTCCCGGTTCGGGAATTGCCTCCCCGATCAAAGCGGGAGCCAAGAAAACTGGCGTGAATGCTACTTCGTCCGGACAGGTTTCCGGAGTCTTCACCCGCAGTAAACGACTGAAGCAGCAGACCTCTTCCGGTCAGACTTCGAATGTCTTTGGTGGGGCCGGCAAATAAGCGGCTGACACACTGACCTCAAAATAAAAACCGCTGTCCCGATTACTCAGGACAGCGGTTTTTTTGTATCCGCAGCTTAGGCTTTCTGCTGCTTGTGTTTCTGTTTGCCTTTGAAGCGTTTCTTCTTACCGGCAAAGGTTTCGGGGGATTCCCAGCGGGAGATCCGTAACTGCTGACCTGCCACCCAGACGTTCTTCAGAGCACGGAAGATATTCCGGGGCATCCCTTCGGGAAGATCGACGGTACTGAATTCATCAAAGATATTGATGCGGCCGATGTACTGACTGTCCAGGTTGGCTTCGTTTGCGATAGCACCAACGATGTTGCCAGGTTTGACACCATGGTTGTGGCCCACCTGCAGCTTGAAGCGTTCCATACCCTCTTCCGGTGAATCGCTGAATTCCCGTTTGCGGGGACGCTCCGGACGGTCTTTGTCTTTGTTAAAACGACGTTCGCCTTGCGGTGGTTTGTGGCCTTCGGTTTCGCGCGGTTTGCGTGTTTCCTGCCGGGTTGTTTCCTGGAGAAACAGCGGGCGTTTGCCCTGATGCAGGCAGGCCAGGGCAGCGGCGATTTCGATTTCCGGGCAGCTGGTGTCAGCCTGGTATTCGCTGAGCAGCTTGCGGAACATGCCAAAATCGGGAGCACTCATGGCGCTGGTGATGGATTCCTTGAAACGAGCGGTGCGACGTTCATTGATCACCTCGATCGTGGGCAGGTCCATCCGTTCCAGTTTGTGTTTGATAGCACGTTCAATGTTGGACAGTGAGCGGGTTTCACGCGGGGAAACGAAAGTGATCGCGTGGCCGGTTCGGCCGGCACGTCCCGTTCGTCCGATGCGGTGTACGTAGGCTTCGGAGTCCCCCGGCAGGTCGTAGTTGATCACGTGACTGATACGGTCTACGTCCAGTCCGCGGGCAGCGACATCGGTAGCGATGACAATGTTGACATGGCCGGCTTTCAGTCTGCCGACGGTGAGTTCACGCTGCCTTTGAGGAATATCACCATTCAACGGAGCTGACAGGAAGCCGCGGGCTTCCAGTTTTTCAGCCAGCTCAGTAGTGATGCTCTTGGTACGGACAAAGATGATCACGCCGTCGGTTTCTTCCACTTCCAGGATGCGGGTCAGAGCATCCATTTTGTGGTGCCCTTTCGCGAGCCAGAAACGCTGATGAATTGTATCAGCGGTCCGAGTTTTGACTTTAACGGTAATCTCTTCCGGCGACTGCAGGTAGTTAACTGCGATGCGACGGATGGCATCAGGCATCGTTGCGGAAAAGAGTGTGGTCTGATGGTTCTCAGGAGTCTGTTCCAGAATCCATTCCACGTCGTCAATGAAGCCCATACGCAGCATTTCGTCTGCTTCATCGAGTACGAGGCAGCGGAGCTGGTCCATTTTCAGAGTGCCACGACGCATGTGGTCCATGACGCGTCCGGGAGTTCCCACTACGACATGCACGCCCCGTTTCAGGGGTTGCAACTGGTCGCGGAAGCTGGCGCCTCCATAGATGGGGAGTACCTGCAGTCCCTGCAGTTCCGCACCGTAATCTTTGAACGATTCAGAAACCTGGATTGCCAGTTCCCGGGTCGGAGCCAGTACTAGTACCTGGGGAGCTTTGACTTCCAGATCAATATTTGAGAGCAGGGGGAGTGCGAACGCGGCGGTTTTGCCGGTTCCCGTCTGTGCCTGACCTACCAGGTCACGACCTTCCAGCAGATGCGGGATCGTTTGTGCCTGAATCGGGGTGGGTGTCTGGTAGCCCAGCGTCTCAAGTGCAGCGAGAATGGGTTGTGCAAGCGCAAAATCAGTGAATTTTGTCTGCTCAGAGACATCAGTTGACATAAAATCAGCCTTTTGACGCACCTTCATCCCGCAGGTGAGGCTTGCGTCGCGTAAAAAAGAACATGGTGTGAGAGTCGATCCCTATCGACTCAGGGGGCATGAACAGACGACGGTCTGGACAGCGCTCTCCTCGAAGCTCTGCTTCGTATCACCCCACTGCTACGGTCAGAAGCGAAACCCCTGTCTCAGGATTTCGGCAATATGTAGCAAAAACAACACGAAAAGAGGGCAAACAGCCGGCTCTTTATGAAAGAGATTCTGGAGATCAGCTCAGAGCGGGTCGGTCACCGTACCGGTAGACGGACCATCTGGCTCCTCATCGGAGTGGAATTGTATCAGCGGTCCCCGCTAAATACAGCCCCTGAATCGGGATTTTCAGAGAATATCTCATTTCAGAGGACCGTTGCCGAAAAAGCTGACAAATTGAACCAGATGACTTAAGTCAGGCTCAAGTATTCCTCTACAATAGTTCTCAAACCGACCAGTGCCGTTATTTCAGGAGCAAGCAGGATGGATGCAGCAGAAAATTCCGATCAGCAGGATTTAGAGCATAAAGAAGAACAGTCGCTGCTCTGGCTGGAAGAAATTGAAGGAGAGCAGGCCCTGGACTGGGTAAAGCGACAGAATGCCGAGACCCTGCAGGTGCTGACCAGCGATCCCCGTTATCAGCAGTATGAACGGGAAGCCCTGGAAATTCTGACTGCCGCCGACCGGATTACTTACGGGACCCTGCGGGGAGATTTCGTCTATAACTTCTGGCGCGATCCGCAGCACGTGCGGGGAATCTGGCGTCGCATGCCCCGGGAGCAGTACCGGCAGAAATCGAAAGAGTGGGAACTGCTGCTCGACGTCGATCAGCTGGCCAAAGAAGAAGCGGAAAACTGGATCTACAAAGGCGTCGACTGTCTGGCCCCGGATCACGACCGCTGTCTGGTGGAACTGGCACCGGGCGGAACGGACTCGGCCGTCTATCGTGAATTCGATCTTCCTTCGCGGTCGTTCGTGCAGGGGGGCTTTTCTGTACCACAGGCGAAGAGTAATCTCTGCTGGGAAGACCGCGATCATCTGCTGATTGCTACTGATTGGGGCCCAGGCAGTCTGAACTCATCAGGGTATGCCCGCATTCTGAAACGCTGGCAGCGGGGGACGCCACTCTCGGCAGCGGAGACCGTACTGGAAACGGGCGAAGACGAGACCTTCGTGTATCCCGTCAATCTGAAACACAACGGCCGACAGAGCTGTTTCGTGATGCGGGGACATGATTTTTATCACTTTACGTTTTACCTGGTGACTGCGGAGGGAACACTGCAGCAGCTTCCGCTGCCACAGAAATGCAGTCTTTCGAGCCTGTTTCGGGATCAGTTGCTGGCGGAACTGAAAGAGGACTGGCGCGACTTCTCGGCGGGGGCCCTGGTGAGTTTCTCCCTGTCCGATTTTGCCAGGACGGGGGAGATTGCCGACATCTTGTCCGTGTATGATCCTGGCCAGAGTGGAACGATTTCTCAGGTCCGCTCTGCGCGGGATGCGGTTTATGTGACCGGAATCGAACATGTTTCGAGTCAGATCCGCGAATTCAAACTTGCTGACAACGCCTGGCAGGGGCGTGTGCTTCCCTGGGGAGAGGGAGATGTAATCTCTATCAGTTCTTCTGACAGCAGCAGTAATGATCTGCTGATGTCGCGCGACGGATTTCTGCAGCCGGGCAGCCTGTACTATGTCAATTTTCAGGAAGGGATCGAAACGCTGTTGCAGTCGACGCCGGCCCGCTTTGATACGAAAGGTCTGACAGTGAAAAAATCATTTGCCGTCAGTCGCGACGGAACGAAGGTGCCTTATTTCCTGGTACATCACGAAGAGATCCCGCTGGATCATTCCACGCCCGTCTTACAGTACGGCTATGGTGGGTTCGAGATTTCGATCCTGCCGCACTACAGTCCGCTAATGGGAAAGCTCTGGCTGGAGAAGGGGGGCGCGTACGTGCTGGCCAACATTCGCGGCGGTGGGGAATACGGTCCCCGCTGGCACGAAGCGGCGCTGCAGGAGAACCGACAGCGTGCCTACGATGACTTTTTCGCGGTTGCCGAAGCGGTGCAGCATCAGGGAGTGAGTTCGCCTGAACATTATGGGGCGATGGGCCGGAGTAACGGCGGGCTCTTGATGGGAGTGACACTGACACAACGCCCGGATCTGTTCAATGCCATCGTCTGCGGCGTACCGCTGCTGGATATGAAGCGTTTCAACAAGCTGCTGGCAGGCGCCAGCTGGATGGCGGAGTACGGAAATCCCGATCTCCCCGAACAGTGGGAGTTCATCAGCCAGTATTCGCCGCTACAGAACCTGAAGCCAGGACAGGCTTATCCCCGGGTTTACTTCTTTACGTCGACCAAGGATGACCGCGTCCATCCCGGGCATGCGCGAAAGATGGCGGCCCGCATGGATCAACTGGGGTACGACTACTTTTATTACGAGAATATCGAAGGGGGCCACAAAGGGACGGCGAACCAGCAGCAGGAGGCGATGCACAGCGCCCTGGAATATCTGTATCTGATCCGGCAACTCAGTTAACGGCCCTCGATTGACAGGCGGCGCTTAACATGTTGTGATGGAACCGGGGCCTGTCGCAGGTCTCAGCGCTACGCAAAGCGACCGAATTAATCGCCTGTTGAGAGTGATCCGGAGAAGCCGTGATGAATTACCGTCTGTTCTGTCTGTTGAGTCTCTGTTTTGTTGGTTTGTGTCTATCATCGGAGCCGGTGGCAGCGCAGCAGAAAAAACAGCAGCGGCCGAATATCCTGTTGATCACAGCAGACAATCTGGGTTACGGTGATCTGGGCTGCTATGGAAACAAGGTCATGCAGACTCCCCGCCTGGATCAACTGGCGCGGGAAGGGACGCGGCTGACCGATTTTTATACGGCTTCCCCCACCTGTACGGTTTCGCGGGCGACACTGCTGACGGGCCGCTATCCGCAGCGGATCGGCCTGAATCACCAGTTGAGTGCAGATGAAAATTACGCGGATGGCCTGCGACAGAGTGAGCGGCTGATTCCACAATATCTCAAACCGCAGGGATACCGGACGGCCTGCTTCGGCAAATGGAATGTTGGCTTTTCGAAAGGCAGCCGACCGACGGAGCGGGGTTTTGACGAGTTCTTTGGATTCGCAGCCGGCAACATCGACTATTATCACCACTACTACGCCGGGCGGCACGATCTGTGGCGTGGCGTCAATGAAGCCTTCGAGAAAGGCTATTCCACGGAGCTGTTTGCCGACGAAGCGTGTCGTTTCATCACCGAAAATAAGCAGCGTCCGTTTTTCATCTATCTGCCTTTCAATGCACCGCATTTTCCCAGTAAACGCAACAAGCAACCGGGACAGGGCAATGAATGGCAGGCGCCGGACAGTGCCTTTGCCGCGTATGGCTATTCGCCCGGGACAAAAGATCCCCGGAAACGATATCGCGCCGTTGTGACCGCGCTGGATACGGCGATCGGCCGCGTGCTGGATCAGCTGGACACCTGCGGATTGCGGGACAATACATTGGTGATCTGGTATTCGGACAACGGTGCGTTCATGCTCAAGGACCGTGGACTGGAAGTCGCTTCTAACAAACCCCTGAGAGACGGCGGTGTCACTTTATGGGAGGGGGGCATCCGCGTGCCGGCGATCGTGCGTTATCCCGGTCACATTGAAGCAGGCTCTGTTAACAACAGTCCGTTGATCAGCCTGGATATCCTGCCGACCCTGATTGCGGTCTCTGGAGGAGAGCGGCCTGCAGATCGAACGCTGGATGGAACGAATATGCTGCCGGTCCTGGAGCAACCGGAATCGGCGAAGCCGAGGACGTTCTTTTTCCAGTACCGGAAATACGCTGCGGTGCGGCATGCAAATTACAAGCTGCTGCGAACGAGTCCTGACAAGCCCTTCATGCTGTTTGATCTGGATCAGGATCTGAGTGAGACAACCGATCTTGCAGACCAGAAGCCGAAGATTACTAAACAGATGAAAGCAGCGTACGCAGCGTGGGAACAACGGGTACAGGCTGAGTAAGCAGCGGGCTTACATCAGCATGTCATTGTGGTCATCGTTGTCGATGGACTCTTCGAGCAGCGAACGGCGATCTGAGTAGGTTTCGTCGAGGGAGTGCCAGTGGCCGACTTCCTCTTCACCCAGTCTCCAGCAGAGGTAAACCTCTTTGCCTTCGCGGAGGGTCGGGAAGTTGACGACACCCAGACCAGGATCTTCCAGCTCGACACCCAGTTCGAGCAGTTCTTCTTCGTAGGTTTTCAGCTGCTCTTTATCGTTTTCGATGTCCAGCTCAGCCTGCAGCAGTTCTTCGCTGTAGACCGAGTCTTCATCGCGCGTGGTGGAGCCGGGGAGATGCTTGATCTCTTCGATCCGTTCCTGGCGGTCATGCAGATTTTCGTACAGCGCGACAATGTCTTTGACGATGGCCCGTACGAGCGGTAAACGGAGATTGGCCTCATCCGGATTGAAAATCAATTTGCGTTGTGCTTCAGCATTCATAATGGTGAGACCTTTATTTTTGCCAGAAACCACTGAACATGGTCTCTGGTCGGGGTGACATTGTTTTGAGGAATTATAAGAGTCAGTCCAGATTCGGCAAGTCAACCTGACGAAAGCATTCGTTTTTTGTTAGACCCGCGTGGAATTTCGTCTTATTTATTCTCCTCCTCTACTACTGCTAAAGTCGATGAGTTGTTGGAGTTTTTCGCGTACTTTTCCCTCATCGATCAGTTGAGCGACCTTTTGAACAGCCTGCATCAGATCGGAAGCCTGTTCAGCAGCCAATAAAGCAGCTGAAGCATTGGCGACGACCATGTTACGGGCCGGGCCCTGTTCACCATTCAGGATCTCGCGGATGATGTTGGCACTTTGCTCGGAGGATTCGACTGTCAACTGACTTACGTCGCATTCGGGTAACCCGAAGTCGGCAGCAGTCCATTCGAAGTGATTCAGGTTGGCACCCGTCACTTCGAAAACGGTCGTTTTTCCCCAGAGGCTGACCTCATCCAGTTCTCCGTTGCCACAGACAACCAATGCATGTTTTCGACCTAATTTTAACAGGGCTTGAGCAATTTTTTCCGCAGCCTCTACCGAATTGGCCCCCAGCAACTGGTACTCGGCGCTGGCCGGATTCGTTAAAGGCCCAAGGTAATTGAAGATGGTGCGAATGCCGAGTTCCCGCCGGACCGGGGCAACATATTTCATCGCGGAATGGAGCAGGGGCGCGAAGCAGAATCCAATGCCGGTCGTCTCCAGGCACTGGCCGATTTGTTCAGGTGTCAGGTCGAGTCGGACGCCGAGTGCTTCGAGGACATCTGACGACCCGCTGGAACTGGAGACGCTGCGGTTGCCATGCTTGGCGACGGGAATGCCGGCTGCCGCCGCGACCAGGGCGACTGTCGTGCTGATGTTGAAGGTGTGCAGCTGATCGCCGCCGGTGCCACAGGTATCCAGCAGACCTTGTCTGTTCGTGGGGATCGCGAGTGCCTTGGCGTGCATCGCCTGGGCAGCGCCGACGAGTTCGTCAGACGTTTCACCTTTCATGCGGAGGGCTGTCAGCAACGCGGCAATCTGGGCATCGCTGCATTCTCCCTGCATGATCGAGGAGATAACCTGGCGGGTCGCTTCACTCTCCAGATTCTCTCCCTCGAGCAGTCGATTCAGAGTCTGGCTGAGAATTAAAGACATACGAGAAGTTCCTGGGGCTCAAAAGTAGTCAATCTGATTCGTACGGGAATTATATCACAGGCAAGACTCAGATTCAGCCAAGACACGAACGGAATGCAGGAAGTTCGTTTGAATTGGCTGACAGGCAGCATTCCGTGATAGCGACTTCCCGGGGAAAATTGTCTGCATACTTGTTGGTGCGGGAAGGAAACTGGTACAATTGCAGGCACTTGACTCTACTCAACGACGCGATCTCCAGGCAGCGGAGATTGCTGATTCAGAACAATTTTGAAAGTCGGGAGATTCTCATGCAGCGAAGTCGTTTTCTTTTCTGCTGTTTGTGTCTGTTCAGCGTACTGAGCAGCGTGCGGGCGGATGATGTGGAACAACAGATCGCCAGAATCAAACAGGTTCAAAAAGAGGGGCAGGGAAATCAGGCTGCCTCCCAGGCGGTTCAATCGCTTTCCCAGGCAGATGCGTCGGCACTGATTCCGATTCTGTCCAGTTTCAAGGGGGCGAATCCTCTGGCGGTCAACTGGCTGTGCGGGGCATTTGAAGCAGTCGCGGCGAACGCAATTCAGCAGGGAAAGCTGCCTGAAGCAGAGCTCGAAAAGTTCATTCTGAACAAATCCCACAATCCCCGGGCACGACGACTGGCTTACGAAACGCTCATCAAAGTAGACGCGAGTGCCAGCGAACGCATCATTCCCGGAATGATCAACGACCCGAGTGTGACTCTCAGACGCGATGCCGTGCAGCGACTGATTGATCAGGCCAAGAAACTGGAAAAAGACGGCAAGAAAGATGCAGCCAAGCAGGCCTACGAGCAGGCACTGAGCGGCGCGACCGATGATGATCAGGTGAAAGCGATTGTCAAACCGCTGCGCAGCCTGGGCGAGAAGATCGACCTGCAGAAGCATTTCGGTTTCCTGTCGGACTGGAAGATTATCGGCCCCTTCGATAACCGGGAACTGAAGGGATACGACACGGCCTACCCGCCCGAGAAAAATCTGGACTTCTCCTCGGCCCTGAAAGGCAAGGAAGGGGAAGTGAACTGGAAGTCGGTGAATACAGAAGACGATTACGGTATCTTCGACATCGCGAAAGAGATTTCTCCCTACAAAGGGGCCGTGATGTATTGTGCGGCTGACTTCTATAGCCCGGGGGAACAGGAACTGGAGATTCGCCTGGGAACGCCCAATGCCTGGAAAATCTGGGTGAATGGCAAGCTGCTGTTTGCCCGCAATGAATATCACCGCGGGATGATCATGGACCAATACAGCGTGCCCGTGACATTTAAACCGGGGAAAAATGTGATTCTGCTGAAACTCTGTCAAAACGAGCAGACCGAAAGCTGGGCACAACGCTACCAGTTTCAATTACGTATCGCCCGTCCTTCCGGGACCGGCGTACTTTCCGAAAAACCAGAGGCAACGACGCAGTTAACGCCGTAACTGCCGATCTGCAGTTTCTCCTCGAATTCAAACATACTTTCCTGACAGGTTAAAATTATGAATAAGAGTGCCTTTCAACTTGTGATGCCTCTGATTGCCATCGGTCTGTGCTGTGGAGCCGACTGGCCGCAGTTCCGGGGACCGCTGACCAACAACGTGGCGACTTCGGATACACCGCCGACCCTGGTCGACCAGGAGAGCATTGCCTGGACCGCCGATCTGGAAGGTCGTGGTGCTTCTGGGCCGATCATCGTGGGAGACAAGGTCTTTTTGACCAGCACTACCGGCTTCAAACAGGACCAGTTGCACGTACTCTGTTTCGATGCGAAGACCGGCAAGCAGCTCTGGGACCGTCAGTTCTGGGCAACAGGACGGACACAGTGTCACAACAAAATGTGCGTGGCGACGCCGACTCCCGCCAGTGATGGCAAGCGGGTGTTCGCCACATTCTCGAGTAATGATGTCGTCTGTCTGGACCTGGACGGAAACCTGCTCTGGATCCGTGGACTGTCACACGATTTCCCCAATGCGAGCAACAGCCTGGGAATGGCCTCTTCACCCATCGTGGTGGGTGAGACTCTGATCGTACCCGTCGAGAATGACGACGATTCTTTCACCACCGGCCTGGATGTGAAAACCGGCATCTCCCGCTGGAAAATCAAACGTCCCCGGGTCGCCAACTGGACCTCACCCGCGATTCTGAAAGCCTCTGACAGTGCCGAAACCCTGGTGCTGTTGCAGTCGAGTGAAGGTGTGGATGCGATTTATCCCGAAACGGGAGATACTGCGTGGAGCTACGAGCAGGGAGCCGGCCGTATTCCTTCGACCACGGTCGGAGACAATACGCTGTATATTCCTTCCAACGGTCTCACCGCACTCGTACCCGGGTCCAGCAGCGAACCTCCCAAGGTTCTCTGGCAGGAACAGAAGCTCTCTCCCGCGACGGCCAGTCCCCTGGTGTATGAGAAGAAAGTCTTCACTGTGAACCGGGCAGGCGTATTGACCTCTGCGAATCCGGAAGATGGCGAAGTGATCTGGCGTCTGCGGTTAAAGGGGCCTTTCAGTGCGACTCCGATCGCCGCCGGCAAGCATCTGTACCTGGTCAACGAAAAAGGACTGTTACAGGTGGTGCAGGTGGGGGCAGACGAAGGTAAAGAGACGGGCGAAATCGATCTGAAAGAGACGATTCTTGCCACGCCCGCGATTGCGGATAACGCTCTGTTCCTGCGCAGCGACAAGCACCTGTGGAAGATCTCTTCCAAGTAGTTTTCCGAGAACTCAAACCGATTCGTACGCCTGTGTCAGCAGGCTGAGCAGACTGAAAAAAGGGATAACAGGTGTCACAACTGCTGGCCGTTGGACTGGGTGGATTTTTCGGAGCGATTGCGCGCTACAGTATCACGGAATTCATGTCACGAAAGTACCCCGGATTTCCCGCGGGTACCTTCGTGGTGAATGCGACAGGCTGCCTGTTGATCGGCATTCTGATGGCGATCGTCTCGCATAAGCAGATCCACTCTTCAGTGTGGGTGCATAAACATGTGAGCCTGTTTCTGATTACGGGCATGCTGGGCTCACTGACCACTTTTTCCACGTTCGGCCATGAAACCGTCAGTCTGCTGCGGAATGCAGAGATGCATCATGCGTTGATCAACATCGCCGGGAACCTGCTCGTCGGCCTGTTCGCTGTCTGGCTGGGCTGGTCGCTCGTCATGCTCTGGATTCAGAAGTAATCTGGGCCGGTACATGGGGGAAATCCAGGATTCCCCAGCCGTTCTGAGACCATTTCTGGCTGTTCGACCACCTTCAATCAGTAGTGACACTGATATTATCTCTGCGAATGTTAAGAATTTCTGATTATAACGATTAAGACGCGCGAGGCTTTCAGCCGATATTAAGGCTTAACAGGGGGGATTCTGCCTGACCTTCTTACGCAGGCAGGCAGAATTTTTATTCCTTTTAACTCCAATGATATAACGGAGTTCACCCCGAAATGTCTTACTGGCTTCGCTCTCTGCGATTTCTGGCCAGCGCCTTCAGTGGCGTTTCCTCACCGCGTCAACTGGCCCTCGGGTTCAGTATGGGCATGGTGATCGGTCTGGTTCCCAAAGATAATCTCATCGCCTTGATGCTGCTGTTCATTCTGGCAAGTTCCAAGGTCAATCTCTGCTCCGCTTCCCTGGCGACCCTCGTCTTTTCCTGGCTGGGTGTTTTGCTCGATCCGTTGAGTCATCTGCTGGGTAAAAAGGTCCTCAGCGCGCCGTCGTTACAGGGATTCTGGCAAAGCGTGTATGAACTCCCGCTGGCTCCCTGGACTGATTTCAATAATACCGTCGTGATGGGTAGCTTACTCTTGGGGCTGTGTCTGTTCTATCCGGCTTATCGACTGACGCGCCCTCTCTTTGAAAAATACACGCCGATTGTGGCTGAGCGGCTGAAAAAGTACTGGATTGTCAAACTGCTCTGGGGAACCGAAGTCGGTACCGTGGTGGGAGAGGTTTCATGAAGTGGAATTACCTGCTCCCCCGCCTGACCCTGGCAGCGATTATCTGGGTCTTTTTTGCCTTCGCCTTCGATCCACTCGTGCGCTCCGGCCTGATTCAAATGAGTCAATCCGTGACGGGAACGCAGGTGGAAATTTACGATCTCAAAACCGGCTTCTTTCCCCCGGCGATCAAGACCGGTCCTGTGGCAATCGCCAGTCCGGCCAAGGACAAGAGCTACATCGCCACGTTTTCTGAGATGGAACTGAAACTCGCGGGACGCCCGTTGCTACAGCGGAACCTGATTGTCGAAGAGGCGGCCATTCTGGGAATGGAATTCAATCCGCCACGTTCCACTGTTGCGACTGCGGAAGAGAATTCGGAGCCGGGCAGTCACTTTCACTTGAACTTCGCCCCCTTTCGGAAAAAGTCAAAACAACTGGGCAAGAGCTGGCTGGATGTTTTGAAGCAGTCTGCTGTCGAGCAGCTGGATCCCGATCGTCTGGCAACCGTACGGGTTTCAAAGCAGGTCCAACAGGAGTGGAAGCAGCGTTTCGCGCAGTATGAATCGAGGGTGGACCAGGTGAAGCTGGAACTGGATTCGGTTCAGGATTCGGTCAAAACCGCCGAGGGCAAGACCCTGGATCGAATCAAAACCTACGCGGAGTCGGCTGAACGTGTCGATCTGCTGGTCAAGGAAGGCAAGCAGATGCGGGAGGAACTCAATAACCTGCCTCAACTGGCACAGCGCGACTTCCAGCGGATCGAAGAGGCCAAAGATCAGGATCTGGCTCAACTCGATTCGCTGATGGACTCCGTCTCGCCCGATCCAGAGAAAATTCTGCACGCTCTGATTGGTGAAGAACTCACAGCACAACTGGAAGAGATGACGGGCTGGTCGAGTATGATCTTTCGGACTGTCAGAACCATGCGTGACGAACAGGAGCCGGAGCGGATGCAGGGGGAATGGATCGATTTCCGACCGGCGGATGCACTGCCGAATGTGTTATTCAAGCAGATCAAAGTGAGTGGAAGCACGCGTGTGAATCAACAGAAATATCCGTTTCAGGCACTCGTACGGGAACTCTCCTCTGAGCCGAAAGCGTATCGCCGTCCGATTCAGCTGCAGGCACGCGTCGAGGCGGAAGGAGAAGTCAGGCTCGCGGGAGAACTCAAATTTTATGAGCAGCAGCCTACACACGACTTTCTCGTCAAGTTTGACCTGCCGAAACAGAAAACGATTCAACTTGAGAATTCCGATAAGTTATCGCTGGCGCTGATCGCGGATCAGACCGAGTGTGAGTCGCGGATTTCGTTTCGGGAAAATGATTTCACGTGCCGGGTGGAATTTAAACAGACTCCCGTGCGGTTTCAGTTCGATTCTGAGCAGGCAGGCATCAAGCCTCTGACACAGGTCGTCGCCCAGGCTCTCTCCACCATCGATTCCATCTCAGCGACCCTGGAGGGATCGGGAAGTTACAGCCAGCCTGTCTGGCGGCTGGAATCGGAAACCGGCGAGCAGATTGCCCGCGGGCTGAAGCTGGCCTGCCAGGCGGAAATCGGTCGACAGAAGCAGGTACTGGCCCAACAGATCGAACAGCTGGCCCAGCAGGAGCGGGATCAGCTGATAGAAAAGCTGAATCGCCAGTACTCGGCAGTGATCGCTGACCTGGAAAAAGAAGAGACCCGGGTCCAGTCGGTTATTCAGAAAGTCTCAGGGCGGTCACTGAACATTCGCAGCCTGTTGCGTTGATGTCAGGGCGACAGAATGCCGTATTTTCGGGCTGTAGAAGGGCGTGCCCCTGACTGCTGATCGAAAATGCCCTTGATTTCTTTCATATCCTGATATGATTGATGGTAGGAACGGAGTGCGTTGCAGGATGCGATTATCCTCTTTATCTGCCTTTTCTGGCTGCACCCTCCTGTCCTCAACAAATCATCTCTGTCTGTCTGCAGCGGTAGAACCGGTGCTGAAAAATCCGTTAATCGTTTCTATGAAGATAAAACCTGTATTTCGCCGTTGAGATCAGCGGGAAATGCTTGACTTCAGCTATTTTAAATACAAAACTCATTTATTGACACTGACTTCTAATCAGACAAATTTCAGAGGGTCACAATCGTGTGTTGGGAAGATTGTTTGTTGTAGTACCAGCGGGGAGTCCTCTATGACGATCGTAGCAGTGAATGCTCATGCACCAATTTCTTCCGGAGAAATTCCCACGACAGACCCCCGGCGTGCCACCGATGTTGAATACAAGCAGCAACAGGTGATCTCGCTGCTGGAGGCTCATAACCAGGACGCGCTGCTGCTGCAGTCCCCCGAGAATATGGCCTGGTTCACCGCGGGAGCTGAACTGACCCGTGCTGGATCGAACAATCCCTGTGCTGCGGTTTTCATTACCCCGGATGCCCGGTTGATTGCCTGCAGCAATGTGGACGCGAATCAGATTTTTGACCGTGCGATCCCGGGACTGGGCTTCCAGATCAAAACCCGCCCCTGGCACGAACCGTTGTCACAACTGGTGCGGGACCTATGTAAAGGACGAAATGTCGCCAGCGATACGGGAGTTGAGGGAACGCTGAACCTCTCCGATGAATTAAGGACCCTGCGGTTTCCGTTTACCGAACTGGAAGGGGAGCGCATCCGCGAACTGGGGAAACTGGTTTCGCATGCGGTCGAAGCGACTGCCCGCCGGGTGGAACGGGGAAATACCGAACAGGAAATCGCCGGTTGCCTTTCACATCGTCTATTGAAACATGGCGTCAACCCCCGGCGGTTACAGGTGATGGCAGACGGACAGAGTATCCGTTATCGACACTGGGGCTATGGCGAAGACCGCCTCGAGAGGTACTGTGTGATCTCTGCCGTCGGTTCCCAAAACGGTCTGCATGCGGCTGCGACACGCACCGTATCATTGGGAAAACCTCCTTCGAGTATCATTAAATCGCATCATCTGGCACTGCTCATGCAGGCGACCGGAATGTATTTTTCCAAGCCGGACTGGGCTCTGTTTGATACGTGGAACCGGGTGAAACGCATCTACGAGAAATACGATTGCCCCGATGAATGGCAGCACGCCGACCAGGCGGACATCATGGGGTATCAGTCGGCTGAGACCTCGATTCTGATCAACAGTGAGTTCAAGTTTCAGCCCGGCATGGCTGCATTCTGGCATCCTTCCGTTGGTCCCGCGATGACCGGGGATACCATCCTGATCGAAGAGAACGAGACCATCATGATTACGCCGATGGAGCAATGGCCCGCGGCCAAAATCATGGTGAAGGAAAACCAGCTGAGCCTGCCTGATATCCTGATTCTGCCTGACGCAGACTGAGCGACAGCACCGGCTGAGACAAACTGTTCTCAAATCGGTTCCCAATCACGCTTTGGCTTGTTTCGCTCTTGTCAAACTGCCTCAATCCAATCAAGATGCGGAGATAACGGTGTTCACTGTGAACCTGCAGCGGACTTCTCTCCTTCAATCCTGATCCTCATTGATGTGTGTTGACTGGTATGGCAGCTGCTGACAGCGCTGGTAATTCGAATGAGCCTGCTCCGGCTCCTCTGCTGGAGGAATTTCCGGAACCGCTGGAATTGTCGGAAGATGTCTCGCGGGTTCGTCGCCGCAGAACTTCCCGGCTCATGCGCGTGGCCTGGGTGGGAATCAATGTCCGCCTGTTCGTGATTGTGATGGAGCTGGTGGGACTCTGGTTTCTGGGGCATTCGGTGCTGCTGGTCGATGCCCTGGCGAGCTGTGCTGATGTGTTTACTTCGCTGGCAATTCTGTTCGCGATTCGTCTGGCAGAACAGCCTCCCGATGAAGACCATCCTTTCGGGCATGGTCGCTATGAACCGCTGGCAGGATTTCAGCTGGGCATCTTGATTCTGGTGGTCGGAACAGGCACATTCTTCTATCAGCTGGTAGCGGCTTTCAGCCATGTTCAGTACGAAGTGATCGGCTGGGTGAGTTGGACCATTCCCCTGTTCGCTGCCGTATTGCTGGAAGTGACCTGTCGTGTGGTACTCCGTATGGCCCGTCAGGAGAAGAGCTCGGCGATGATAGCCGAGGCTTATCATTATCGAACCGATGCCCTGACCAGCTTCCTGGCGGCCCTGGGGCTGCTGATTGCCAGCTGGATCCCCGGATACGGTCATTTGATCGATCACATCACAGCAATGCTGCTGGCGTTAATCATGATCTACCTGGGCTGGGTCGCTGCCCGGGAGAACCTGCACGAGCTGACCGATAAGATCCCCGATCAGAAGTATTTTGATCAGGTGCGGGCTTCTGCCCTGAAGGTCGCAAGGGTGCTGGATGTGGAAAAGGTCCGGATACAGACTGCAGGGCCTGACGCGCATGTGAATATCGACATTGAAGTCAACCCGAACGAAACCGTTGATCAGGCCCATCTGACGGCCCAGCAGGTCCGCCAGCAGATTCAGCACGACTGGCCTTCCGTGCGGGAGGTTGTGGTGCATGTCGAGCCCTACTACGAAGATGACCATTAACGGGTCTTCGAGTACTTGCCCCTCATCCGCTTCCTGTATTAGAAGCGGATGATCACGTCGCCACCCAGCAGGACCTGGTAATCAGACTGGAAGTTTCGGTAAGGTCCCTGAACGTTGAGCAGAGGAGCCCGGGTATCAGACCAGTCGAACCGCAGTTCCGGTCGAACAGTAACGCAGGGATGTGGTCGCCAGTTGGCACCCACGGTCAGCCCGTAATAGTTTCCGCCGGTGGCCAGGAACTCAGGTACCTGCAGTACCCGTGAGAAGTTCTGATCCCGGAAGTATTCGAAGCGGGCACCCACGGCAAATTTATCGGTGATGTCGTAGAACAGGTATTGATTAAAGGAGTACCATTTGGCAGGAACGACCTGGAACTGGTTATTGATAGTTCCGTTGTCCTGAATACCGAAATCGCTCTGGAAGACGTAAGTCAGGCAATCGGTGAAGTCGTGTGACAACACGAAGCTGATCAGGGTCCGGTTGGCGGTATTGCTGAATCCATTGTCCTGATCGCCCGAAGTCAGGGTCAGGTTGATGCTGGTGTCTTCATTGGCGCTGTTCCAGCCGATACCTGCCAGCAGTTCCCCATCGTCATTCGGATCTTCCCAGGCATCCCAGCCCCGAGCAACACCGGCCAGTACCTGCAGTTGATCATTGATCTGGACTGTGCCCAGGACACCGGTATGAGTGAAGGGCTCACCATACTGCATGCTATAAGAGTGTGAGTAGAAGAAGTTCTTCGGGGCCATCACGCTTTCATAACCGATGGGCGTATAAAAGTGACCGGCTTTGAAGCTGACGCCAGACAGGAAGGGCAGATAGAATTCTGCATATAACTGAGGCATCGCCAGGCCGTACATGGCATAATTATATCCGCCGCTGCTCCGAGGTCCGTTGGAGCTGTTCCAGTGAGGGGCTCCATCAGAGCGGGTTTCCAGACCGAGTGCGGTTGTGTAAAAGTAGTCAGTACCGTAGAGCAGGTCTCCGCGGAAACCCCAGTCGAACTCATCGCCGCCGTAGTCAACGGGACGCTCGACGAACAGGTACAGCTGATTCATCTGGTATTCGTTGGAGCGGTCGTTGAATGTGACAGGCAGGTTGAAGTTGTTTGATGGTTTCTGGAAGTTGCCTGTGAAACCCTGGTCCAACCAGCCGCCAACGCGAACCCGCTGAGAGTTCATCGAAGGGTAGATCGGTGAATGACGCATCAGAAACTGCTCAAGGAAATTGCAGCACTGGCATTCGGGCAGGCAGATCTGATTCACGCAGTCCTGAGCGGCCATGGCATCAGGAGCGCAAACTGCTTCCTCAGCTACGTTTAGCGAGATCGGCTGGTACAGGCTCTCTTCCGTGCTCGGAGCCGATTCGTCAAGGTAGCCGGGTGCCGGGTAGGTTTCACCACCGAAAACGATACCGTGAGTACTGATCGCGAGAGCAACCACAATCCATTGTGAAAATTTATTCATTCGCATGTTTTCCAACTCGTGCGATCACCAGATTGTTTATCTGCAGACCTGTCGTTGATTTTTTCCCTGAATCCAGCTGCAGGATGTCAGGACGAACCGATTCAGCTCAAACAATGTATTTGTAAAACAGAATGACCTGATTCCGTGGATTCAGGCCTCGATAGAGGTAGAAATCCCGCGGGAGAGTCATAATCACTCTTCTTCACTCTAGTTCGGTATGTGGGATCAGCTCTGGCGAATCAATTTAGAGCTGAACAGGTCTCTTCATACTGATTTTCGGTTGCAAACGTTAACTTTCCCTCTGGATTGCCTATTTTACGGGGAAAGATCGTGCCTGAAGGTCCCTGTGTGTCACGTATCGGAATCTGTTGATCTCTTATTGGATTTTGTTCAGGTTTCTTATCAAGCGTGTTGCCTAAATGAAACTTTCTTGTTGAGTTAAGGCATCAGCATGTCCTATCCCCCCTACTGAACATGAAACTCATTTTTGCGCTGATCTTTACGAAGGTCCTACAACCTGAACTAGATCTCCTAAACATTCCAGATTGCCTTTTTATTAATTGCAATTCCTTCACGCGTAGGCAAAGATATTTCATAAATTGCATTATTGGCTGAAAACTTGAGCTAAAAATGCGTACTCAAAAAGAAAAAAACGTATTTCGAGCAAGTGGCTGACTGTTAGGTTTAATTAGCTTAATCGTCAAAGTATGTGTCTATTTCGACAGTAAATATCCTCATCTGCCATACCTGTATATTCTTTGACCACGATCCAATCCAATACGAGTAAAAACACTATGAAGAGCCTCAAGAGATTATTTGGCCGCAACTCTACTCGCAAATTCAAGCGTCGTTTACCTTTTCGGATGTCTCGTCCGATTGGATATGCCAGCCACGTTGAACGTCTGGAGGACCGGACTCTGCTGGCGAGCAACATCCTGGCGTCGCTGGAGAGTTCAGTAAACCAGCCAAATGATTCGACTGAACTGCTGCTGACGGTTGGTGCCGGCAGCTCGCCGACTTTGGGATTTGAGGTTCATGCCTCTCCCGGCTCTGCATTCAATCCGGCTGCGGTCCAGATTCTGGATGCGAACACCAATGCTGTGGTTCCGCTGCAACTGGCTGAACACGATCATGCTGGCACGTCCAGCTCACTGGTCCTGGCCACACTGGCTCCTGGTGACTACTCGATCTTCGTCCAGGGCCAGACAGCAGCCACCGGTAATTTCACCATCGACATCTTTATGCCGGGTGACTCCGACGGCAGTGGCTCTGTCAGTGATACTGAATATCAGCAGGCTCTGGCTGCTTCTTACCAGCATCTGTTTGGATTTAATCATTTCACTTCGCAGATGATTCTATCGATGGGTCTGAATCCGAATCAGAACTATTACTCTGAAGAGCAGGACAGTGACAAAGATGGTGACATCGACAACTACGACCTGCAGATGATGAACAACAACCGCAACGTACCTGCGGTGCAACTGGAACTGATTGGGGATCAGGATGCGCCGGCAGTGGTAGCCGGCCTGCAGACGGATTCCGGAATTTCCAATTCGGACGGCATCACCAACGATCTGACGATTGTCGGTACCGTTTCTGACGAAAGCCTGATTACCCAGTTCAAAGTCGCCCTGGATGGGGGCAGCTATGTGGATATCTTCGGGCTGCTGTCTGGCGGCTCCAGCGGTGGTTCTTTCACACTGTCACGCAGCTGGCTGGAAACCAACCTGAATGGTGGTGGTTCGCTGGAAGGGGGCACTCACACGCTGCACTTCATGACTGTGGATGAACATGCCAATGTCAGCCCGGCTGGTGCCTTCAATGTCAATTTTGAACTGGATACGATTGCACCTACCTTAGCGACTCCGGTCGGGAACCAGACACTCAACGAAGATTTCGGCAGCTTCAACCTGGGCCCCTTCACTGATTTCTTTAACCAGAACGGGGGAACCCCGCTCAGCTACAGTGTTGATTCCATTACCAATGCCATTGTCAATTTTGATTTCGCCACAGACGAACTCATTTTGACTTCCCGGCAGGATGTGAACGGATCGGCCGACATTGTCATTCAGGCCATCGACGTCGCCGGGAATGCTGTGCTGTCGAATACGTTCACTGTGACAGTCAATGCACTTAATGACGCCCCGGTAGCTGTCGACGACAGTTTCAGCACAGATGAAGAAACAGTCCTTAATGGTGCCAGCAATGTGCTCGCTGCAAACCCTACGACAGCTGATTCCGATGTTGAGAACAATACGCTGACCGTAACGGAAGTCAACGGGGTGGCAGGTGACGTCGGCAATCAGATTGCACTCGGTTCCGGTGCGTTACTGACACTGAATTCCGATGGTACGTTCACCTATGATCCTACTGGCGTGTTTAACTATCTGGCAGTCGGAGAATCAGCGACGGAAAGCTTTACCTACACCATCGACGATGGAACCGGGCTGCTGGTTACCTCGGATACCGCGACCGTCACGATTACGATTCACGGCGTGAACGATCCTCCGGTCGCTGCTGACGATGACTTTACTATCACTCAGAACGAAACCCTGAGCATGAATCACCACAGTGTGATCAGCAGTAACGGCAATGGTGTGGACTACGATCCCGATAGTAGCGACAGTATTGAGGTAACGGCCGTCAATGGTAGCGCAGCCAATGTGGGTAATGAGGTTGTGCTGGCTTCCGGTGCATCGTTGACACTGTTCAGCGGTGGGTTTATTTCTTACCGCCCTGAGGGGGCCTTTGACTATCTGGCTCTGGGTGAGACCGCGACCGAAACCTTTACCTACACCCTCAGCGATGGGAACGGCGGCACCGATACTGCGACCGTAACGATCAAGATCACCGGTTTGAATGATGATCCTGTCGCCAATCCCAATACAATTCTGACGGTAGGCGCAGATGAAGATAATCCTGTAATCGTTCCCGCCGGGGCGATTTTTGAATTTGCCACTGATGCGGAAAACGATTCCCTGCTGATAACGGAAATCAATGGCGCTGTCGGGAATGTGGGGGCTACTATTTCCATCGGACTCGGAGGATTGCTGACTGCGAATGCAGACGGCAGTTTCACCTTTGACCCGAACGATAGCTATGACTTTCTAGCTGTTGGTGAATCTTACGACGAAGCATTTACGTATAAAATCTCTGATGGCAACGGTGGTACGGATGGAGGCACCTACACCATCAGGATTCATGGCATTAACGACGCCCCGATCGCCGCCGACGAAGGCATTGCAGCGACCGAAGATGGTGGTACGGTATCCACGAGCGTGCTGGCCGATGATGTGGACAGTGACGACGACGCCAACAGCCTGGTCTATGCGATCACCGCACAACCCAGCGAAGGAAGTGCTTCTTCCAACGGAGATGGCAGTTTCACCTTCAATCCGGGGACTGACTTCCAGGACCTGGCCTTGGGCGAAACCCGTCAGGTGACCTTCACCTACACCGCCACCGATTCAAATAGTGCCGTAAGTAATACGGGAACCGTGACCGTGACCGTAACCGGCGTGAACGATGATCCAACGGCCGCCGACGAAGGTATTGCCGCGACTGAAGATGGTGGTGCGGTATCCACGAGCGTGCTGGCCGACGATGTGGACAGTGACGACGACGCGAACAGCCTGGTCTATGCAATCACCGCTCAGCCGAGTGAAGGAAGTGCTTCCTCCAATGGTGACGGGAGCTTCACCTTCAATCCGGGGACTGACTTCCAGGACCTGGCCTTGGGCGAAACCCGTCAGGTGACCTTCACCTACACCGCCACCGATTCAAATAGTGCGGTGAGTAATACGGGCACCGTGACGGTGACCGTGACCGGCGTGAACGATGATCCGACGGCTGCCGACGAAGGCATCGCGGCGACCGAAGACGGTGGTGCGGTATCCACGAGCGTGCTGGCCGATGATGTGGACAGCGACGATGATGCCAACAGCCTGGTCTATACAATCACCGCTCAGCCGAGTGAAGGAACTGCTTCTTCAAACGGAGATGGCAGTTTCACCTTCAATCCGGGGACTGACTTCCAGGACCTGGCCTTGGGCGAAACCCGCCAGGTGACCTTCACTTACACCGCCACTGACCAGCACAGTGCTGTGAGCAACACGGGCACCGTGACCGTGACCGTCACCGGCGTGAACGATGATCCGACCGCCGCCGATGTGGGTATTGCTGCGACCGAAGATGGCGTCACCGTGGATGGCAACTTCGACGGGGATGACGTGGATTCGGATGATACACCAGCGAGCCTGACTTACGCGATTACGAGCACTCCCTCGGAAGGTTCTGTGATCAATAACAGTGACGGCAGTTTCACCTTCAATCCGGAAACTGACTTCCAGGACCTGGCTGTGGGCGAAACCCGCCAGGTGACCTTCACCTACACCGCCACTGACCAGCACAGTGGTGTGAGCAACACGGGCACCGTGACGGTAACCGTGACCGGCGTGAACGATGATCCGACGGCCGCCGACGAAGGCATCGCGGCGACCGAAGACGGTGGTGCGGTATCCACGAGCGTGCTGGCCGATGATGTGGACAGTGACGACGACGCGAACAGCCTGGTCTATGCGATCACCGCTCAGCCGAGTGAAGGAACTGCTTCTTCCAACGGAGATGGCAGCTTCACCTTCAATCCGGGGACTGACTTCCAGGACCTGGCCGTTGGTGAAACCCGCCAGGTGACCTTCACCTACACCGCCACCGATTCAAATAGTGCCGTAAGTAATACGGGAACAGTCACGGTCACCGTAACCGGCGTGAACGATGATCCGACGGCAGCCGACGAAGGTATTGCCGCGACTGAAGATGGTGGTGCGGTATCCACGAGCGTGCTGGCCGACGATGTGGACAGCGACGACGACGCGAACAGCCTGGTCTATGCGATCACCGCTCAGCCGAGTGAAGGAAGTGCTTCCTCCAATGGTGACGGGAGCTTCACCTTCAATCCGGGGACTGACTTCCAGGACCTGGCCGTCGGTGAAACCCGCCAGGTGACCTTCACTTACACTGCCACCGATTCAAATAGTGCCGTAAGTAATACGGGCACAGTCACGGTCACCGTAACCGGCGTGAACGATGATCCAACGGCCGCCGACGAAGGTATTGCGGCGACTGAAGACGGTGGTGCGGTATCCACGAGCGTGCTGGCCGATGATGTGGACAGTGACGACGACGCCAACAGCCTGGTCTATGCAATCACCGCACAACCCAGTGAAGGAAGTGCTTCTTCAAACGGAGACGGCAGCTTCACCTTCAATCCGGGGACTGACTTCCAGGACCTGGCCTTGGGCGAAACCCGCCAGGTGACCTTCACCTATACCGCCACTGACCAGCACAGTGGTGTGAGCAGCACGGGAACCGTGACGGTGACCGTAACCGGCGTGAACGATGATCCGACCGCCGCCGACGAAGGTATTGCCGCGACTGAAGATGGTGGTACGGTATCCACGAGCGTGCTGACCGACGATGTGGACAGTGACGACGACGCGAACAGCCTGGTCTATACAATCACCGCTCAGCCGAGTGAAGGAACTGCTTCTTCCAACGGAGACGGCAGTTTTACCTTCAATCCGGGAACTGACTTCCAGGATCTGGCTGTGGGCGAAACCCGCCAGGTGACCTTCACCTATACTGCCACCGATCAGCACAGTGCTGTGAGCAACACGGGGACCGTGACAGTTACCGTAACTGGAGTCAATGACCTCCCCATCGCTCAAAATGACGATTTTGATGTCAACAAGGAAATCGTCTTTAATGGGAACGTATTCGCCAATAATGGTAACGGCATTGACAGTGACCCGGATACGAATGACACCTTCGATGTGATCGAAGTCAATGGTGTCTCCGGTGATGTCGGTGCTCAGATTACGCTGGCCTCAGGTGCATTGCTGACATTGAATCAGGACGGTACTTTCAGCTACGACCCGACTACCAGTGCGACTTTCCAGGCACTGACCGGGACTGACACAGCCACGGAAACATTTACATATACAATTGAAGATGAGTCCGCGGCAGTAAGTTCCGCATCAGTGAAGTTCACTGTTTCTGCCAATCAGTTACCGATCGCCAATCCGGATGCCGCTTCAACTGATGAAGAAACACCTATTCTGAATATTGATGTTTTAGGGAATGATACGGACCCGGATCAGATTACTGATCCGCCAACCGTAGTCAATTTGCCCAGCTTGACTTCAAATGGTGGGGCCGCGCTGACTCTGAATCTCGACGGGACCATTAACTACGATCCGACGGGAGCATTCGACTCTCTGGCCGCCGGGGAAATGGTAGTTGATACATTTACCTACACACTGGAAGATGAACGTGGTGGTCAGTCAATAGGGACCGTGTCGGTCACGGTGACTGGCGTGAACGATGATCCAACGGCCGCCGACGAAGGCATCGCGGCGACCGAAGGCGGTGGTGCGGTATCCACGAGCGTGCTGGCCGATGATGTGGACAGCGACGACGACGCGAACAGCCTGGTCTATGCGATCACCGCACAACCGAGTGAAGGAAGTGCTTCTTCCAACGGAGACGGCAGCTTTACCTTCAATCCGGGGACTGACTTCCAGGACCTGGCTGTGGGCGAAACCCGCCAGGTGACCTTCACCTACACCGCTACCGATTCAAATAGTGCGGTGAGCAATACGGGCACCGTGACGGTGACCGTCACCGGCGTGAACGATGATCCGACCGCCGCCGACGTGGGTATTGCTGCGACCGAAGATGGCGTCACCGTGGATGGCAACTTCGACGGGGATGACGTGGATTCGGATGATACACCAGCGAGCCTGACTTACGCGATTACGAGCACTCCCTCGGAAGGTTCTGTGATCAATAACAGTGACGGCAGTTTCACCTTCAATCCGGAAACTGACTTCCAGGACCTGGCTGTGGGCGAAACCCGCCAGGTGACCTTCACCTACACCGCCACCGACTCAAATAGTGGTGTGAGCAACACGGGCACCGTGACCGTGACCGTGACCGGCGTGAACGATGATCCGACGGCTGCCGACGAAGGCATCGCGGCGACCGAAGGCGGTGGTGCGGTATCCACGAGCGTGCTGGCCGATGATGTGGACAGTGACGACGACGCCAACAGCCTGGTCTATGCAATCACCGCACAACCCAGTGAAGGAAGTGCTTTTTCCAACGGAGACGGCAGTTTCACCTTCAATCCGGGGACTGACTTCCAGGACCTGGCTGTGGGCGAAACCCGCCAGGTGACCTTCACCTACACCGCCACTGACCAGCACAGTGGTGTGAGCAACACGGGCACCGTGACCGTGACCGTGACCGGCGTGAACGATGATCCGACGGCTGCCGACGAAGGCATCGCGGCGACCGAAGGCGGTGGTGCGGTATCCACGAGCGTGCTGGCCGATGATGTGGACAGCGACGACGACGCGAACAGCCTGGTCTATGCAATCACCGCTCAGCCGAGTGAAGGAAGTGCTTCCTCCAATGGTGACGGGAGCTTCACCTTCAATCCGGGGACTGACTTCCAGGACCTGGCCTTGGGCGAAACCCGTCAGGTGACCTTCACCTACACCGCCACCGATTCAAATAGTGCGGTGAGTAATACGGGCACCGTGACGGTGACCGTGACCGGCGTGAACGATGATCCGACGGCTGCCGACGAAGGCATCGCGGCGACCGAAGACGGTGGTGCGGTATCCACGAGCGTGCTGGCCGATGATGTGGACAGCGACGATGATGCCAACAGCCTGGTCTATACAATCACCGCTCAGCCGAGTGAAGGAACTGCTTCTTCCAACGGAGATGGCAGTTTCACCTTCAATCCGGGGACTGACTTCCAGGACCTGGCCTTGGGCGAAACCCGCCAGGTGACCTTCACTTACACCGCCACTGACCAGCACAGTGCTGTGAGCAACACGGGCACCGTGACCGTGACCGTCACCGGCGTGAACGATGATCCGACCGCCGCCGATGTGGGTATTGCCGCGACCGAAGACGGCGTCACCGTGGATGGCAACTTCGACGGGGATGACGTGGATTCGGATGATACACCAGCGAGCCTGACTTACGCGATTACGAGCACTCCCTCGGAAGGTTCTGTGATCAATAACAGTGACGGCAGTTTCACCTTCAATCCGGAAACTGACTTCCAGGACCTGGCTGTGGGCGAAACCCGCCAGGTGACCTTCACCTACACCGCCACTGACCAGCACAGTGGTGTGAGCAACACGGGCACCGTGACGGTAACCGTGACCGGCGTGAACGATGATCCGACGGCCGCCGACGAAGGCATCGCGGCGACCGAAGACGGTGGTGCGGTATCCACGAGCGTGCTGGCCGATGATGTGGACAGTGACGACGACGCGAACAGCCTGGTCTATGCGATCACCGCTCAGCCGAGTGAAGGAACTGCTTCTTCCAACGGAGATGGCAGCTTCACCTTCAATCCGGGGACTGACTTCCAGGACCTGGCCTTGGGCGAAACCCGCCAGGTGACCTTCACCTATACTGCCACTGACCAGCATAGTGCGGTGAGCAACACGGGCACCGTGACGGTGACCGTCACCGGCGTGAACGATGATCCGACCGCCGCCGACGTGGGTATTGCCGCGACCGAAGACGGCGTCACCGTGGATGGCAACTTCGACGGGGATGACGTGGATTCGGATGATACACCAGCGAGCCTGACTTACGCGATCACGAGCACTCCCTCGGAAGGTTCTGTGATCAATAACAGTGACGGCAGTTTCACCTTCAATCCGGAAACTGACTTCCAGGACCTGGCTGTGGGCGAAACCCGCCAGGTGACCTTCACCTACACCGCCACCGACTCAAATAGTGGTGTGAGCAACACGGGCACCGTGACGGTGACCGTGACCGGCGTGAACGATGATCCGACGGCTGCCGACGAAGGCATCGCGGCGACCGAAGGCGGTGGTGCGGTATCCACGAGCGTGCTGGCCGATGATGTGGACAGCGACGACGACGCGAACAGCCTGGTCTATGCGATCACCGCACAACCGAGTGAAGGAACTGCTTCCTCCAATGGTGACGGGAGCTTCACCTTCAATCCGGGGACTGACTTCCAGGACCTGGCCTTGGGAGAAACCCGCCAGGTGACCTTCACTTACACCGCTACCGATTCAAATAGTGCCGTAAGTAATACGGGAACTGTCACGGTCACCGTTACTGGCGTGAACGATGATCCAACGGCCGCCGACGAAGGTATTGCCGCGACTGAAGATGGTGGTACGGTATCAACGAGTGTCTTGGCTGACGATGTCGACAGCGACGATGATGCGAACAGCCTGGTCTATACAATCACCGCTCAACCGAGTGAAGGAACTGCTTCTTCAAACGGAGACGGCAGTTTTACCTTCAATCCAGGGACTGACTTCCAGGACCTGGCCGTCGGTCAAACCCGCCAGGTGACCTTCACTTACACTGCCACCGATTCAAATAGTGCCGTAAGTAATACGGGCACAGTCACGGTCACCGTAACCGGTGTCAACGATCCTGTTACCGCCGTTGACGACGACGTGACTACATCCAAAGATGTTTCTTTGAACTTTGATGTTCGCCTGAATAACGGCAATGGTCCCGATCTGGACCCGGATGTGAATGATACTCTGTCGGTCTTTGAAATTACCGATACAACGCTGGGTACTGTTACCGCGGTCGTCGGGAATGCAATCACGCTCGATTCTGGGGCGACTCTGACGCTGCAGGCGGACGGTACACTCACTTACAATCCGAACGGTCAGTTCGCCAGCCTGCTTCTGCCCACCGATACGGCAACGGATACGTTTACTTATACGATTCGCGATGGTAACGGCAGTTCGGATACCGCCACCGTCACGATGACGATTACCGGTACCAACGAGGACCTGGTTCAGACCGCACCGCTGGACGATGTTTACAGCGACGGTCTGTCGACGGTGACCATTGACCTGGATAATTACTTTAATGATCCCGATGCCAGTGATGACATCACCTACACCCTGCTCAGCAGTGCTTCGTTTGCAGCAAACTTCTGGGTCGAAAGTGTGAGCATCACCGATAACATCCTGGAAATCACGTTCACTGATTATGCCTCTGACCAGGAACGACTGCCTACGGATATCACACTGCGTGCCGAGTCGACTGATGGGATTTCACCCACGTTTGAGCCGACCTTCCAGTTGATTCCTGACCCGCAGCAAACCATGGAAATCCGGTTGATCGCTACGCCGACACTTTCCGGCGGTCGCGACTTCACGTACTTCCGTGCCGAAGGCGGTCTGGGTTCTCAAGGACGTGGTTTGTTCCATCTGACCAACGGGAATGCGGACCTCGAGTATTCGATTTATCTGACTGACTATGAAATTGATTTGGATGGTTCTCAGACTGGTACCATTGATGATGATGTGAAGTCGGTTCGACTGGTCGATACCACCAACGGAAATGCCGTGGTCTATACGATCTACAACTCAGTCGGTGCCGATGACAGTCCCTCGCTGGATCTGACGAATGACAGTCTGCACGGTACTTTTGCTGCCGGCGAAGGCTTCAACAGTACCATTCTGGATAAACTGTATGATGGCAGCCTGGCGATTCGGGTTGAACTGGATGGAACCGGCGGCACCATTAATAAAGTCTCTGGTGGCAACATCACGGTCTCTCCCGAGGTGGCTGACGTCGGTTCGCTGCCTGCTGAAACGACGCAGTATGTCGAGGGGGCCAGCTACAATGTTGAAATCTGGATCAGCGATCAACTGGCCCAGGTTCTGGCCGCTCAGACCACGGAAAATTCCTCGATCACTTCTGTTGTGCTTGATCTGTTATGGGATGACACAACGGCAGCCTTTGGTGATTTTGCCGATGTCACTGGTGTTGCGAGTGCCTTCCGACTCCTGACCCAGGTGGGTGGTATCAATAATGCCACCGGGGTAATCGAAGATTTCTCAGGAATCACCCTGATGCCTGGCATGGCTGATGGCTACTATGCCCGGGTCGGTTACGCGTCATTTATCGCCAACGCCCCGACAGCAGACGCCGACCCGGTTGAGTATACCGTCAATATTACACCCGGTGAAGATTTGGTCAATCGCGGTACTGAAATCGATCTGAGTCAGATTGATATCATTGGTACTTCGGTGTCACATTTCGGGACCTCCGAATTCCTGATCCAGACGGATATGACCAATATCAACATCGAAGGGACGATCAATATTGGCGGGGAAGTGATTACGCTGACTCCTCAGGATCTGGGGCTGGACAGTACGACCGTGAGTGGTCGTCTGGAAGTCCTGTTCGACGATGTGAATAATCCTTCCACGATTCAGATTCTGGATTCGTTCATTGAGGTCAACCCCTCCGGGCTGGCCCTGCCCGATCGCACAGCAGCGAATAATGACCGAACTACAGAGGAACTGGCTGATTTCGGATTGGAAGGCGTGCTATCGAATTTCAACGGGACTGGTAACCCCGCTGATCTGACAGTTGCCATTCGGGATGCCCTGGTGCAGGTACTCTCCAGTACGCAGGCTCTGGATGGCGACGGTAATTTCAACATTTCCGAGGACTGGCAACTGACCAATGGTGACCTCTATTCCATGCTGGTTGTGCCGGCCTTTGGTAATTTTGTTGCCAGTGATACGGTCGAGTCCACAGCTGGTGAAACGATGGCCTTCTTCGATCCGGGGCAGGCGTACCAACCGGTGTGGACAGCTGGAGCCAGGCCAAACTGAAGGAATTATCTACCGGTCTGTATGAACTGGTGATACCTGTCAGCCGCGTGCTCAACTTCAACACCGAAGCGGGATATCCTGTCGAGTTGAAACTGACCGGCTACGCGACCGCCCGCTTCCTCGTGGATCAGGAAACGACAGATCAATTTGGAGACACAATCGGTACGGCTCATGCCACCGGTTTGAGTTCTGCCTCGACGGGGACTAATACCTATTACGGTGGCATCGGGAATAATACTTCCATCGCCGATCCGCTGCTGGATGTCGATATGTTCCAGGTGCAGTTGAACGCTGGTGACAGCGTGATCGTGGACATCGACGCCAGCCAGTTCCAGACAGGACTGGACAGCGTGGTGCGGATCTTTGATGCAGCCGGAAACGAAGTGGCTTACTCGGATGACGATCTGGCCCCGGATGAAAACTTTGTCAGTTTCCTGTCCAACTTTGATTCCTATGTAACCTACACCAACACTACGGGAAGTGCGGGTAATTTCTTTATCGGGATCAGTGCTTATAACGACCTTGATGACCCGGTTTCATATGATCCAACGGATACCGCAGGACGTCCGACGGGCGTTGATCCTTCGGATGTGGGTAGCTATGACCTGCATATCACAGTCCAGAATGGTGCAGCACCGCTGCATGGAACCCAGGCTGTCATTACTGATGCACCGCTGGAAGACGGGACAGCCGTCGATCTGGCGGTCGTCCGTGATCAGACCCAGCTGGATGCCTATGGTCAGACCAGCAGTCTGCCGAACAGCGATACCTGGATCGATGAGTGGAGTTCCTTCTGGGTGGAAATCTACGTTGAAACGGCAGATGCTCAGGGCATTACTGCAGCGATTGCCGATCTGAATTACAACACCGATTTCTTCACCGCCACGGCGATTGAATTTGGTGCCGCGTTTGCTGACAACGGGCAGGCAATCATTGATGATGCCACCGGCGTCGTAACCGGATTGAGCGGAACGGCTCAATACGAGAAAGCAGGGCACCTCAAGAAGGCTCTGCTGGCCCGCGTGAAATTTGAATCGCTGGAGCAGGATGATGTCTCGATTGACTTCGAGGATAAATTCATCGGTCCACATGCCCTGGGGCTCTCGTTGAGCAATGTGAGTGTCAGCCTGACAGATGACACAGAGACCACCCTGCTGGTGGGCGATGCTCCCGAAACAGACCTGTGGGCGATTGCCTATGATGTGAATGATGATGATGTCATTGACTTCAAGGATCTGACGATTCTGGCTTCGGTCTACAACCAGAATGTGCTCGATACGGATTCACCTTATGTCTGGGCCCTGGATGCCGATAAGAGTGGTGATGTCAACTTCAAAGACCTGACGTTCTTTGCCACCAACTATGGAGTTTCGAAAGGCGGGGACAGGGATGTAGTCTACCCGTCGAACTTCCTGCAACGCTGGTATGGTAAGACCACCAACATCAGTGGTGACTCTTCGATCGATCAGGTAATGGATACGGCACTGAGCATCTGGCAGGACGCCCTGGGAATGGATGAGCCTCTGGATATCCAGCTGGTGATCACCGACCTGGGCGGCACTCAACTGGGTGAAGGCCAGATCACCGCTGTCGACGAGCAGGGCCGACCTGTCGCCGGGATTGTGACACTGGACGACGATGCCGCCGGCCTGGGCTGGTACTCTGACATCTCGACAACTGCCTTTGGTGGTGGCGAGCTGGAAGGGGGCGTGTCTTACACGGCTGACATCAATTCCGATGCGGCTGGTCATTACGACCTGTTAACCGTGCTGTTGCATGAAATCGGTCACGTTGCCGGCTTCACAGATACTTATGCACCATTCGAAAGCCACATTCAGGTGGGCGTAGGTGGTACGCTGAGCTTCGTCGGCAACGGATTTGAAGCAACGCTGACAGACGATGGCCTGCACCTGGATGATTCGGTACATGATGGCGACGTCATGAACGCGACACTCGATCCGGGTGTGCGGAAACTGCCTTCGATTCTGGATGCATTGATTCTGCAGACCGCTCATGAGACGGCTGCTTCTGGCGACTTCGAGATTATGGTGGGCGTCAACGCTCCGCTGATGGCAAATCTGCCTCTGACAGGCAGCGATGAAACTGTTCTGCCTGAAGCAATCCAGCCGCTGGCTCCCCTGGTAGAACTGGCTCAGGTCAGCTTCGACGCCTCTGGAAGCCAGAGTGATCCTGCAGGCTCGAATCTGCCTGTGATCTGGAATCAGGTCTGGAACACCCTGAATCAGCTCTCCCAGGGAGCAGATCCGAGTGAACTGGATCTGACACTGCTGGAAGGTCTGAATGAAGAATTCGTTCAGTCGCTGCGGGAACACGGCCTGTCGATTATCGAGTCTGGCGAGATTCTGGGTCACGAATTGAGTGAGCTGGATCCTGCCGACTGGCAGCTGACAGGACTGGACCAGGATGGAGATGGCGACTTTGATGCAGTCTTCTCAAACTGGGCAGGTCCCATACTTTAAATCGCTAATTCACTGAATTTAAATTCAGCAGGCTCTGATATGTGACGTATGATGACATATCAGGGCCTTTTTTCATAAGTGCAACGTCGACTGGCTGTTGTAGGTGAGATAGGCGATTGAGTTGCTTTTTGACAACATACAGTAATTTTCGTCAGGGTCGATGCCCTGTCTCGTAAGAGTTTGAAAGACTTGGGTTTCTGTTCTTGAATAGTGAACAGGCCGATGTTATGTTTCAGGTGTCTTGAGGGAACTCGGGACGAACTGATCTTTTTTTACCGCGATGAACTGCCTGTCACTGCAGGAGCTCTTCATCTCCGGTCCGTACAGTTCCCATATCCGGAACCAATAACTTCTTCAGATTTTGTAACATTGAGGAGAAATCAAGCGTGAGTGCTAAGAAAGATGACAAACCAGCTG